>JAKABA010000046.1 GCA_021802115.1 bacterium | reverse complement strand
GGTGCAGGAGATCCGACCGACCGGTCTGGTGGTGCTCAACGCTTTCCGGGACCAGCTCGATCGCTCCTTCGAGGTCGACCAGATCGCCCAGCGCCTGACCGCTGCCACCGCCGCGCTGCCCGCCGGGAGCTTCTGGGTGGGCAACGCCGACGACCCCAGGGTGGCGGCCATGGCCGAGACCGCGGCCATGGCCGGCGCGCAGCGCCTGCTCTTCGGATTGGAGGAGAAGATGGGACATCAGCTGCCGGTGGTTTCGGACGCAGCCGTGTGCCCCCGCTGCCGGTCTGAGATGGAGTTCCAAGTCGTCTTCTATGCACACTGCGGCACCTACCGCTGCCCAAGCTGCGGCTTTGAACGCCCCGAGCCCCAGTTCCTGGCCAGTGGAGTGCGCCTCTTGGGGCTGGATGCGGTGGAGATGACCATAGGCGGAGCCGACGGATGGGCGATCGAAACCCGGGTCAACCTGGGCGGACGCTTCAGCGCTGCCAACGCCGCCGCTGCCGCCGCGGCCGCCTGCGCGATCGGGGTCGCGCCGGCCGCGATCGCGGCCGGGCTCGAGGCCTTCCATGCAGCCTTCGGACGGTTTCAGATCGTGCCCTGGCAGGGCACCGCGGTCAGACTCATGCTGGCCAAGAACCCCGCCGGCCTTGAGGAGAACCTGGCGGCCGTGATGGAACTGGATCGCAGCCCGGTCTTGGCCATCGCGCTCAACGACCTGGTCGCGGATGGGCGGGACGTCTCCTGGATCTGGGACGTGAACATGGAGCGGCTGCTGCGGGGGCGGCCGATCCACGTGGTCGTGTCCGGTCGCCGCGCCCGCGAGCTGGCTCTTCGTCTGGGCTACGCCGGTGTCCCGCGGGAGCTGGTCACCGTCTGTCCGACCCCCCGCACGGCGCTGGACGCGATCGTCGCCATGGCCACTCCGGGCGTTCCGGTTCCGGCACTGCTGACCTACACCGCCATGCTGGAGTGGCACCGCTTGCTGACCCGTGCTGCTGCGGCCGCGGGGCGCCAGCCGTGATCGAGCGCAAGCTCCGCCTGGGGCACCTCTACCCCAAGGAGATGAACCTCTACGGCGACCGAGGCAACATCCTGGCACTCCTCCGTCGGGCCGAGCTGAGGAGTATCCGTCTGGAGGTCGTCGAGATCGGGCTGGGGGGCGGCTGCAACCGGCTGATGGATTCGTGTTCTGGCTTCTTCATCGGGGGGGGGCAGGACCTGGACCAGGAGGCGGTCGCCCACGACCTCATCTCCAACAAGGGGGCGGCGCTCGAGGATGCTGTCCGCCGGGGCAAGCCCTTGCTCGCGGTCTGCGCCGGCTTCCAGCTGCTCGGCACCCACTACCTCACCGCCGGGGGCGTCCGCATCCCGGGCCTCGGGCTCCTGCCGCTGCACACGGAGGCGGGCACCCGGCGCCTGGTGGGAAACCTCATGGTGGCCGCCGATCCGCGACTGGGGCTGCGCGACCCCATCCTGGTGGGGTTCGAGAACCACAGCGGCCGCACCCTGCTGCACCCGGGGGCCAATCCGCTGGGCAAGGTCCTCCACGGTCGCGGCAACGACGGGGACAGCGGCCAGGAGGGCGCCTGGCTGGGTACTGTGGTGGCCACCTATCTGCACGGGCCGCTCCTGCCCAAGAATCCCAGCCTCTCCGATTGGTGGTTGAGCCAAGCGGCTGGGGGAGCACCCCTGGTAGAGGTGGACGACGCACTCGAGCGCGCCGCCCGAGCCGAGGCGATCGCCCTCACCACCCATCCGCCCAGAGCGTCAAAGTGGAGGCTCCTCGGAAGGGGCTTGGTCAGAACAGAGAGCTGAGGCCTGCCGCGGACGGGTTGGCTGGGGGCCCGGGCAGCACATGGGTCGGCTTGGTGATCGCGAAGTGTGAGCCATACCCGGAGAACGTGACGCTCATGTCAACGGTCAGGGTCACACTCCCCTGCGCTCCTGAGAGCGCGGATGACCCGAGCAACCCCAGAGCGGCCAGGTTGAGGTTCATCCCGCCGTTCACCGACTCCTGGACCGGCAGGCGCGTGGACCTGGAGATGTAGAAGTCGAGGTGCAGAGGATTAAGGTTGACCAGCTCGGCCAGTCCCTGGAGTCCCGCTCCAGCGCCCTCCTGGGGCGCCGTGGCAAGAGCGCCCGCCAGGATCCTCTCCAGGCGGGTGCCCGAGATCGTGGCCTCTATGTGGTTGACCGCCTTCCCATTCAGATCGGTGGGACCGAGGTTCGAGACCGCGGTTGCGCCCTTGACCGCCTTGGCCAGTGATTTCAAAGCCTCTGGCATGCTGGCCCACGATCCGGGAAGTCCGTCATGGATTGAGGCAGGGACGACCCGGTTCCAGGTGGTGCCGTTGAGGCTCAGATACTCCATCCCGGCAACCTCCCGCACGTCAACCGGGGCTGGCAGCGCCGGTGCGAAGCGATAGGAGGCCTCGTAATCGGAAGGGCTCTGGAACTCCAACCAGCCGGTGAGGGTCGAGGAGTTGAGCCCCCTCGCCAGCTCTGTCAGCTGCCGCCGGCTGGAGGCGGGCAGGCCGCTGAGTCCGGCCAGGGTCAGCCTGGCCGAGCCGGTGAAATCGGCCCTGAAGCTGGTGCTGAGCACAGACGACGTGGCGGAGTCGAGAACCCCGGCGGCGACCGCGGTTCTCGATCTCCCCGCGGGGATGGATCCGCAACCCGCCAGCAGCACCAGCGCCAACGCCGCCGCCGCTCCGCCCACAAGTTTGGCTCTGACCACGAAGCTCATGCTAACCCGCATCCCACTGGACCGCGCCCGGCCAAGTCGCCCCGCGCCGTCGGCGGCACCTCCTGTGACCAGGACTACGTAGTAGCGTAGGCGAGGTGGCGGAGCACCCAGCGCGCACGGTCAAGCGAAGGCGTCGTCTGGAGCATGCCACCAGACCGCGCTCAGGCGACGACTTTCCGGACCCCCTGAAGGATCCCTCCTCATATATCAACCGCGAGCTGAGCTGGCTTGACTTCAACGCCCGGGTGCTGGCCGAGGCCACCGACCCGCGAGTTCCCGTGCTGGAGAGGATGCGCTTTCTCGCCATCACCGCCAACAACCTGGACGAGTTCTACATGATCCGGGTGGCCTCGCTCCGGCGTCAGCAGCAGGAGCACTTCGAGGCGACCCACCCCGACCGGATGACCGCCAGCGAGCAGCTGCTCGCGGTATCCGAGCGCAGCCGCCAGTTGGTGGACGGGCAGCTCACCTGCCTGCGGCAGGAGTTGGTGCCGGCGCTGCAGGCCGAGGGAGTGAGGCTGCTGCTCGACGGCGACCCTCTCAGCCGCAGCGAGGAGCGCATCTGCGACGAGTTCTTCGAGCGCCAGATCTATCCCCTGCTGACCCCACTCGCCATCGACCCGGCTCACCCGTTCCCCTACCTCAGCAATCTCTCCCTCTCGATTGCGGTGATCCTGGGGGAGCCGGGGGAGGGCGCTGCCCGCGTGGCCCGGGTCAAGGTGCCGTCCTCGCTCCCGCGATTCTTCCGGGCTGGTCCGAAGGGCCCCTTCATCCCCGTCGAACGGATCATCGCCGAGCGGCTCAAGCGGCTCTTCCCCGGCATGAAGATCACGGGTCACGGGGTGTTCCGGGTCACCCGGGACGCCGACTTCGACGTGGACGAGGACGAGCCCGACCTCCTCTCCGCGATCGAAGAGGAGCTCAGAGGCCGGCGCTTCGGGGCAGTGGTCCGGGTGGAGACGGTCGGCCACCTCTCCCCAGAGTTGAGCAGCATGCTGGAGGCGGAGCTGGGAATCCCCGAAGACGAATTCCAGGCCGTGGACGGGCCCCTGGATCTGACCGGGCTCTTCGGAGTGGTCGAGTCCCTGGATCGCCCCGACCTCGCCTATCCGGTCTTCAGCGGCACCACCCCACCGCGCCTGATCAGCGTCCAGGACCAGGAGCCCGACTTCTTCGCGGTCATTCGCCGCGGTGACCTCCTGGTCCAACACCCCTATGACTCGTTCGCCGCCACCACTGAGCGCTTCATCGAACAGGCGGCGAGGGATCCCCGGGTGGTGGCCATCAAGCAGACCCTCTATCGCACCAGCGGCGACACCCCACTGATCGGAGCCCTCACCCAGGCCGCCGAGGACGGCAAGCAGGTGGTGGTGCTGGTGGAGCTGAAGGCCCGCTTCGACGAGCAGAACAACATCCGCTGGGCGCGCCAGCTGGAGCAGGTGGGGGCCCATGTGGCCTACGGGGTGCCGGGGCTGAAGACCCATGCCAAGCTGGTGCTGGTGGTGCGCCAGGAGGAGAACGGGGTCCGCTACTACGCCCACATCGGCACCGGCAACTACAACGCCGCCACCGCTCGGGTCTACACCGACTTCGGCCTCTTCACCACCCGGCCGGAGGTCACCGAGGAGGTCGCCGATCTCTTCAATTACCTGACCGGCTACTCCCGAAAGCGCGACTACCAGAGCCTCTGGGTCGCTCCCATCAACGCCATCGAGAAGTTCGAGGAGCTTCTGGAGCGAGAGCTCGCCCACCGGCGCGCCGGGCGCCCCGCCGGAGTGATGGTGAAGGTGAACGGGATCACCGATGGGCGGGCGATCCGGGCGATCTACAACGCGGCCCGCCAGGGTCTGCAATTCCGGCTGCTGGCGCGCGGCATCTGCTCGCTCCGTCCTGGCGTGGCCGGCCTCAGCGAGTCGGTCCAGGTGCACAGCGTGATCGGCCGCTTCCTCGAGCACGGGCGGGTCTTCACCTTCGTCAACGGCGGCAACCCCGAGGTCTACCTGGGCTCCACAGACCTGATGGGCCGCAATCTCTACCGGCGGGTGGAGTGCGTGGTGCCGCTGATCGACCCGCAGCTGCGTCAGGAGGTGCTCGAGGTGATGGAGCTGATGTGGCAGGACCGGCGCCAGAGCTGGCAGCTCAACTGCGACGGAGGCTGGTCGCGAGTGGACCCACACTCCACCGAGGTGGGCATCCAGGAACTCCTGATCGCCCGAGCCAAGCAGCGGCCGATGGGTTGGGACCTGCGGAGCCAATAGGGAGGTGAGCACGAACATGGAGGAAGCACTGGGATTCCTGCGCGAGCACCACCGCGGCGTGCTGGCGACCTATCGGAAGGACGCCCGGGTGCAGATGTCGCCGGTGGTGGCGGCGGTCGACGCGAGCTCCCGGGTCGTGATCAGCACCCGGGAAGCGGCGATCAAGGCGCGGAATCTCCGCCGCGACCCGAGAGCGGGTCTGGTGGTGTTCACGGACCAATTCTTCGGCCCCTGGGTGATGCTCTGGGGGCAGGCCGAGCTGATCTCCCTCCCGCAGGCCCTGCCCCTTCTTGAGGAGTACTACCGCCTGGTGGCCGGTGAGCATCCTGACTGGGAGGAGTACCGGCAGGCGATGGTCGACGAGCGACGGGTGCTCGTGCGCCTCACCGTGACCGATTGGGGTCCGAGGAGGTCGGGGTGACCCCGCCAGGCGTTGGCTCGGAGACATTCGAGGCCGCCATCGCGGCGGTCGGCCGTTTCGCCGCGGAGCGGATCCGCCCGGGGATGCGCTTGGGGCTGGGGACGGGACGCACCGCCACCGCGTTTCTGGACGCCCTGGAGCCGCGACTCACCGGGGATCTGCCGCTGGTGGCGGTGTGCACCTCCAAGCGCACCGAGGAGCGCGCAAGGGCGATGGGGATCACCATCCTGGAGTCCACGGAAGAGCCCCTCGACCTCGATATCGACGGCGCTGATGAGATCGATCCCCAACTGAACCTGATCAAGGGCGCGGGAGGCGCCATGGTGCGAGAGAAGATCGTGGCCGAGCGCAGCCGCCGTTTCTGGGTGGTGGCCGACTCGGGAAAGCTGGTTGCGCGCCTCGGCGAGCGCCAGCCGCTGCCGCTCGAGGTGCTGCCCTTCGATTGGCGCGGCACCGCGGCCAGGGTGAGGGCCGTCAGCGGTGGCACGCCGTGCCTTCGGGGAGGCGACCAGCCGTTCGTGACGGACAACGGCAACTACGTCCTTGACCTCCAGCTGCCACCCGCCGCCCCGGAGCCCACGCGACTGGCACGCCAGCTGGAGGCGATTCCCGGGGTGCTGGGGCACGGCCTCTTCCTGCAGACGGCGACCGCCGCCATCGTCTCCGACGGCCGCTCGGTCGAGGTCCGGGGAGACCTGGACCGCGTGCGCCCGGGGATCTGACGGGGAGGGACGGGTCAGGAGCTGCGGCCCCGACGGCGGTTCAGCCCGATGATCAGGCCCAGTGGGATCACCACTCCCACAAAGCCGGTGAGGACGGCGATCCCGTTGGGGAGGTCCTTGGGATTGGACATGCCCACATAGGAGAAGAGCGCGGACAGCACCGCGACCACGATCACCACCACGATCGCCACCACCAGCACGAGGTTCTCGTGCTCGACCCGACTCACCCAGAAGTCGGGCCAGCGATTGCGGATGTAGCGGTAGACGTTGATCGCGGTCAGGCTGTTCAGGATCAGGGCGCTGATCAGCGCACTCACCGCCACCCCCCAGCGAAAGGCGCCCAGCTGAGAGATCACCCAGGCGGAGAAGTTGACGACCAGCAGCCCGACCGGGGTTGCCAGTCCGATCACCGGCAGGATGCACGAGTGCCAGTCCTCAGGAAGCGGGATGAAGACCCCGTTCTGGACCGCGCTGCCGCCGCGCCGCAGCCGGCTCACCCTGCCCCTCGCCCTGCCATCGGCTTTCACCTTCCTTCTTGCACCCTCCGCATCTGTTCCGGCATTGTGGCCGCGGTCGAGACCGCACGCTTCGGGCCTGACACTCCAGGCATCATGGCAGGAGGGATATGGACGTAGTCGACGTGGTGATCATCGTGGCCCTGGCCTACGCGGCGGTGGTGGGCTACCGCCGTGGTCTCACCTACTCCCTGTTCTCCCTCGTGGGCCTGGTGGTGGGCCTGGTGGTGGGGTCCTGGCTGGCGGCGACCGTTCCCCCCCTCCTCCACCAGTTCTCGGGCACAATCCGGTCAGCGATCGCGATCGGGCTGGTCCTGGCGGTGGCATTTCTGGGCGACGCCCTGGGCGGTTTGGTGGGAGCCCGGCTGCGGGTCACGACCCTGCGCAGCCACCTGGGGCCCGTCGACTCGCTGGCCGGGACCGCCTGGGGGCTGGTGGTGGTGCTTGCGGTGAGCTGGTTCCTGGGCCTGGTCTTCGAACAGGGCCCCATCCAACCGCTTGCCGCGCAGATCCAAAGCTCCACCATCCTGCGCACCCTCGACCGCAACCTTCCTGAGGGGCCGGCCTGGCTCGGCTACCTCCAGCACGTCTTCAGTGCGGTGCCCTTCCCGCAGGTGTTCGCCGATCTGGTGCCGCCACTCCCAGGCCCGGTGGCCCTGCCGGGAGACCTGAGTGGCGACGTCGCCATCCGCCGGGACGCCGCGGAGACCGTGAAGGTGGTGAGCTCGGGCTGCGGCGGCCTGATCGAGGGAAGTGGCTTCCCGGTAGCCCACGACCTGATCATGACCAACGCCCACGTCGTGGCCGGGACCCACGGCACCACAGTCGCGATCCCCGGGCGACTGGGTTCCCTGCCGGCACGAGTGGTCTTCTTCGACCCCCGCACCGACCTGGCCCTGCTGCTGGTCCCCGGGCTCGACCTCAACCCGCTCCCCTTCTCTGACGGCGGCTCCCGCGGCACCCAGGGCGCGGTGATCGGGTATCCGGGCGGCGGCAGCGAGCAGGTGGTGCCCGGAGCGATCCGCGGTGAGATCCAGGCGGTCGGGCGCGACATCTACTCGCAGGGACTGGTCAGCCGCCAGATCTTCGTCCTCGAGGCGAACGTCATCCCGGGCAACTCCGGAGGGCCATTCGTCAACCTCCAGGGCGAGGTGCTGGGGGTCGTCTTCGCCAAATCGCTGGTGACCAACGACGAGGGCTACGCCCTCACCGCGCGGGAGATCGCTCCGGATCTGGCCCGAGGTGAGCACGACAGCACCCCGGTGTCGACCGAGAGCTGCGTCGACTAGGCGCCGCGCGACGGTCATCCCGCCGCGGGTCGCGAGGCAGGGCGGGTTCTCCTGATCCGTCCCGTCAATGGGTGGCATCCATCGATCCCGGAGCCACGGCTCGGCGGCGCTCGGTGGCAGCCATCCAGACGATGGGTGCGGCCGAGGCCAGGCGCCAGGCCGGGCGCGGACGAGCGCTGACCGACCCGGCCCCGGCCGGATTGCCGAGGACTGGGGGAAGTGGTTCGGAGCACATGTCCCCCGTGCTGCGCCATGCCGTCAGCCCAGATCCACGAACCGAAGTGGCGACTCCCGTGGTATCGGGTAAGAGGGCGCCCGGTGCGAGCCGGCCCCATCCCGCTCCCACCCGCCTTGTCATTAGGTTAACTAATTAGGTATCCTAATAACATGACGACGAGGAACCCAACCACAGAGCGTCCCCCAGAGGGCCTGGAGGTCGCCTCCTCCGAGCTGGGCCAGCGGCTGCCCCTGGTCATGACCCTGCTGGGGCGAAGCCTGCGCCACGCGTACACCCCCATCGGGGTCAACCTGGGCCAGTACCCGGTCTTGAACTCCTTGCTCGAGCATCCCGATTCGTCGGTCTCCGAGCTGGCGGCGCGGGAGCGGGTCAAGCTGCCATCCATGACCGCGGTCGTCCACCAGATGGAGTCGGACGGCCTGGTCGCCAAGCAGGCCGACCTCAGCGACCGCCGCTGCGTGCGGATCAGCCTCACCCCCAGGGGCCGGGAGGTCGCGGAGGCCGCTCGCCGTGCCCGTGCCAGCTGGTTCGCAGAGCGGCTCGACCACCTGAGCCGTGCTGAGGTCGCCGCCATCAGCCGCGCCCTGCCAGCGCTCGAGCATCTGGTGCATCTCGACCAATGAGGTACAGCCCCAGGGCGGTGACGGGCCGCACCTTCCAGTCGCTGGCAACCAGGAACTACCGGCTGTTCTTCAGCGGCCAGCTGGTGTCGGTCACCGGCAGCTGGCTCCAGAGCACCGCCCAGGCGTGGCTGATCCTGGAGCTGACCCACTCCGCCTTCATGCTCGGCCTGGTGGTCATGGTGCAGTTCCTGCCCAACCTCCTGCTCCAACCCTTCGGGGGCGTGATCGCGGACCGCTTCCCGAAGCGATCCCTGCTCTACATCACCCAGGGATCGTTTGCGGTCGTGGCCGGGGTCCTGGGGATCACCGTGGGGCTGGGGATCGTGACCGTCTGGGAGGTGTTTCTGGTGGTCGCGCTCTTCGGCCTGATCAACGTGGTGGACGGCCCGACCCGGCAGGCGTTCGTCCCCGAGATGGTGGGCCAGGATCAGCTGGCCAACGCCGTGGCCCTCAACTCCACAGTCTTCAACGGCGCTCGGGTGGTGGGACCGGCAGCCGCCGGCATCCTCATCGCCACCGTGGGCACGGCGCTGTGCTTCGACCTCAACGCGATCTCCTACCTGGCCGTTCTGCTGGCGCTGTACCTCATGCGCCCGGAGGAGCTGCATCTATTGGAGCGCGCCGGTCGCCGGGTGGCTGGGACCCTTGAGCAGATCAAGGAGGGGGCGCGGTACGCCGCCCGCACCCCGGAGGTGGCCCTGGTGATGGTGATGATGCTGGTGGTCGGGACTTTGTCCTACAACTTCTCGGTCATGATCCCCGCCCTCGCCAAGGAGGGCCTCCACGCCGGGGCGACCACCTTCGGGCTTCTCAGCGCGGCGCTCGGAGTGGGAGCCCTGGGCGGGGCCCTGGTGGTCGCCTACTGGGGGCGGGCCACAGTGGCGGTGCTGCTGGCGGGCTGTGCCACCTTCGGTGGGTTCCTGACCCTGGCCGGCCAGGTCGGGACCGTGGTCCCCGCCATGGCGCTGCTGGTCGCGACCGGCGCGGGGATGATCGTCTACTCCTCGATGTCGAACAGCATCATCCAGCTGTTCACGCCGGCGCCGCTGCGGGGCCGGGTCATGTCCCTGTACCTGTGGGTCTTCATGGGGACCACCCCGATCGGCAGCCCCATCGCCGGGTTGATCGAGCAGTCGCTGGGCAGCCGGGCCACCATGACCATCGCCGGTATCGCCGCGCTGGCGACGGCGGCCGGGGGGATGGTGTGGTGGGCCAGGCGCAGCCGCCGAGGAGGCAGCTACCCGGCTACCTCTCCTCCCCTGGCCGAGGCCCCGACCGCGTGAAAGCCACCGTCGACATGGATCAGCTCCCCGGTCGTCGCTGAGAAATAATCGGAGAGGAGCGCCACCACCGCCTTGCCCACCGGGCCGGAGTCCCGCGCGTCCCAGCCCAGCGGCGCCTGCTCCGCGAACACCTCGGGGAACCGGGCGAAACCAGGGATCCCCTTGGCGGCGGTGGTGAAGATCGGCCCCGCCGAGACCGCGTTGACCCTGATCCCCCGGCTGCCCAGATACTGGGCGAGGTAGCGCACCACCGCTTCCAGGGCGGCCTTCGAGACCCCCATCCAGTCGTAGCCGGGCCAGGCCTGGGTGGCGTCGAAGTCCAAGGTGACGATGCTGCCGCCGGTATCCGGCATGGCCGGCTCCAGGGCCACCGCCAGCTGCTTGAGGGAGTAAGCGCTGACTCGCAGCGCCGTGGCGGCCGACTCCCAGGGCGTCTGCAAAAAGGCACCTCCCAGCGCATCGCCTGGGGCGAAGGCAACCCCGTGCACCACCCCGTCGATCTGCCACCCCCGCTGCTTGATGGTGGCGGCCAGAGCCTCGAAGTCGGCATCCACCGAGACGTCCAGCTCCAGCACCTCGGCCGGCCGGGGCAGGCGGGCCGAGGTGCGTTCGGTGATCCGGGCCACCCGGCCAAACGAGGTCAGCACGACCTCGGCGCCGTCCTCCTGGGCCTGCTTGGCCACCGCGAAGGGGATCGAGGCGGGCGAGAGCACGCCGGTGACCAATATCCGCTTGCCACTGAGCAGCATGAGACGCAAGGTTAGCGACTCCAGCGTCCCCGGACCGGCCATCGCGGCTCAGGCTCCTCTCAGCCGGGCAGGTTACACTTGGCCGCACATGGCTGCCGGGACCAAGCCAAGGCGCCGTCGCGCCGGGCTTTCGACCCACCGTTACTCCCACCGCTCGTCTTTCAGCTGGGGCCGGCACCGGACGCTGCTGGCGTTCCTGGTGGTGCTGGGCTTCGTCGTGTCTGGAGCCAGCGGAGTGGTCGCCTACTTCCTGCCGGCCGTGGCCACGGCGATCCGGGTGACCGGGCAGTCCACCTTGGGTAAGGGGTCCAACAGCCCGAAACTGAACGGCGTCACCGCCCCGCCGCCACCGGGGCAGCCGTTCACGGTGCTCCTTTTGGGCTCGGACAACGACACCAAGTTCGTGGCCGGAGCGGTCTTGACCCAGACCATGATTCTGGTGCGGGTGGATCCTGCCACCCATCACGCGGTGATGCTGTCCATCCCCCGCGACCTCTGGGTGCCGATAGCGAGCGGGGGCAGCGCCAAGATTGATGCCGCCTACGAGCTGGGGGGCGCCAAGGACGCGGTGCAGACGGTGGAGAGTGACTTCAACGTGCCTGTCAACTACTGGGCCTGGATCGGACTGGGTGGGCTGGTGGACCTGGTCAACCAGCTGGGCGGGGTGGACGCCATCGCCCAGATGCCGGTGCTCGACGTCCAGTACCCGTATGACCTCACCGGCAAGAACCCCTACGCCAACCAGCGGATCGCGATCCTGCCCGGGCCCCAGCGGCTGGACGGGGTGAACGCGCTGACCTACGTGCGGTCCCGCCACGGCGCCCTGCTCGAGGACATCGCCCGCAACCAGAAGCAGCAGGAACTGCTGGTGGACATCAAGGACGCCGCCAAGCACATGAGCATCGCCGACATCCCCCGGATCGCCTCCGCGCTGGGCGACGAGGTCCGCACCAACATGTCGCTGACCCAGGTCGCGTCGATCGCCGGGCTGGCGCGGGACTTCAGCAATGGCGCGGTCAAGGAGATCGTGATGCTGCCCCCCGACTACAGCAGTGGTACCGAGCAGTCCGGGACCTCCACCGAGCAGGTCCTGCTCCCCAACTGGAGCGCGATCAACGCCGTGGTCCAGCAGAACTTCCCATCATGAGCGCGCGTCAACTGCTGGCGGCACTCGCCACGGTGGCGCTGATGGCGGTCTTCGGGCTGGTCGTGTACTCGGTGCTCGGCACCCTCCAGACCAAGACCACCACCACGGCGGACCCGACCCAGGAGCAGGCGCTGGTGGCGCTGCCGGGCACCGTGGTGCTGGTTCAGAACGGGTCCATCTACAGCCTGCACGGGCTCGCCTTCACCAAATTGGCAACCCCTTCCGGGAACTGGTACCAGGTGGCCCCCGGGCCCAACGGCGACCTCCTGGCAGTCGACAAGGGCAACGGCTACAGTGACCTGTATCTGCTCAGCCCGAGCGGGCAGGTGCTGCGGCGGTTGCTCCAGGAGAGCTCCCCCTACTACTTCCAGAACCACTTCGTGTTCTACCCGCGCATGAGCGCGAACGGCCAGAGCGTCTTCTACGCCTACAACTGGATCGACCCCTCGGCCGACTACAACGTCGACTTCGAGATCCAGTCGGTGCCGATGGCCAACCCCGGGGCATCGCCAACCCAGTGGAGCATCCCCAACAACTACACCGGGGGGGACGTCTCCCCGATCCCGACCGCCAACGGCGGTCTGCTCTACACCAGCTTCGACGTCAGCAGCAGCAACGACAGCTACCCCTATTCCCAGCTCACCTATGTGAGCTCCCCCGAGGGCAACCCCGTCTACCTCACGACGCCCGCCCAGAACTGCTCAGAGCCGGCACTCAACCCGGCCGGCAATGAGGTCGCCATGGTCTGCGTGAACAATCGCCTGCAGCGCGACACTCTGGAGGTGGCAAGCTGGAACGGGACCAGCCTGGGCACCCCCACGATCCTCTCCCAGGGCCCGATGGCAGCCTCTCCCTGCTGGTCCCCCACGGGCAATAGCCTGCTCTTCATGAACGTCCCATCGCGTGGGGACCCCTTCCAGCTCTACTGGATCCCCCGAGCGGCCAGCGCCAAGCCGGGTGCCCCCCAGCAGGTCACCCAGAACCTCTCGCTCAACGCGCTCTCGACCCCGGTGTGGGAGTCCTGAACCGGCGCTGGTCTCAGGCGGGGGGATGACCCGGCTGCCACGGCTGGCAGAGCTCTTCGATCAGGAGGGCGACCAGCGCCGTCCAGCCGGTCTGGTGGGACGCGCCCTGGCCGCTCCCGTCATCACCGTTGAAGTACTCGTGGAACAGCAGGCAGTCGTTCCAGGAGGGGTCCTCCTGGAATTTGGCGTTGGCGCCGAACACCGGCCGCCTCCCTGAGGAGTCGCGCCGGAAGATGGCGACCGTCCGCTGGGCCACCTCATCGGCGATGCGGCCGAGGGTCATGGGGACGCCGCCCCGTCCTGGGAATTCGTGGGTGAAGTTGTCGCCCAGTCCCGCCCCCAAGAGCCGGAGCGCCTGGATCAGGAGGTAACCGGTGGGCAGCCAGACCGGACCCCGCCAGTTGGAATTGCCACCCATGATGCGCTCGTCGGAGGCCCCCGGCTCGTATCGCACCGGCGGCATGCCCCCCACCAGCTGAGACTGAAACGGCTCCTCCAGATGGACTCTGGAGAGTGATCGCAGCCCATGGTCGGAGAGAAACTCCCGCTCGTCGAGAAGACGGTCCAGCAGCTGGTGGAGGCGGTTCGGACTGACCAGCGAGAGACAGGCGTAGGGATCCTCACCGGCGGGCTGGTAGTGGAAGGCCTGGCTTTGCAGGGACCGCTCCAGGTAGCTCGAGACCCTGGGGAGCCGCTCCAGGCTGTGACGGTGCACCACCTCAGTCGCGGCGAGCGGCATCAGCCCGACCAGGCTGCGCACCCGCATCACCTCGGACCGCCCGTCAGCAAGCTGGAGGCGGTCGTAGTAGAACCCCTCCTCGGGGTTCCAAAGCCCGGGCTGGCCGTCCCTCCCGTTGAGCGCCATGGCGATGTGGGCGAAGTGCTTGAAGAAACGCAGCGCCATGTCCTCGTACTGGGGCTCCTCGATCGCCAGCTCCGAGGCGATGCGGAACATCTTGATCGCGAACATCCCTACCCAGGCGGTGGCGTCCGCCTCCAAGATCTGCGCCCCCTCGGGCAGGTGGCTGCGATCGACCGCGGATATGTTGTCCAGCCCCAGGAAGCCACCGGAGAAGATGTCGTGGGCGCTGACGTCGCGGCGGTTCACCCACCAGCCGTAGTTGAAGAGCAGGGCCAGGAACGCCCGCTCCAGGAAGGCCCGGTCCGGGGTCCCGGTGCGATTGCGGTCCCGAACGTAGATCTGCCAGACCGCCATCGCGTGGACGGGCGGGTTGGAGTCGGAGAAGCTCCACTCGTAAGCCGGGAGCTGGCCGTCCTCACGCAGGTAGCGCGGCTTCAGCAATAGCATCACCTGCTGCTTGGCGAGCGCCGCGTCGATCGGCTCCAGGGCAAGCGCGTGGAAGGCCAGATCCCAAGAGGCGAACCACGGGTACTCCCAGCTGTCCGGCATGACGATGACGTCCTCCGCCTCCAACCCCCGCCACGTCGAGTTCCTGCCAACCTGGCGCTGAGGTGGAGGAGGCGGATACCCGGGGTCTCCGTCCAGCCATCGGGCGACCCCGTACGCGTAGTACTGCTGGGACCAGACGAGCCCGGCATACGCTTGGCGCTGGATCAGAGCCGCCTCCGGGTCGCACCCCTTCGGACTGACCGAGGAGTAGAAGCGGTCGGCCTCCTCCCGCCGCTGCCGGCAGACTGCGTCGACCTCGGTGGGCCCGTCCTTCTGGGTCAAGGTCCAACGCACGCTCTCCGATGCGCCGGCGGGGAGTTGGAATTGAAAGTGAGCCGCTGCCTTGGTTCCCTTGAGGCTGGGGTTGCAGCTCCCGGGGTCGCCGCTCAGGACCGCCTTGGCGATGGACCCCTTGGGAAAGGGGCTGCGCCCCGGGCAGTTGTAGAGCGCCTCGTTGTCGGTTTCGTTGTCGCAGAGGAGCCAGTGGAACTGGCCCTCCACCTCCACGTGATATCCGTCCAGCAGAGGATGTTCCACCTGGAGGCGCCGGCCGGAGGCGACCAGCTGGGGCGGAGTGTCCGGGGGATCGGACCAGCTCCAGGTGTTGCGGAACCAGAACTGCGGCAGAAGATGCAGCTCTCTCGACTCCTGGCTGCGGTTGTGCACGGTGATCCGGCACACCAGCTCTCCCGGGCCTGCCTTGGCGTACTCGACCTCCACATCAAAGTAACGGTCGCGGTCGAAGATTCCCAGGTCCAGCAGCTTGATCTCGGGGCCGGGCGCCTGGTTGCGTTCGCGCAGCTCCTGATATGGAAACGCGTCGAACGGATAGCGGTAGAGTGCGCGCAGATAGCTGCTGTCGGGCAGGGCGTCCAGGTAGTGCCAGTACTCCTTGACGTCCTCGCCATGGTTGCCCTCAGCGTTGGTGAGCCCGAAGAAGCGCTCCTTCAGGCACTCGTCCTGGCCGTTCCAGAAAGCCGGCGCGGCGCACAGGAGCTGGCGGTCGTCGGAGACCCCCACGATCCCGTCCTCCCCCCAGCGGTAGGTTCGCAGCGCCGCGTGTTCGAAGGGGAAGTAGGCCCAGGCATCACCATCGGCGCTGTAGTCCTCCCGCACCGTCCCCCACTGGCGCAGGGATAGGTACGGCCCCCAGCTTGGTCGCGCTGGGGCGCCCCCATCCTCTTCGCCGGTGAGCCTCGACACCGGGGCATTCTCGCAAATGGACCGACCCACGAGGCCGACCGCCAGCCGGCTGCGGGTCCACGCCCAGCCGGCTGCGGATCTCAATGCGCAACCCACTTGCACAAATTGGTTGCGCAATGTATGCTGGGTCCATGGGAAGGAGGCCGAAGATCGGAGCGGCGCTGAAGGACCTGATGATCGTCCGTGGCCATCACACCTGGAGCCTCGAGGAGCTCCGCAGCGAGCTGGCGGCCACCGGGCTGAGAGCCGACTTCTCGTCGGTGTTTCGGGCCATGGCCAGGCTCGAGATGGAGGGCCAGGTCCGCCGGGTGGAGTTCGACGATGGGCGCACTCACTACGAGATGACGACCGAGCACCACGACCACCTCCGCTGTTCCGTCTGCGGAGAGGTGGCGGCCGTCCCCTGCGGCCCGATTGCGGCGGCGATCGCCCAGATGGAGAACCTGACCGGGTTCGCGATCTCCGACCATCGGCTCGTGCTCACGGGAACGTGCCTGCGCTGCCAGCAGGAGCACCGCGCTGAGCCGACCCGCGTCAGGGCTCCCGCTGTGGCGAGCCGGCTGGTGGGAGTTCAGCCGTGATTGGGGCCGTGATCAACCTTTGGAACCCGGTCCACGTAGCCGGCTTGGCGATCCTGATAACCGCGCTACTCCTGGGCATGGTGCACGGGATCACCCCCGACGAGCACACCTGGCCGATCACCTTCAGCTATGCGATCGGCAGCTATTCGACCAAGAAGGGGCTGCGGGCCGGATTCATCTTCTCGGCCGCCTTCACCCTCCAGCGGGCCCTGGCCAGTGAGCTCGCCTATCTGGGGTTCAGCCGGATTCTGACCTACGGGGATGCCGACTACGGCATCTACGTGGTGGTGGGCGCGGTGATGATCTGGGCTGGGCTCCTCATCGTGCGCAAGGGGCGCCTCCCCTTCCATTTCCATCTCCACATCCCCGGGCTGCGCCGTGAGCATGAGGCGGCAACCCCGGGGGCGACCGGGAGCGGCGAGTCGCCGGCCTGGGTCCAGGACCCGCGGCCATGGATGCCGGCTCTGCACGGCTTCATCGCCGGGTGGGGCTTTGGAGCCTTCGCCATCATCATCTACACGGTGCTGGCCCCGGCCATGCCGTCGGCCGCCCTGGGTTGGGTCCCGGGAGCGATGTTCGGGGTGGGCACAACCCTGGTCCAGGTGCTCGCCGGGGCGATCTTCGGGAGGATCGCGGCGCGCCGCGGGCTCACCCCGGAGGCGATTCGCCAGGTGGCGCTCACCGTCGCCGGACGCACGCTCACCTGGGGAGGGGCGGCGTTCGTGGTGGGCGGTGCGTTCGGCTTGGCCTTCCCCCAGATCGCGAGCCTGAGCGTCGAGACCGGGATTCACGTCCACAATCTGGATCAGCTGGGACTTCCCATCTTCCTGGTGATGTTCGCGGTGGTCGGGATCGGAGTGACGACCATGGTCCGGGAGACCCGGGCCTGGACCAAGAGGCTCCAGGCCACCGCGTCGACGTCGCCCTAATTTCTCCCAACCACAATCGGGGCGGTTGGTGGAGGAATTAATGGGAGCGAAGCCTCTGCGTGTTCGGGCGCCCCTCAGTCCCCCGCCGGCCCAGGCAGTACGGGAGTGGCGCGGGAGGACTGGTTGGGAGCTACGACCGGGGTTGGTTCCGCCCCGGCCGCATTTGGCCCTGGAGCGCCAGGACGCTCCCGGGGCAGCTCCACCCGGAAGGTGGCCCCCCCGCCAGGTGTGGGCGAGTGGCGAATCGACCCGCCGTGGGAGGCGACGATCGCGGCCACGATCGCCAGGCCCAACCCGGCCCCACCTCGGGATCTGCCTCGCGCCTTGTCGAGCCTCACAAACCGCTCAAAGATCCGGTCCTGCGCCTGGGCTGGTATCCCAGGGCCATGGTCCTGGACCTCGACCACCCCGCGGTCGTCCTCCTCAGTGACCGTGACCTCAATCTCGGTGTGATCGGGGGTGTGGACCACCGCATTACGCACCAGATTGGTCACCACCTGGCGCAGCCGCGCCTCGTCGCCGTCGACCACCACCGGAGTGGCGGCTCGGACCGTGATGGGGTGGTTGCGGTCCGCCACCAACTGATCGGCCGCACACTCGACCGCGATCTGGGAGAGGTCCACCGGCCGGATCTCCAGCGGCCGGCCCTCGTCCAATCTCGCCAGCAGCAGCAGGTCGTCGACCAGCTTGGCCATGCGGATGGACTCGCTCTCGATCCGCTGCATCGCCTTGCCCAGGTCTTCAGGGTTGGAGGCGGCTCCACGACGGAAGAGCTCGGCGTACCCTCTGATCGAGCTCAGCGGGGTCCGCAGCTCGTGGGACGCGTCGGCCACGAACTGGCGCAGCCGGTCCTCCGAGGCCATGCGAGCCTCGAACGCCTGCTCGATCTGGCTCAGCATCTCGTTAAGGCTGAC
Organism: bacterium; assembly: GCA_021802115.1. Next base: position 5,380 of record JAKABA010000046.1, on the reverse strand, counting down.
GCCCAGCTGCCCGACCTCCGTGCGCTGGTCAGTGGACTCCACCCGCTGCGAGAGGTCGCCCGCGGCGATCTTCTGGGCCGTGTCTCGGATGCGACGCAGTGGGCTCAGCCCCAACTGAACCGTCCACCAGGCCCCGGCTCCCAGAATCACCACGATCGCTGCGCTCACCAAGACCTCCAGCAGGCGCACCTGGGCCAGCGTCGCGTCCACGCCGCTCAGGGGCTCGGCGAAGACCAGGATGCTCGGGGGCAGACCCAGGCCGGAGTCCACCGGAGGGGTGACCGGCACCGCCAGGACCTGGTAGGAGCCGGCTCCGGAGACGGCCGGGACGGTGGCCTCCACCGCGTGTGAGGAGGCCGCGGCGAGAAGCCGTGAGGAGATCCTTGGTGCCGGTGCCGAACGCCCGAAGTAGGTTGCCCCGTAGGCGCCCCCGCTGTCAGCACGCACCAATTCCGCGAAGCTCCCGACCGGTACGTACACCCCAAAGCAGCGGTTGGTGCTGGTCTCGAGCTCATGCAGCAGACAGGAGTAGACCGAGCCTGACGAGTCGTTGAGCTGGGTGTCGACCTGCTGGGTCAATGAACCCTGCAGGGTGAGGTAGGTGACCGCGTCAATGGCCGCGAGCCCGATCGCCACCAGACACACCAGGCCCAGCATGAGGCGGAGCCTTAGCGACACGGTCAGCTCCGCGGCAGTCGCAGCACGTAACCCATGCCCCGCACGGTGTGGATCAGGGGTGGGTCCACACTGTCGATCTTCTTCCGCAGGTAGCTGATGTAGGTCTCCAGGATCCCCGCGTCGCCGCCGAAGTCGTAGCTCCAGACGTGGTCCAAGATCTGAGCCCGCGTCAGGACCCGCCGGGCATTGATGAGCAGGTAGCGCAGGAGCCGGTACTCCGTCGCGGTCAACTCCACCACCTGACCGGCGCGGCGAACCTCGCGCATGTCCTCATCCATCTCCAGGTCGGCAAACGTGATGACATTGCGGCTCTCCGTCTGGCGCCCGCTGCGGCGCAGGATCACCCGCACTCTGGCGATGAGCTCGTCCAAGCTGAAGGGCTTGGTCACGTAGTCGTCGCCGCCGACGGTCAGCCCGCGGATCTTGTCCTCGGTGGCATCGCGGGCGGTGAGAAAGAGGATCGGCATGTTGGACCCGGTCCCGCCCAGCCGCTTGGCGACCTCGAACCCATCCATGTCGGGCAGCATCACGTCCAGGACGATCAGGTCGGGTTGGAAGGAGGCTGCCTTGGCGAGCGCATCCTTGCCTGTGAGAGCGGTCTCGGTTGAGAAGTCCGCGTACCGCAGCGCGGTGGACACCAGCTCGGCCAGGTTGAGCTCGTCATCCACCACCAACACCTTGGTCTGGTCAGGCACAGCGCCTCCAATCTTGCTGCCGCCACCTGAGAGTTGCCTGTGCGCACCCTGAGACCACGTGGGGAATGGTCGCTCATTGCACCGCGTCACGAGCGACGCAAGTCCCACCAAGCTCCCAGACTCGTCTCAGCCTTTCCAAAGCTGGGGATGAGATCGTGGTCCTTGCTGGCCGCCGCCGGCCATTCAACCCTCCCTCCCCGCAGCGGCCCGGCACAGGCCGGGCCGCTGTATCCGGGGCCGGACCTCCCTCCAGGTCAACACTGGCACCTGATAGTCTTGGAGTTCGGATCAGAGCCATACACGACTGTGGGCAGGCGCTCAAGGTTGGGGGGCCGTCGTGACCCCAATCGACAGCCCCACCAGTCTGGTCGCAGGTTCGATCTCAGGGGCCGTGGCGCAGCGGCAGCGCGCTTCCTTGGCATGGAAGAGGTCGAGGGTTCGATTCCCTCCGGCTCCACGCCGTGCGTCTTGCTCGCATCCTCGACATGATGGATGACGGCCGGGTGATGCGTTCCTCGTCGCCCAAGCTAGGCGGTCTGGGGTCGTGGAGTAAGAGATGTAGCACGGTGGCCCGGTGATCACCACGATGCGAGCATCGATCTCTGTAGTACGGTATCTGGTCCCGATCAGAGGATCGCGTTATGGCGATCACGGCTAGCGAGGCGCGTCGACAGCTGTTCCCGTTGTCGAACAGGTCAACGACGATCGTACCGCGATCGAGATCACATCCAAGCGCGGCAACGCTGTGCTGATGTCCCTGGCCGAGTACGAGGCGCTTCAGGAGACCGCCTACCTGCTCCGGTCGCCCACGAACGCTCGCCGGCTGCTGGAGTCACTGGCGCAAGCGCAGGCGGGTGAACTGATCGGGCATCCACTCGACACCGCCGACGAGTGAGGCTGGCCCTTACGCCGCGTGGGTGGGAGGACTACGCCCACTGGCAAATCGCCGACCGGCAGAAACCCGAACGGATCAACCGCCTGATCGGCGAGGCGCTGCGCGATCCGGCGGCGGGCATCGGGAAGCCCGAGTCTCTCAAGCAGACGCTCGCCGAACTATGGTCACGACGGATCGACGACGAGCACCGACTCGTCTACCAAGTTACGGGTGACGACCTGATCGTGCACCAAGCACGCTACCACTATGAAAGGGAGCCAAGCCCTCCATGTCGTCTGACCTGAATCCGTGGGTAAGGGCAAGGGGGAGGAGCTGGAGGAGATAGCAAACGTGCCTAGCTAACTTCGAACATGGCGGCTGTACCACGACCACCGGCTCCAAGCAGGAGGCACCCGGCAGGTGAAGAGTGGCGCGTCCGTCCCGGCTGTTCGCCGCGGCGCTGACGACCCCACGCCCACCGGCCACGCCGGACTGGCGCACGGGGATATCTCCGCCTGAGATGGCCAACCCGCGTAACATGCGAGCCGTGCCCGACCAACGCATCGACTACTTGGCCGCGATCTCCGAGCACACCGTCGGCATGGCGCAGGCGGCAGCTGGCAATCTGGAGAGGCCTGTGCCCGGCTGCCCCGGCTGGACGGTGCGAGAGTTGGTCTCCCACCTGATCGACGTCCAGTGGTTCTGGAAAACCATCGTCGAGCAGCGCCTGCAGCAGCCGCCGGAAGAGACCGCCCGGCCCCCCAAGGCAGAGGCGGCGCTGCTCCTGGACCAACTCCGCCGGGGCGGCGACCGCCTGGTCCTGGCGCTGAAGTCCGCCGACGAGACGGAGGTGGTGTGGACGTGGGCTCCGGGGCGGAGCGATGTCGGGTTCATCACCCGCCATCAGGCCCAGGAGGCGGCGGTCCATCACTGGGACGCGTGCGAGGCGGACGGCGAGCAGCTCACCGCCGCACCGGAGCTGGCGGCGGATGCAGTGGATGAATTCCTCGCCGTCTCGATCTCCAGTGACGCCGATCCTGCGGATCCCCCTCGGCCGCCGCTGGGCGGATCCCTGATCCTCGCCTGCAGCGATGCTCCTCAGGCATGGACGCTGTCTGACGGCCTCCATCCCGGCACCGTGGCAGTCCAAGCGGGTGTGAAGGGCAAGTTCCCGGTGCTCAGGGCCACGGCCTGGGAGCTGCTCCTGTGGCTGTATCGCCGGGTCGAGCTCGACCTGGGGGAGGTGCCAACGGGTCTGGCTGATCGCCTCCGCGCCCTCTGCTTCACGGACTGAAGCGCACTGAGCGGGCTGGCGTTCGCCTCTTGTCCCTCATCCATGCCACCGCCCGCCGGCCATTGAGCGAGAGGCGGCGTCGGTGGGCCCCAGAGCACTGGAGCGGGCAACAGCCCCTCTCGCACCGGCCTGGACCGAATCCGCCTCGACCGTATTGGACCCTGGCGCCGGGTGCGGCCGACACCCAGGCTCAGGCTTGCGACTTGAAAACCAAACTCAACCGAAGACAGTTGGGAGCGGCTGTAGCCAGCCGCTCCCGGTGTCTCAGCGGCTGGTGGCGCTGCCCTTGATCGGCGCCCGCAGGACCGGAGCGATGAGGCAAACGTTGGTCGCCCCGACCGCCACGAACAGCAGTCCCACCAAGCCCAGGACCAGACCGAGAACCCCACCGCGATCGATGCCGACCCCGATCAGGACCAGCCCGGCCACGATCCTGACACCGCGTCCAAGCCCTGTCGCCATGAATCTTGCTACTGCCATTTGCGCGTCCTCCAAATTGGATTGCCTCTACTCACTTGGACGCAGCCGGGGCGCAGAAGGATGCAGCCGAAGTCCAACCCCCGGCGAGGAGACCTCCAGCAGGTGAGCTGACCGGGTGCCACAGGGCCGGCCCGGTCAGCTCGGGGGCGTGGCGCCCGCGAATGCCCGGCGGAGTTTGTCGCGGGTGGCCTGAAGATGCTCTGGAATGACCTTCACGTCGGCGAGCACCGGCATGAAGTTCGTGTCACCCGACCACCTGGGAACCAGGTGGAAGTGGAGGTGCTGGTCCACCCCCGCTCCGGCGATGCGGCCCTGGTTCCAACCCCCATTGAAGCCGTCACAGCCCAGCTCCTGTCGGAGCACCGCGGTCGCGAACTGCAGCTCGCGGGCCACGTCCATCATTTCGGCCGGGTCCAACCTCGCGAGGTCGCCCCCATGGCTGCGAGGCGCGACCAGCAGGTGCCCGGGGTTGTAAGGGTAGCGATTGAGAAGGCTGACCGCTGCGCCCGCACGATGGACCACCAAATCCCCATCGTCGTTTCGGGGATCACCAGCCGAGCAGAGAAAGCAGCCCCCCTGGGACTGGTCGTCCACACCATCGATGTAGGTCATCCGCCAGGGCGCCCAGAGAGCTTTCATACTCGTCCTCGAATTCACTTCCCAATTGACGCGCCCGTTCTCGGACCCGTAGACTACGCGGGTACCAGGGTAAGGGAACTCTTTGTCTCTGCCCCCCACCCGCCTGCGGGCGTATTCGAGGTTTGCTTCTTCGTGGGTTCTGTGATCAAAAAGCGGCGCAAGAAGATGCGCAAGCACAAGCACAAGAAGATGCTGAAGAGAACCCGCTGGAAGCGTCGTAGCGCCTGAGGGCGTCTGACCGGAAGCTCGCTGGGCGCGGTCTTCTATACTGAGGCGCCCAGGGGCGATAGCTCAGCTGGAAGAGCGCTGCCCTCGCACGGCAGAGGTCAGGGGTTCGAATCCCCTTCGCTCCACCACCTGGCCATGGTGGCGACCTCGCCGCTCTGAGGCTCCCATATCCAGGCCCGGCGGCGACCGCCCCTAGGCGGGGTGCTCGGTCACGCAGCCGGCGACCCGCGGTCGAGCGCCACAGCGGCGCCTCTACCGGGCTTCCGGTGGCGGTTCACGCCACCTCTGGGGATCCCGCATGCTCCTTCAACTTCACAGTCGGCAGGGCCGGGAGTGCTCACGGTGAGCCACGGGGCCAGGGTGCCAAGTGGCCACATTGACGTATTGGTCGACCGCTCCTCGGTCGGGTGGCTCGCCATGGGCCCTCCTTCCAGATCCCAGTCGCCACCCCGAACCGTGGCCCGAGGGTCTTGCCGGCATGCCTTCCGCCGT
>JAKABA010000287.1 GCA_021802115.1 bacterium | reverse complement strand
AGTCTCGGAACCATCGCTCCACCAAATTGAGCCAGGAGCTCGAGGTAGGAATGAAATGCAAGTGGAAGCGAGGGTGCTTGCTGAGCCATAGCTCAACTTGTTCGTGCTTGTGGGTGGCGTAGTTGTCGAGGATCATGTGGATCTGTAGCCCCTTGGGTACCTCCCGGTCGACCCGGCGAAGGAACCGCAGGAACTCGATGTGACGGTGGCGCGGCAGGCACTCGCCAATCACCTTGCCGTCCAGGACGTTGAGCGCTGCGAACAGGGTCGTGGTGCCGTTGCGCTTGTAGTCGTGGGTCATGGTGCCAGCGCGTCCCTTCTTGAGTGGCAGACCGGGCTGGGTACGGTCCAAGGCTTGGATCTGGCTCTTCTCATCCATGCACAGCAGCACTGCCTTGTCTGGCGGGTTGAGATAGAGACCCACCACGTCGATTAGCTTTTCCTCGAAGTGAGGATCGTTCGAGAGCTTGAAAGTCTTGACCAGATGCGGCTTCAAACCCCGTGCCGACCAGATCCGCTGCACGGTGGTGGAACTGACTTGCTGTGCTTTGGCCATCGTGCGACAGCTCCAGTGGGTCTCCCCGGGAGGGGTGCCATGCATCGTGGCCTCAACTATCGCTTCCACCTTCGCCGCAGGAATAGACGGTTTGCGCCCGCGGCCGTTGCGCACCTCCCCAAACTTCGCCAGCCCCTCCTCGGCAAATCGCTCCCGCCAGGCCACCACCGTTGTCGGAGACACGCCTATCGTTTCCGCGATCGCAGTATTGGCCAGACCCTGACCAGCCAGCAGCAACGCCTTCGCGCGGATCACCTGCCGATGTGCTGTCGTCCGGGATTGGGCCAGCCTCCCAAGCACCTTCTCTTGACCGTCGGTCAACGTCAATGCAGGAGCAGACGGTCTCATTCCTCCAGTCTATCACAAACGCCAGCTATTTGCGGTACACTACACTAGGGTCTTCGCCAGCGCCTCGCGCGTCAACTTGGGGGCGGTGAGCGGCTCCATGACGCGGACCATTATGCCGCAGCGCCATTGATCTCGTCAGGCGAGCCTGGACCATCATCGGGTCTCAACGGCCCGTTCCGGCAAGGGGTACCATGTCGACGATGCAGACTCACAGTGTTCCTCGGAAGGCCCGCACGCCATGCTTTGGCTGTGGGCACGTGGTGTCGGTCCTGGGTCGGCCAGAGACGGTAATCTGTACAAAATGCCGACAGCGGATAGGGCTGGAGGCAGCTGCGGCGCGAGCGACGCCACCTCTGGGTCCTAACCGGCTCATCCCTCAGGAGGACGGGAAGAGCCAATAGGCTGGACTCACTGCAGCGCGCACCCAACATGCCTGACGACCCAGCGACCGACCTTTCTCCAAGTGAGACCTTCCTTCGCGTCGACGCGCTTACCGCAGACTGCGCAAGTGCCTGCGTAGCGATTTTGTCGCTCGCCGGATGGCCTTGGGGTCGCCGCCGCCGACTCCAGGGCGACCGGGATACGAGAAGCGGCCGGAGTGAACGCAGCGGTGGTCACGGCTGGGTCAGACCTGGATCGGTGAGTAAGCGGTCCAGAGGCCATGGTGGGCGGCGGGGGAGCGTGTTGGGCGGGAGGCAGGAGCATGTGCTGGGGTGGGGAGGGACCTCATGGCTCTGCGCGAGGGAGTAGAGGCGTCATGCCGAGGCTGGGACCGCGTGTTCCTGGCATCCAAAGGCGTGCGGCAGCCAGGTTTCCCACTGCCGGCCAAAGGAGAAGGTAGCGCCAGCTGGATTTAGGTGACGGCAACCGACCGCAGCTGCTGGTAGGTGGCCCCGAAGATCTCTGCCCACCACCAACCCTGGGGCAAGCGCAGATGCAGCTGCCGTGAGCGGTGCACCAACCGGCCTGGCACCAGGATCAGCCAACGGCGGAGGACTGGACTGGTGCGGTAGGCGGGACTACGTCTGGAGTCGAAGTCAGGGGGAAGGTCGACCGGTCCTGCAACTTCCTGCACTGTGGCTGAGAGCATCGCCATCAAGTTGGTGGCCAGCACGGTCGCCACCAACCAGCCGTAGTTGGCTCGCATCGTCCCCAGGGGCAGGTGGCGCAGGCCATTGCTCTTCTCGTCGCGGTTGCGCTCCTCTATATGGGCTCTTTGTCGCTGCCAGAGTTCCTCCTCTGCGGCTGTGCCCAAGCGGTCGGTGATTATGAAGGAATACCCATAGACCGTGTCGAGTTCTCCGCCCAGGGCTAGGGTCAATTGCTCTGGCGGAATGGTGCGCCGTCGGCGCGACCGGGGGGAATGACTGAGTTGCGCAGTGTCGATGCGCACCCGCCGGATCAACAGCCGCAGCGGCTCATGGCGCCATCCGGTGGGGGTGTAGGTGGTCTCCGCCACCTCAGCCTGCGACATCTCCAGCGCCGGCTGCCAGCTGTCGGGATCGATCCGCTCCAAAGCTCGCCACATCGCCGGGTTGCGTGGTACCGAGATCGCGAAGCGCACCCCCCGGCGGCGGCAGAGGTTCAGCAGCTTCACCACAAAATAGTCAGAGTCAGCCCGCAGGCTGACTGGCCCATGTTCCAAAGGCAGCGTGGCCAGCGCCCGCCGCACCAGTGATACCGCCGTGCGGGTGGGGGCGGCTTTGCCGCGCAACAGCTCACCGGCCAGCACCCTGCCCCGCTCCGACCAGGTGCAGAACTGGCTCTGGTAGCTGCGCTTGCCTTCGTAGGTGAACTCCGCTCCCTGTTTGCGGGAGCCATGCACCTCGGTCGGCGTCGCATCAAGGTCCAGACTGATGGGTGCTGACGGATCCAGCCCCTGGTCCACATCGAAGTCATTGCCGGCGGCAGCCAGCTCTGCGATCGCCGCAGCGCACTGGCGACTGGTCAAGCGCCGCAGCAACTGGCCACTGGTGGTCGGCGCTGGCACCTCGGCCACCGCCCGCAGTTGGGCCCCAGCCACATCCTGCCGCAGCACCTCCAGATGGGCCAGATGGCTACCTCCGACCATGATCATCTCCGCCAGGCTGACCAGGAGCTCCCCCGCGCTGAGCCCGCGCCGCCTCTGTTTGAACTTCCTCACCAACTCGATGGCCCCATCCAGACGCTGGATCAAGCCCAAGCGGTGGACCAGTTCCCCGTTCAGCACCAGCCCGGCACAGCCGGTCAAAGAGGGGTCATCAGCGGAGACGTGAACCAGGGGTCGGCGAGTGGTACCATTCACCATTGAGGTGCCTCCGGGTGACGGGATGGTTTGGCTGTTGACTTCCTAATTATCCCAGCCCCGAAGGCCCTTTTTGCTTCTATAGACCCTCTTCCGGCTCGCTCCCTCTACTGCCTACTCACCGATCCAGGTCAGAGGCAGCGTTCTGGACGGGAGGAGAATCGTCCTCGTCGGCCAGGAGGAGTCGATCCAAGTCCGAATCGTAATTGACGTCTCCCGGGACTGGCGACGGGCTCGCGTCAGGGAGTCCCGCCATGTCGGTCCCCCACGCGCGCTCGCTGCTGGGCTCGGTCAGGACCTCCGCTGTCGGCTCTTCCTCTTCCTCCTGTCCCACCCTTGCTGCCGCCGCCAGCTCATCTTCGGCCGTTGTCGGGGCTCCTCCCCTGCCCGAGTCTTCGCCTCTCTCGCCCCCTTGCTCCTCGGCCGCGGCCCCGGTGGTGCTCACGCCAACCATGTCGTGGCCGAGCTCCAGACCAGCGAGCTCCGTCTGCTGCTCGGCCGCATAGCCCGCGATTTGGAGCTGGAGACCGGGAGCCGTCAGACGAGTCCAGACGTCTTCGACGGCGCCAACCCAAGCGTTGGCGACCTTATCCCACCAAGCATCGCCGGAAGGCGCCACCCTCTCTGGTTCCTCGTCCACCTCAATCTCCTGGATGGCGAAGGCCTTGCGAATTCGGGTGATGTACCTGGATCCACCGTGTGGCGAGCGACTGTCAGCGCCCTGCGATACGCTCTTGAACGGCTCCGTCTCCGCGAAGAAGTTGCCCTCGACCACCTCGGCAGCCTGTCCCTGGGAGATGACTAGGAAGCGCCCGAGCTTCAATTCCCGGAGCTCATGCTCGAGGAGCCGGCTCTGCGTCTCCTTGGCTTGAGCCTTACCCTGGAGCCGTTCCTGGAGCGCCGTGTGGGCACCGAGCATCGTCGCGATGTCGTTCAACGTCTCGGCGTCAGTGAGCCCGGGCCCGAAGATCTTGCAGCCAAACGTGTCCCAGAGAGCACCCGAATCGCTTTCTCCGTAGTTGCTCTTGAGCTGGTTCTTGGACTGGATGGCGGCCATGATCAGGTGACCACGGCCAGCACTCTCGGAGACCACCGACGACAGCGAGGGGATGGGCGCCAGGTTGGCCAACTCATCGAGGACCCACCAATGAGTGATCGGCAAACGGTCGGTCCCCTGGCTCTCGCGAGCGGCATGGGAGACCCGGTGGACCGCCGACGAGATGTCGCTGAAGAGGCATGCCACCATCGGGCCGATACCGTTCAGTCCGCCCATGTCAGGCTTGGCCACGATCGCCAGTGTGTTCTCGGCGACCAGGAACTCGTCGAAGGAGACTTCATCTCCCTCGTCATCGGCCTGCCTGATGATCCCGGAGTGGAGCAGAGCCAGGCCTGTGCCGGCCTGACTCTGAATCGACTTCAAC
>JAKABA010000286.1 GCA_021802115.1 bacterium | reverse complement strand
CCTCCGCTCCCGGCCCGGGCGCACCACCGGCACTCGGCCCTCGTCAGCCCAACGCAGCAACGTCACCGCGTGCACCCCAAGCACCTCCGTCGCCGCCTTGAGTCGCAACAATGCCATGTCCCTAAGTCTTATATATCACTCATGTCCGCTTAGCAAAAGCCGTCACTGCTGCGGACCCTTCCTGCGGCCCGTGAGTTGCTGCGCCGGCGGCCGCTCCCGGTAGCTGCGGTGTACACCGATGAGGAGCGGGACGTCAACATGGACAGATCGGCGTAGACCGTGCAAGCCTCCAGCTTGCGGTCCGGGGAGGGCTCCGTCATCCCTCCTGAACGGCCCTCGGTATACGGCGCGGTGGTCCGGATGGATCAGCACCCGTGGTGCGTCACGTCTGGTCGGGAGAGGTGGGTGAATCTCTGGAAACGAGTTCGAGGCGAGGCATGAGGGCAGGGGGCAAGGGATGGGGTAGAGGCGGGGCGGAGGAGTAGGCTGCCACAGGACGGAACGGAAAACGAAAAGGAACTGCTTGATAGTCGACCGTATGCAAGCTTGGGCATTTGAAGTCAGGCGTAGAACGACAGGTCTGTTGGCGAGAACCAATCCATCCTTGGCCGTTATCACACTGGCTCTTGCAGCAGGGCTTGGGGTGGTCGTTCTGCTGGTGCCCTCCAGCGCCGGAGCCACTGCTGCACCGTCCGGAGTCCGAGGCGATTCGACCGCTCCTGGGATCCACGTTGAACCTGGTGTCACTGCCGCGCTGGATTCCAGTCAGATCGAAGACTTGAGCGCCAGGGGTTCCCCCGGCCAGACTGACATCTTGAACCCCGTCATTTCAGGCCCACCAGCCTCTTTGGCACCCTACGCAATTCCGGGCATACCCCTACCCCACGGTGGGCAGGAGAACATCGTCGCGGGTGCGGGGCCGAGCCTGGCGGCGCCCAATGGCGATGGCCGCGTTGGTCAATGCACTAACTGGGCTGAACTCAACTGGGTTGAGCCTAAGGGCGACCACGTCTACTTGACTGGCTACGCGGCCTTTCAGGCTCTCAGTAGTGCTGAGAGCCAGGGAATGCGACCGGTGAACACTCCAGCTCCTGGCGAAATGGTGGTCTGGGGGCCTGGCTGGGGATACAGTTCCCGCTATGGCCATGTCGCGATCGTCGTGGCCGTCAATGCCCAGCGCAAGACCTTCGTCGTGTCCGAGATGAATCTAATCGCCCCTTGGGAGATCGACTACCGAGTGGTGGCCGACGCCGACCCGGACGTGCTGGGCTTCCTGCCCACGGGGCTCAAGATGAACTCCCAGGCCAGTGTCCGATAACCCCCACTTACCGGACACTGGAGACGTGCTTCGGCGAGCGAAAGGCGTAGTCCTCGCCCGGATCCCATCTGTGCCGACTGTGCCGAACCTTTAGGCCGCCGCCTCGACTCGGCGGGGCTATCGGCTGTCGGTTACCGGAAGACGTGGGGCGGCCGTAGCCCGTTCCATGGCATGCCATACAGGGAAGATGAAAGGTCCGAGCGTGGCAGCAAGGTAGACCGAGCCGATCATTATGAGCGCCGGGGTGAGCCCCAGTCCTGCGACCAGTCCCCCTCCCACGAGGGCGCCTACCGGGATGCCTGCCCAAGCCAGCGCACCGACCGCTCCGAGCACTCGAGCCTGGAACTCGCGAGGCACCCGCTCGTACTCGACAGCGCCCAGGATCGGGTTGAGGCCCCCTGCCCCCAGCCCGGCCACGAAGGTTACCGCGACAACGATCGCGAGTGATGGCGCCAAGGCCATAACGGCGAAACGGGGAGCACCGGCCAGAAGGAAGCCGACGCCATAACCGAGCCGGCGGGGAATGTGCGGGCCGAGCCAGGTGGCGACCACGTTCCCGACCACTGCCCCAAGTGCCAGCGCCCCAAAGAGCGCGCCAAGTACGGAGGGTCCGCCGTGGTGGACGCGCACCCAGACCGGCACCAGAACTGCCGTGGCCGCTTGGTCGAGCAGGTTGGTGGTCCCGACCATCAGGACGATGGCGCGCAGCAAGCGGTCTCCACGCAACCAGATCAGTCCCTCTCGCAGTTCAGCCAGGTAGGCGCCTCCGGAACCTGTCCTGGCGTCGCTGACATTTTCACGTCCGGGGTGGACGGAGCGCGACAACCGTGTCATAGGGGCATGGATGGTCACAGCCACAGCCACAGCCGCGACGGCGAAGGTCACCGCGTCGATGGCCAGGACCGATGGGGCCTCCGCGACGGCGATCAACACGCCCGCCACGGGCGCGCCGATCATCGAGGCCGTGCGGCCGACTCCATCCACTAGCCCGGTGGCCCGCTCCATCGGGGTGGGGGCGTGGTCCACGGCATACGGGAGGAGGACGGCCTTGGCCGAGTCTCCGACACCTCGGAAGGCGCCCAGCACACCCACCAGTACGCAAAGTAGCGGGAACGAGAGAAAGTGGGCCACATAGGCCAGTGGCACAAGCCCAACTGCGGCAGTGGCCACCAAGTCGGCCCGCACCGAAACCCGCTTGGGGCCGAGGCGGTCCACCATCGGCCCTCCCAGCAAGGCGGCTGCCGCGTAGGGGAGCATCTCGGAGAAGGACGCAAGTCCCGTGTCGAGGGCGCTCCCGGTGCTGACGAGCACGAACCATGGAATCGCCACCATGGACATGCGAGTGCCCAGGAGGGAGATGCCCTGGGCAAAGAGCAGGCCGACGAGTGGGCGCCGGCCCGGCTGACGTATCACGCCGGCTCTGCCCCCCCTCCCCCTGAACGCGGTCGGGGAAGGATCTGGAACTGCATATCCACCCGCTCGGCACCGGCGGGGAAGGAGGGCTCATGCTCTTGGTCATCTCGCCGGTAGCGCTCCAATAGCGCCCAAAGTTCGCGCTCTAAGCGCCTGGTCTCGTCCGGAGTGAGCCGGAGGTCCACGTGGCTGATAGTCCCGACCTCGGTCCAGGGAGGACCGACTGTCGAAAGGCGGCGCACCCAGCCTTCGATCCTTTGGAAATAGGTGATGGCCACCGACCGCAAGTACTCTTCCTGGAGCACATTGGTCTCGAGATCCTCAGTCGCTGACAGATCCAGGTAGGTGCCCCTGTGGGCAGCCCGCCACCACCGCTCGCGGCCCCGGGCGCGTTCCGGCACGTCCACCACGAAGCCGTACGCGGCGAGCTGACGGAGGTGGTAGCTGGTGGCCCCGCTCGACTGGCCCAGCCGCCGGCCGAGTTCGGTAGCCGTAGATGGTCCGGTATCCCGCAGCTCAGCCAGCAGCTGGACCCGCAGCGGATGGGCGATCCCCCTCAGGCTCCTGGGGTCAAGCCGGACATCGCGCTCTGGATCGAACCATGTCTTAAGTGGGTCGTCGTCTTGGTCTGGCATGATACCAAGATACCATTGCAAAGGTTGCTTTGCAATGATTGACGCCTCGGACTCACTACTCACAGAGGCAGCCCGTCCCGCGGGTTCGCCTTTCCTCCTCCTCAATCTTCCTTCAGATATTGGGTCGGAAAAAGTAGCGTAAACGGTGATTTAGGCTACTTTCCCGAGATGCGACCGAGATGAGGCGCCGGTACGCATCAGAGCGAGGGCACGCACCGCGATCCAGCAGTCCGTCGCCCCTCGGGCCGAGGACAAACGTCTCGTCGACAGGCAGGTGCTCGGTGGCGCCCGCCCTTGTCCGCAGCCCCCGGTCGGTCTCGGGCCGCCCAGCCCGGAAGTGGCACCTTCAGTGCCTGTCGAGGAGGACTGCCCGCGCAGGGTGCAGCGCGGTCAGCCCGTCCCGGTCATTCGCGGTGACCAGGGGCACCCCTCCGCATGCTGGGAGCGCCACTCACGGTCGAGGATGGCAAAGTCGAGCTCATCGCTCCAGCGATTCTTGAACCATTCGTTCTCGATCTGGTGCGCCTCCTGGCGCATGCCGAGGCGTGTTGCGAGTCGGGCCGAGGCCTCGTTCTCCCCGTCAACGCGCGCAATGATCCGGCGCAGCTGCAGCCCGTCGAAGGCCAGGTGCAACATGGTGTGGACTGCCTCAGTGGCGTAGCCGCGGCCACCGCAATCCGGATGGAACACGTAGCCGATCTCCCCTGTGCGCTGCAGCTCAGAGCTGAAGAGCAACATCACATCCCCGATGAGCCTGCCGGTCTCCAGGAGTTCAGCACCCAGCGTGATGTGCTGGCCCTCGCCTTCGATCTGCTGAGCTGCCCATGTGGTCGCGAGCCGCTGGCGCACCGTCTGAAGGTCCATCGGGTCGAAGGGGACGAATCGGCACACCTCCGTGAGTGATCGGTACGCGACCAGGGAGGAGGCGTCCCCATCTCTCAGTGGTCGAAGGGCCAGCCGAGAGGCTCTGACGGGGTACTTTGGGCGGAGTTCCATGTGCCTGCCGGATTCTCGACCATGGCCAACTCCAAGCGCAAGAAGACCTCAGACGCGGGGCACTAGGAGGCCCTGCCTCTCAACACGTCGACCCTCCGGGAACAAGGGAACGAGAAGAGTCACGCGAAGGCGGGGCCGGGCTGTCTCGTGGACGATCGTTCCCGGACACGCTCAGCCGGCACGGCGCTCCACTAGGTCGTACCTGTAACGCAGGCCGTGTCCGCAGCTATGTAACGGCCTCTCCCGTTTGCAATAC
>JAKABA010000285.1 GCA_021802115.1 bacterium | reverse complement strand
TCCGATCTACTTTCGCCGCCAGGCTCAATCGGCCTCCTGAAGCCGCCGGCGGCGGTCCCTGAGAAGCCAGCCGTGCATGCCCGCGGCGTTGGACGCGAACCCGTTGAGGGTGTCCACCACCGGCTGGCGGGCGGGGTCCGCCGCCGGCTCGAAGACCCGCTCCAGAAGGGCGCGCTCGATGTGGTCCACGGAGGGCTCCTCCTCGAAGGCACTCGCCGCGACCTCACACCACCTCCGCATTCTCGTCTCAGCCTCCAGTAGCACCTCCTGTGGTTCGCCGGCGGGGCCGAAGTGGGTGAGCACCACCTGGGCCGGCTGAAGCGCGGCGAACTTGTGGAGAGAGCTGATCGCCAGCTCGAGGTCGAAGTCATCGGGAGGCATGGCCGGTCGCAGCGGGCCGCCGCCGGGAACCTTCACCCCGACCGCATCGCCGACCAGGAGCACCCCGGTGCTGTCGTCGAAGATGGCGATGTGATGCTTGGCATGCCCGGGGGAGTGCACCAGGGTCAGGCGGCGGGCGCCCAGGTCGAGGGTCTGCATGTCCTCCGCGGCCACCAGGCTGGTCTGGTCCACCGGGGTCATGCGCCCGTAGAGGGAATCCATCTGGGGGCCGTACACCTGGCTGGCGGCGGCCACCAGTCGGGTGGGGTCGGCCAGGTGACGGAGTCCCTTGGGGTGGCAGAGGACCTTGGCCGCGGGGAAGCTCCGTGCCACCTCACCCACCGCACCCCCGTGGTCCAGGTGGATGTGGGTCAGAACCACGTAGGCGAGGTCGGCCGGCCCGAGCCCGCGTCTTGCGAGACCGTCCATGACCCGGTCGGCGTCGCGCTGGGGCCCGGTCTCAACCAGGCACGGCCGCCGGCCCTCGATCAGGAACACCGCGTTCAACTCGGCCCAACCACCGAGCTCCGTGTCTATCTGCCAGATCCCCGGGGCTATGAGGCTGTCCAAGGGTCGACTCCTGATCACTGATGGCCGTTGTTCCCGGCCGGCCGGGCCTGCCCTGAGTTTAGGCCGCCGGGGCAAGGGCGCTCCGGCTTCGAGCGGGAGCCGGACCGTGGCATGCGCCGGCGACGCCGATGGGCGATGGGGCCCGGATCCGGACCTATACTCCAGAGGTGTCCGACCAAGATCCCGATCTCCCCTTGAGTTCGCCTGCGGCCGCCGGCGATGGCGCCGAGCCGGGGGCCGGGCCACCTCCCGGTTCGGAGCCTCTTCCCGAATTCCTCAACCCCGAGTCCATCCACTACCAGCCCTGGGCGGAGAAGCAGCTCTCCAACGCCTCCAAGGAGAAGCGCCCGCTGGCGGACTTCATGGCGGAGATGGAGGAGCGCCTCAACTCCTATGGAACGCTCCCTGAGATGCGCTGGGACCCGGAGCGTCAGGAGCACCTCCTGGACCGCTTCGCGGCCTCCGTTCCGGGGCGCAGCCGGCGACGCCACCGGCGGCGCACCGGTGCCGCCGGAGCGGCCGCGGCGGCACCGGCGGAGGCACGCCCCGGTGGGGCCCGGGGGCAGCGCCGTCGGCGCAAGCCGGTCACCCTGGCGGCCACCCCTCAGCCATCACCCGGGGCGCCGGCTGCGGCTCCGAGTGAGCGTCGCCGTCGCCGCCGCCGTCGCAGGCCCAGGACCGGGGAGGGATCGGGCCCAGCCGCGCCCAGCGCTTGAGCGGCCCCGCACCGCTCGCGATCTGCTTCGACTACGGGGGGACCCTGGTCAAGATCGGATACCCGGCGGAGTCCCTGGCGCGGGCGGGGGACCGCCTGCTGGACGATCTGCGGATCACGCCTCCGTCGGAGCTGCCCGCGGGGGAGTCGTTCGGCTCAAAGGTCGATCGCCTGGTTGACCGCATGGTGGCGGAGGCGCACCTCCTGGAGCCACTCCGCGAGGTCGAGATCGTGAGCCTCTACGGCAGAGCGCTCCACCTGGTCCTGGGCCGGCAGCTCAGCCAGGAGCAGGTCCTGGAGGTCTGCCTCAGGCTCCAGGAGCCCTGGGCTGAGGTGATCGCTGTGGACTCCCGGGCTCTGCCCGTACTGGGGGCACTGCGCCAGCGCGGGCTGCGGCTGGGCCTGCTTTCCAACGCTCCCTACCCCCCTCACACCATGCGCCGGATGATGGAAGGCCAGGGCATCGCCCAGCGCTTTGACGAGATCGTCCTCAGCAGCGAGATCGGCTGGCGCAAGCCGGCGCCGGAGGCCTTCGCGGCGCTGCTGGCGCGGTTGGACATCCCCGCCGACCGGGCCTGGTTCATCGGAGACGACCTCGAGGCGGACATCGAGGGCGCGAGGGCGGCCGGGATGACGGCCCTGCTGGCCCCCGGAGCGCGGCTCGAGGCCGGTGGGCGGCCGGCCCTGCGCTCCTGGGACGACCTGCTGTACCGGCTGGACGGCGGCGCGGAGGCGGACCGCCCCTGATCGCGAGCGGCGACCGTACACTTCTGCTCCATGCGCGCCACTCAGCTGTTCGGCACCACCCTCCGCGCGGCTCCCGAGGGCGAGCTGGCCTCTCACCAGCTCCTGCTCCGGGCGGGCTACCTGCAGCAGCTGGCGACGGGGATCTTCAGCCTGCTGCCGCTGGGCGCCCGGTCGATGGCGAAGATCCGGAGGATCCTGCGAGACGAGATGAATGGCATCGGCGGCCAGGAGATCTCCATGCCGGTCGTCCATCCGGGCGAGCTGTGGCAGCGCAGCGGCCGCTGGCAGAAGGTGGACCAGACCCTGGTCCGGTTCCAGGACCGGCGCGGCCGGGACATGGCCCTGGCCATGACCCACGAGGAGGTGGTGGCAGACCTCACGGCAGCCCAGGTCAGCTCCTACCGCGACCTGCCCCGCATCGTCTACCAGATTCAGACCAAGTTCAGGGATGAGCCCCGCTCGCGCGGCGGCCTGATCCGAACCCGCGAGTTCGTGATGAAGGACGCGTACTCGCTGGACCGGGATCCGGAGGGGCTGCAGCACGCTTACCGCGAGCACTTCAAAGCCTACTTTCGGATCTCCGCCCGCGCCGGGATACCGGTGGCGGCGGTCCTGTCCGACGTGGGGATGATGGGGGGCGGCATGGCCCACGAGTTCATGTACCTCTCCCCGGTTGGAGAGGACACGCTCCTGTTCTGCCCAGCCTGCGGCTACGCCGCCAACCAGGAGGTGGCGGAGGCGCGGCTTCCCGAGGCGGAGACCGCGACTGCGCTCCCCCTGGAGGAGGTGGAGACCCCCGGCAGCACCACGGTCGCCGAGGTGGCCGCCGGCCTGGGGGTGGATCCCTCCAGGATCGCCAAGACGGTGGCCTACTGGGTGCAGGCGACCAGGGATGGTCCCGGGCAGCTGGTGATGGCGCTGGTGCCCGGGGACTCCGAGGTCAATCTGGCCAAGGTTCGTAACGCCACCGGCGCGATCGAGTTGCGCCCGGCCACCGCCGAGGAGATCTCCGCTCAGGGTGGTACCGCCGGGTACATGTCCCCGGTGGGCGTCCCGGGCGTCGCGGTCGTGGCGGACCCCGCCCTGGCCCGCCGGCGCAACCTGGTGACGGGGGCCAACCGAGAGGGCTGGCACCTGCGCAACTTCAATCTGGATCGCGACGCCCCCCAGGCCCGCCTCGCGCCCCTGGCATCCGTGCGGGCGGGGGAGCTGTGCCCCAACTGCGGGGCCCCGCTGGACCTGCGCCGCGGAATCGAGTTCGGCAACATATTCCAGCTGGGCACCGACTACAGCCGGGCGCTGGGGGCCAGCTACACCGACGAGGCGGGTCAGGAGCAGCTGGTGGTCATGGGCTCGTACGGGATCGGGTTGGGCCGCATGTTGGCCTGCGCGGCCGAGGAGCACCACGATGAGCGGGGCCTCGCGCTGCCGATCTCGATTGCTCCCTACGCGGTGTCCCTGATCTCGGTCGGGGTCGATCGCGAGGTCCTGGAGCTCGCGGAGTCGGTCTACGGTGAGCTGACCGCGCGGGGGGTGGAGGTTCTCTACGACGACCGCGACCTCAGCCCGGGCGTCAAGTTCGCCGACTCCGACCTGCGCGGGATGCCCCTGCGGGTGACCGTGTCCCCGCGCTCGCTGAAGGCGGGCGGGGCCGAGTTCAAGCGACGGTTGGGCGAGCCCTTCACGGTCCGCCGCGAAGAGCTGATTCCCGCGGTGGTCGAGGAGCTCCGGCTGCTGGAGGAGGAGCTTCAGCGCTGGGCCCTGCAGCAGACGGCCGGGGTCGAGCAGCTGGCTGCGGCCACTCTGGGGGGCCGGAGCTGACGCTTTAGACGGGGCAAAGTTGGCCAGCCAGCGAACCATCCTGCACGTCGACCTCGACGCGTTCTTCGCCTCCTGTGAGTTGCGGCGACGCCCCGAGCTGCGCGGCCGGCCGCTGGTCGTGGGCGGGGGCCACGAGTCGCACCCCGGGGAGGAGCGGCGGCCGGGAAGGGGGGTGGTCGCGGCCGCCTCCTATGAGGCCCGCCCCTTCGGCGTCCGCTCGGCCATGTCGCTGGCGGAAGCTCTGCGGCGGTGCCCCGACCTGGTGGTGCTGCCGGTGGCCATTGAGGACTACGCGGCCGTCTCCAAGCAGGTGTTCCAGATCTTCCACCACTACACCCCTCTGGTCGAGCCGGGATCGCTGGACGAGGCCTACCTGGACGTCACGGGGACC
>JAKABA010000284.1 GCA_021802115.1 bacterium | reverse complement strand
GGCGCCTGGAGGCGTCCGGCCGCGACGTCGGGGCGGGGCCCTGGTCGGTGAGGGCCAGGGCATCGAAATGCTCGTTGCGCAGCAACCAGGCACGGGCGGACTCGGGGTCGACAACCTGATGCCACTCCTCGCCGCCATCTTCCCAGTGCCAGAGCGTCCAGGTGCCCCCGTCTTCCTGAAGCGCCTCGTGATGCTCGGACGATCCGGTGGCGAAGGAGACGGAGTTGCCGGCAGCGCAGGTCACGCCCTCGGCAAACCAACGGCCGTCCGCGGAGCTCCGGCGGCTAACTTCTGGAGACTGGAGGTGGGCGGGATGCTCCGATGGACCCGGACGCAGAGTGGCCACCGACCCATGATGACCCGGGCTGGGGCAAATGGCAATTGCGAGGAGCAGCTGGAGTCGGCCGCGGCCGGCGGCGGGCGCGGCCTGCCCGGTCACCCGCCCAGATAGGACATCTCCACCTTGGGACCGAGGCGGCGGGCGGTCTGGTCGGAGCGCTCTTCGGAGTAGCGGTCACGCCGCCCCATCCACAGCGATCTCAGGGCGTCCTCGACTGCCCCCGGGCTCGGCTGTGAGCGCAGCAGCGGCCTGAGGTCGATCCCGCCCCGGGAGAAGAGACAGGTGTGGACCCGCCCATCCGCGGAGAGCCGCAGCCGAGTGCAGGCGCCACAGAATGGAGCCGTCACCGAGCTGATCACGCCGACCTCCCCTCCCCCGTCCCGGTAGCGGAAACGGTTGGCCACCTCACCTCCGTACGAGGGGGTGACCGGGTCCAGCGGCCATCGGGCGGAGATGGTCTCGACCACCTCCTGGGAGGGCACCACCTCCTCCAGCCGCCAGCCGTGGCTCTCACCCACGTCCATGTACTCGATGAGGCGCAGCACGTACCCACGCTCTCGGGCGAACTCCGCGAGAGCCAGGACTCCCGAGTCGTTGACTCCGCGCCGCACGACCGTGTTGAGCTTGATCGGGGTGAGGGCGGCCCGGCTGGCCGCCTCCAGGCCGCGCAGGACCTGGTCGAGGTCGACATCCACCCCATTCATGGCACGGAACACCTCGGGGTCGAGGGAATCCAGGCTGACTGTCACCCGCCTGAGCCCGGCGTCGGCCAGCTGCTCGGCGTACCGCTCCAGGAGGGCCCCGTTGGTGGTCATGGCGAGATCCTCCACCCCGGCCACCGCCGCGACCATCCCGACCAGGTCCGGAAGCGCCCGCCGCAGCAGAGGCTCTCCCCCGGTCAGCCTCACCTTGCGGGCGCCCAGGTTGACCGCGGCCCTGACCACCTCCACGATCTCCTCGAAGGTCAGGACGTCGGAGTGGGGCAGGAACTTGAATCCCGGCCCGAAGACCTCCTTGGGCATGCAGTAGGTGCAGCGGAAGTTGCAGCGGTCGGTCACCGAGACTCGCAGATCTCGGAGCCGGCGTCCCAGCAGGTCGTGAACTTCCATCTTCTGCGATCCTACGCTGAGCCTGGCGGCAGGCGCCCCCAGGCTCAGCCTGAGGCGTGGGTCCCGCGGATCAGTGAGCCACCGCTGCCCGCATCGACTCCTTGATGGAGCCCATGGTCTTGAGCACCGCCGTCGGCTCGTAGCCGCAGTGGGCCATGCAGTTCTCGCACTTGGGGTTGCGGCCCCGCCCGTACTTCTCCCAGTCGGTGGTCTCCACCAGCTCCCGGTATGAGCCCACATAGCCGTCCGAGAGGAGGTAGCAGGGGCGCTGCCAGCCGAAGATGGAGTAGCAGGGGATGCCCCAGGCGGTGCAGGAGAAGTCCACCTTGCCCTCCAGGAAGTCGAGGAACAGGGGGGAGTGGTTGAGGCGCCACTTCTGGCGGCGTCCGTCCGCGAAAGCCTCCTTGAAGATGGCGCGGGTGCGCTCCACGCCCATGAAGTGCTCCTGGTCCGGCGCCTTCTCGTACGCATAGGCGGGCGAGATCTGCATGTTGTCGACCTGGAGCTCGTCGTTCAGGAAGTCGAGCACGTCACGCACCGACCGGGCGTCGTCCTGGGTGAAGAAGGTGGTGTTCGTGGTCACTCTGAAGCCCCGCCGCTTGGCCTCCTTGATGGCGGCCACCGCCTTGTCGAAGACGCCGTCCCGGCAGACCGACTGGTCATGACGCTCCCGGAGCCCGTCCATGTGGACCGACCAGGCGAAGAAGGGGTTGGGCTTGAAGAGGTCGAGCTTGCGCTCCATCAGGATGGCGTTGGTGCAGAGATAGACGAACTTCTTGCGTTCGATCAGGGCCTGGACGATCTGGTCGATCTCCTTGTGCACCAGCGGCTCGCCACCGGCGATGGACACCACCGGCGCACCGCACTCCTCGACGGCGTCGATGCACTGCTGGACCGTGAGCCGGCGGCGCAGGATCTCGTCGGGGTGCTGGATCTTTCCGCAGCCGGCGCACTCCAGATTGCACTGGTACAGCGGCTCCAGCTGCAGGACCAAGGGGAACTTGTCCACCCGGCGGAGGCGCTGTGACATCAGGTAGGTTCCGACCCTGAGCTTCTGGCGAAGGGGTATCGACATGGACTTCCTCCTTGGGCGGTGGCGGCTGCATCCCGGACGGACGCCAGGGTTTGTTTAGGACTCTAAACTTTCTTACGATTGTAGAGTCAAGGGCCGTGGCCCACGCACACGACGGGGAGCAGGACCAGGCTCCCCGGCTCAAGATCGGGGACGCGGCGACGCTCACCGGCGTCAGCCCGGGCAGGATTCGCCACTACCAGCGGCTGGGACTGGTGAGCCCGGACCAGGCGGCTAGCGGCTACCGCTACTTCAGCGCTCAGGATCTGGTGAGGGTGCTTCAGATCGACCTCCTGAGGAGCCTGGGGATGGGCTTGGAGGAGATTAGGAAGTCGCTTCCGGGAGCGGCCGACCCCAAGTCCCTCCGGGAGGCCCTCGAGCGCCATCGCGACGCACTTCAGCTGGAGCGCGCGAGATTGGATGGGCTGCTCGCAGCCGTCGAGACCGCGCTCGGTGCCAGCGATGCCAGTGCGGAGGCGATCGCCGCTCTGCTCGCATCTGCCCGCTCAACGCCCAGGGACAGTCTGGGCATTTTCGGCCGTCTCAGCCGGCCCCTCTCGGAATCGGCGGCCCGGAACTGGCAGAGGATCCTGGGGAGTGGATGGGACCTTCCCGTCCACCCCGCGTTCGGACGGATGCTTCTGCCTTCGCAGGTGACCGAGGTCCTGGAGCAGCTGGCCACCGCAGCGGGAACCGAGATCCTGTTCGACCGAGTCCGCCAACTGGCGGGGGCCATCGTGGCCCTGACTGTCGACGGGCCGGCGGACCCAGCCCGGGTGCGCCAGTGTGCCGTCGACTGGGTGGAGTCGTTTGAGTCCACCCCGCTCCCCGAGGAGGTCCAGCAGGCGCTGGATCGCACCGTGCCCCGGATCCGCGAGTTGGAGATCCTGAATCAGGGCTTCCAGCTGTGGGCCGAGTCAATCTCCCCGGTGGCGGCGACGGTGCTGCGGTGCATCCACGAGGAGGCCAGGGCCCGCCGCTACCGCCTGTTGGGGGTGCTTCCCGCCCGTCGCCCCAACCCCCGGCGCCGCTGAGTTCGCGCGGAGCGCCGCTGGTCGCTCGAAGGGCCAGGGAACTGCCGTCGCTGGTCGATGATGACGCACTGGCCCTCCCCAGCGAATGGCAGCCGCCGCGGCTCGCCGGGGACCAACGGCCCTCGGGCCAGGGTGGTCCGCCGGTGATGCCCTCTGCTTGAGCGGAGGCGCCGGCTGCTTGCGAGGGCACTGGCCCGGCACCATCATGTGAGGGTGAACTCGCCGAATTCGCTCATCGGGCCGCATCCGGACAGGCTCTTTCCCGCAGACCCCCGTCAGCGGGAGGTCGCCCGGCGCCTGTACCAGCAGGTCGCTGAACTTCCCCTGGTCTGCCCGCATGGTCACGTCGACCCGGGCATCCTGGTGGACAACCGGAGGTTCCTTGATCCCGCCAGCCTGTTGGTGACTCCGGACCACTACGTGACCCGGTTGCTGCACGCCGATGGGGTGGCGCTGGAGGAGCTCGGCGTGGGCCAGGGCCCGCTGTCCGAGGCGGAGGCGCGCGCGGTGTGGCGGCGACTCTGTGAGCGTTGGGAGCTCTTCGCCGGCACGCCGGTCCGCTTCTGGTTGGAGGCGGAGCTCGCCCAGATCTTCGGAGTGTCGCTCAGCCCAGCGGCCGAGACCGCCAATGCGATCTTCGACCAGGTCTCCGAGCGGCTCGCTGACGACTCGTTCCGGCCCCGTGCCCTGTACTCGCGCTTCCGGATCAGCGTGCTCGCCACCACCGCCGATCCGTGCGACGACTTGGCCGCCCATGCCGCGCTGGCGGCAGATCCGTCGTGGCCGGGACGGGTGATCCCCAACTTCCGCCCGGACCGCTATCTGGAGCCGCTGCGCCCGGACTGGGTGGCGGCGGTCCGCCGGCTAGGGGAGGTGGCCGGTGTCGACACCGGCGACTACCCGGGGTACCTGGCGGCGCTGGAGAGCCGCCGCCGCTTCTTCGTCGCCCATGGCGCGACCTCGGCCGATCACAGCCACCCCGACGCCCGCACGGACCCGCTCCCGGATGGCGAGGCGTCGCGGATCTACCGGTCCGCGCTCGCCGGCGCGGTGACAGAGCCGGAGGCGACCGCATTCCGCCGCCACATGCTGCTCGAGATGGCCCGCATGTCTTGCGAG
>JAKABA010000283.1 GCA_021802115.1 bacterium | reverse complement strand
CGTCGGGAACCCCGGCTTGCCCAGGCTCACCGGCAGGGTCTTGAGCAGCTGGCTGCCGTTGTACACCTGCATCTCGTGGGTGATGGCACTGACCTTGGTCAGGTGCTGGTTGACCACGGTGAACTGGCTGTTGGCGGTGGTCCCGACGATGCGGTAGCCCCCGATCACCATCCCGTCCAGGTTGATCGAGAGCGTGGCCTGCTCGTTCATCGGCCAGAACTGCTGGGGGCGGCCGTCGACCTCGGTCGGCGACCACCAGTGCCAGCCCACGGTGTCGGGGATGGACTCCTTGGTGGTCAGGCGGCGAACCACCGCCGCCTGATCGGCGGTTGGAATCGGCTTGGCGAACTGGACCACCCAGGTCGCACCCATCCCGACCTGGCCGCCATTGCTCGGCGATATCGTCAGTCCGATCGACTCCACCGGGAGCGGCTGAGGAGCGGTGGTCCAGCTGGCGGAGGCCGTGATCGACCTCACCGGGATCCCGCCCTTGGCGGTGAGGGTCATCTCCAGCTTGGTCGCCCAGGGCATGGGCTGGTCAGGCTTCCAACCGCCCGCGGTGACCCGGCCACTCAAAGCGGTGCCGGTTGAGGTGACCACCTTCACCTGCTCCAGGCGCGCGTGCCGAAGGTGGATGGCGATGGTCGCGGTCGGACTGACCGCATGCGGAGAGCCGGGAATCACGATCGCGGCGACCGGCGTAACCGGCGGAGCCGGCTTGGAGGCGAACACGATCCCGGTGGCCGCACCACCGGCGATGACGATGGCCGCTCCGGCGGCGGTCAGCAGCAGCCGGCGATGACGCCGCCAACGCCCACGGGGAGCTTGCATCTGGTCCATCTCCGCTAAATATATCTGGATCCCGGGGATTTCGCGCCCGGGATCGCGGCTTCCGACTTCCCGGCGGGGCCCGGCCGGCCCGCGATCACCACTCACCACCGGGGCGCGGCCAGGCGCCGAAGCCCCGCGGCCGCGGGCCGCCACGCCGCCCCAAGGCTGTCCGGTGCTGGCCCGTGCCGTCAGTTCGCCCCGGCCCCGCCTGGGCCAAATTGGTTAGTATGATCAAACCAACTATTCAGCGTTCAAGGAGAGTGCCAGCATGCCCCAGGGACCAACCGCGCCGGAATTGGTGAGCGCCACAGGCCAGCGCCTGGGGCCCCACTACAAGTGGATCGCGCTCTCCAACACCACCCTGGGCATCCTGATGGCGACGATCAACTCCTCGATCGTGCTGATCGCCCTGCCAGACATCTTCAGGGGAATCAAGCTCAATCCGCTGACCAGCGGCAACACCCCCTATTTCCTCTGGCTGTTGATGGGATACATGGTGGTCACCGCGGTGCTGGTGGTCAGCCTGGGCCGCATCGGGGACATCTACGGGCGCGTGCGCATGTACACCCTCGGGTTTGCGATCTTCACGATCTTCTCCATTCTGCTCTCCATCACCTGGGGCACCGGCTCCGGCGCCGCCCTTTACCTGATCGCGATGCGGATCCTCCAGGGCGTGGGCGGGGCGCTCCTCTGGGCCAACTCGTCCGCCATCCTGACCGACGCCTTCCCCTCCAACCAGCGTGGCCTGGCGCTGGGCACCAACATGGTCGCGGCCATCGCCGGCTCCTTCATCGGGCTCGTGCTCGGCGGCCTGCTCGGACCCGTCTCCTGGCACCTGGTGTTCCTGGTCTCGGTGCCGTTCGGCATCTTCGGCACGGTCTGGGCCTATCTCAAGCTGCACGACACCGGGCTCCGCCGGCCGGCGCGGATCGACTGGTTGGGCAACCTGTTCTTCGCCGTCGGCCTGATCTCCCTGTTGGTGGGCATCACCTACGGCATCCTGCCCTACGGCACCCAGACCATGGGCTGGACCAATCCGTGGGTGCTCGGCGCCATGATCGGAGGAGCCGCGGTGCTGGGGCTCTTTGTCTGGATCGAGACCAAGGTCGCCCAGCCCATGTTCAGGATCCCGCTCTTCAAGATCCGGCCCTTTGCCGCCGGCAACGCGGCGGGCCTCTTCGCCGCGCTGGCCAGGGGCGGGCTGATGTTCATCCTCATCATCTGGCTGCAGGGGATCTGGCTGCCGCGGCACGGGTACAGCTTTGCCCAGACCCCGCTGTGGGCGGGCATCTACCTGCTGCCGCTGACGGTGGGCTTCCTGGTGGCCGGGCCGCTGGCGGGGATCCTCTCGGACCGCTACGGCTCCCGGGCCTTCGCGACCCTGGGCGTGCTCGGGTCTGCGGTGATATTCGGCCTCTTCCAGCTGCTCCCGGCGGATTTCAACTACATGCTCTTCGCTGCGCTTCTGTTCGCATACGGACTCTCCAGCGGGCTCTTCGCCTCCCCCAACCAGGCCGGCATCATGAACAGCCTGCCGCCCGAGCAGAGGGGTGCCGGGGCCGGGATGGCCGCCACCTTCCAGAACTCCGCGATGGTGCTCTCCATCGGGATCTTCTTCACCCTGATCATCATCGGCCTGTCGGGCAGCCTGCCCCACGCCCTCTACCACGGGCTGGTGGCCCAGGGTGTCCCCTCCGCGTACGCCAGCCGGGTCGCCCACCTGCCCGCCGTGGGCAGCCTCTTCGCCGCCTTCTTGGGCTACAACCCGATCGGGACCCTGCTGGGTCCGATCCTGCCGCACCTGAGCCACGCCAAGGTCGCCTACCTCACCGGCCGGGCGTTCTTCCCACAGCTCATCTCCGCACCCTTCATGACCGGGCTGCGGGCGGCGTTTGACTTCGCAATCGTGGCCTGCGTGTTGGCGGGTCTGGCCAGCATCCTGCGTGGCGGCAGGTACGTCCACGACGAGGGGATCCGCCAGACGGGCGGCGCCAGCGCCGCTCCCCGGCCGGCCGGGAAGGTCTCCGCGCCAAGGCCGACCGCCGACTCCGCGGCCTCCGCGGTCAGGGTCGAGGACCCGGCGCCGTGAATCCGGCGCCGGGGACGCACCCAGCCGTCGAGCGCCCCGACTCGCCGTCCCGACCGACCGCCGGCGAACTGCTGGACGACGCGATCACGACCGTGGCCCGCTGGGCCGGCCGCCATGAGGTTCAGGCCCGGGTGATGCAGCGGGCGCATTGCGACCTCCCGCTCTCCCAGGTCTGGCTCCTGGCCCGCATCGTCAGCTGCGGCCCCTGCCATCCCTCCCAGCTCGCCACCCAGGTGGGGGTCGACAACTCGACCATCACCCCGAAGTTGCAGCGGCTGGAGGCCGAGAGGCTGGTGATCCGGGACCCCGACCCCAGCGACCATCGCGCCGCCCTGGTCCGCGCCACCCCGACCGGGGTGCGGTTGCTGCAGAAGCTGCGGCGCACCCGGGCCGCCATCCTCGACGAGCGACTGCGGACGGTCCCCGATGAGCAACGCCGGATGATGGTGGCCGCGCTGGCGGAGCTGGCGCAGCTCCTGGAGGGGAGCGCGAGCCCCACTGGTCCACGTCCCTGACCGGAGCCGGGGCGCCGCCGGCCGAGCCCATCTAGACTTTGAGCATGTGCCGGGTCTGCCTGAAGCGACCAGAGATCCCCGATGAGCCTCATGGCCGCTGTGAGGCCTGCGCCAAGGCCGGACGGCGAGCCTACTCGTTCCGGCTGACCCCCACCTCCAGTGGCTTCAGAGTCAGTGCAGGAGAGTTGTCGCCGCGCGCGCTGCGCGAGCACGTGGGAGCAGCCCTGCAGGGCTTCTCCGGCAGGCCCTCGGTCAAGAGCCACCTGGTGGCCACCCAGTGCGATCTGGTCGTGGCCGGAAAGCGGCTGGAGTCGGTCCGGATCTCCCCCGGGCTCGGCCCCAAGGCAGAGCAGGTGCTCACCGCGCTGCGCGAGGCCGCGACCCGGACCGAGGCCGCCTGGTAGCCACTGCGGCCCGCGGGCTACAGAACCTCGGCCTCCACGTCAATCACGTCGTCATCGGCCACCGCGGGTGAGGCCACCTCGCTGGCCCCGGGCTCCCGCCGAATCTCCAGCCCGTCGTCCCTGCTGTCCACGACCAGGGTGTCGCCCTCGCGATAGGTTCCGTCCAGGAGCCCCAGGGCGATACGGTCGCCGAGCTGGCGCTGGATGAGCCGCCGGAGCGGCCGGGCCCCGTAGACCGGGTCGTAGCCCTGCTCCGCCAGCCAGCGGACCGCACTCGGCTGCATCCGCAGCTGCAGGCGGCGCGTCTCCAGACGCTGCTCCAGCTGGCGCAGCTGCATAACCACGATGTTCTCTATCTGGGCCAGGTCCAAGCGGTGGAAGAGGATCACGTCGTCGACGCGGTTGAGAAACTCCGGACGAAAGCTCCGCCGCAGCTCGGCCATGACCTGTTCCCGAGCCTCCTGCTCCTCGGCTGCGGAGGGGTGGTCGGGCAGGGCCGCGATGACCGGGCTGCCCAAGTTGCTGGTCATGATGACCACACAGTTGCGGAAGTCGACGGTGTGGCCCTTGCCGTCCGTCAGCCGGCCGTCGTCGAGCAGCTGCAGCAGGATGTTGAAGACGTCGGGGTGCGCCTTCTCGATCTCGTCAAGCAGGAGCACCGCATACGGCCGGCGGCGCACGGCCTCGGTCAGGTGACCGCCCTCCTCGTAACCCACGTAGCCCGGAGGCGCCCCCACCAGCCGCGCCACCGAGTGCTTCTCCATGTATTCGCTCATGTCGAGACGCACCATGGCGTCCTCGCTGTCGAACAGGAACTCCGCCAGCGCCCGGGCGACCTCGGTCTTG
>JAKABA010000282.1 GCA_021802115.1 bacterium | reverse complement strand
AGCCGGCGTCGGAGAGCGCTCGGCTCCACTGCCGCAGCAGCTCCACGTGGCTGGTGCGGGTACCCAGGCCCACCAGCTCCTTCGGCAGATGCTCCGCGATCCAGGCGCGCAGCCGGGACCGGAATTCCGCCTCCTCCTCGGTATCCCTGAGCTCCAAGGTCAGCCTCCTTATGTGCAGCGGCGGGCCAGCCGCATCCCGCGCCCCGGATTATTTGCCCCCGCAGCACCTTGCGCAAGGTCAGACGCCACACAGATCCTGAACTTCACGTGTGCAGCTGCCCAAGACTCGCCGGGTGCGTCACAGGCCCGGGCCGACGCTGTAGCCGGCGTCGATCGGGATCACGGCGCCGTTGACATACGAGCTGGGGTCGGAGACCAGGAAGAGGATCACCCGGGCCACATCCTCGGGGTCCGCGAACCGCCCGAGGGGATTGTGCCGCTCGGTGGCGGCTCGGATGGCGGCGTTCTCCACGAGCGGCCTGGCGAAGGC
The DNA here is from genome assembly GCA_021802115.1 of bacterium. Next base: position 4,209 of record JAKABA010000282.1, on the reverse strand, counting down.
CGTGCGCACCACCCCGGGGGCCACCGCGTTCACCAGTACCCCATCGGGGCCGAGTTCCAGCGCCAGCTGCCGGGTCAGCATGTTGAGGGCCGCCTTGGTGAGGTTGTAGACGCCGAGCCCGGGGGCTGGCGAGGTTCCTCCGACGCTGGATACGTTCACCACCCGGCCTCCGTGCCCGCTCATCCAGGCGCGGTGGGCCTCCCGGATCAGCAGCAGGGGGCCCTCGAGGTTGACTGCAAAGGTCTTCTCCCAGGCCCCCGGCTCGACCGCGAGGAGCGGCCCGAAGTGGGGATTGGTGGCGGCGTTGTTGACCAGGACGTCCAACCGGGAGAAGGCCTCGATCACCTCCTGCACCAGGCGCCGGCAGTCCTCGCGACTCCCCGCATTGGCGGCCAAGCCCACGACCTCACCACCGGGATCCGCCTGCAGCTCCCGGCACGCCTGCGCCAGCTCCTCCGGCTTGCGGGCCGAGATGGCGACGCGGCAGCCCTCCTGCAACAGAAGCCGGGCGGTGGCCAGGCCGATACCCCGGGTCCCGCCGGTGACCAGGGCGGCCTGGCCGGCCAGGCGGCCGGAAGCCCCGGTCACCGCGCGATCAGGGCGCACCCCTGACATAGAGGGTCTGGCCGGTCACGTAGCTCGCGTCGGCGCTCGCGAAGAAGGCGATGGCCGCGGCCACATCCTCGGGCTCCCCGATCCGTGCGATCGGATTGGTCGCGGCGAACCCTTGGCTCATCTGCTCAAAGCTGATGCCCATGCGCTCCGCGGTGGCCTCGGTCATGCGGGTGGCGATGAAGCCCGGCGCGACCACGTTCACCGTGATCTCGTAGCGGCCCAGCTCCAGCGCCAGGGTCCTGGCCAGCCCCTGGATCCCCATCTTGGCCGCCGAGTAGTTGGCCTGGCCCCGATTGCCCAGGGCCGAGGTGGAGGAGATCAGAATGATCCGCCCCGAGCGCTGCGGGACCATAACCGTCTGGGCGGCCTGCGCGCACAGGAAGCTGCCCTTGAGGTGGGTGTCGATCACGAGATCCCAGTCCTCCTCGCTCATCTTGTGCACCAGGTTGTCCCGGATCAGCCCCGCACAGGTGACCAGGATGTCCAGCCGGGAGAGCTGGGAGACCGTCTGCGCGACCATCGCCTCGACCTCAGGCTTGCTGCTGACGTCGCAGCCGATGCCGACCGCCCGCCCCCCGCTCTCGGCGATGCCCGCCGCGGCCTGCCGGGCCACCTCCTCGTCGATGTCGGCGATGGCGACCCGCGCCCCCTCGGCCACCAGCCGCTTGGCCGTGGCCAGACCAATTCCCCTGGCCCCCCCGGTCACCAGTGCGACCCTGCCTTCCAATCTCAAGTCCTCACCTCCATGTAAGTCGCTATGCCGGGGCCGAATAAAGGCGGGTTATGGTCTCCGCCACCAGGGCGGGCTTCTCCTGTCCCTCGATCTCCACCCTCACCGCCAGGACCAGTTGGACCCCACCGCCCAACTCCTCAACCTCCTTGAGGCTGGCAGCGGCGCGCACCCGCGCCCCGACCGGCACCGGGGAGGTGAAGCGCACCCGGTTGAGCCCGTAGTTCACAGCCAGGGCAACTCCCTCGGAGCGGATGAGGTCGGCGAGCATCATCGGCAGCATGGACAAGGTCAGGTAGCCGTGGGCGATCGGGCCGCCGAACGGCCCCTGCCGGGCCAGCTCCGGGTCGACGTGAATCCACTGGTGGTCGCCGGTCGCTTCCGCGAACCGGTTCACCCGCTCCTGGGTGATCTCGTGCCAGGCGCTGAGCCCAAGCTCGGTGCCCACCCTATCGCGCCATCCCTGCCTGGGATCCTGGCTCAACCTGGCTGCCCTCCTCGCCCTGCGACTGCCCGGGTGGCGGCACCTGCCGACTGCGCCATATCTTGCCCCGCGCCCGAGCGACTCCGCAATGTGCCGACTTCCAAGATTGGACTGCCGCCGCTGGGCATTCCTCCAGGCTGCCAGCCGCCTTCCGTCCGACCCCGTCGGGCAAGCCCGGCCGTCACAGGAACAACTCGGCGGCGAGCCGAAGATTCTCGACAGGCCCGCCGACCAGCAGCAGGGTTGGCAACCCTGTCTGCCAGAGCTGAGCCTCCTCCCGCACCTTCCCCCTGGGGCCCACCAGCCCCACCGCCTCGACCATGCGAAGGGGCACGGCCCTGGCGGCGGCGGCGGGATCGCCACCCAGATAGAGCTCCTGAATCCGCTCCGCGGCGCTCTGAAACCCCATGCGGCAGAAGAGGTCGAAATGGAAGTTGTGCCGCCGGCTCCCCATCCCCCCGACGTAGAGGGCGAGCAGGGGGCGGAGCCGGTCGGCGGCCTGCTCAGCGGTGGCAGCCACCACCAGCGGCAGGTTGGCCACGATCTCGAAGTCGGGAGGGCGGCCGGGCGGGTCACGGCGCAAGAAGCCCTGCTGGATGGCATCCGCCTGCCACCCGGCCCGAGCGGGAGCGTGGAAGCCCGCCAGCCACCCATCGGCGATCTCGCCGGCGAGCGCGATGTTGCGCGGGCCCTCGGCGCCCAGGAGCAGCGGGATGTGCGACCGCAGGGGATGCACAGTGAGCAGCAGGGGCTTGCCCCGACCGCCGGGCAGCGGCAGCCGGTAGCGCTCTCCCGCAAACACCAGCGGTCGCTCCCGACGCAGGATGGAGCGGACGATCTGGAAGTACTCACGGGTGCTCTGCAGCTGGGCGCCGAACGGAACTCCGTACCAGCCCTCCACCACCTGGGGCCCCGACGCCCCCAGGCCCAGCACCACCCGCCCGTTGGACAGGTGGTCCAGGGTGGCGGCCGCCATCGCGGTGGCGGCCGGAGAGCGGGCGTGCATCTGGGCCACCGCCGTCCCCAGCCGGACCCTGGTGGTGGCGCTGCCCCACCACGCCAGCGGGGTCAGCGCATCGGACCCGTAGGCTTCTGCGGTGAAGATGGAGTCGAAGCCGAGCCGCTCCGCCTCCGCCACCAGCTGGGCCGCATCGGGAGGCGGCCTGGACCCCCAGTAGCCCAGGGACAAGCCCAGGCGTACCCGGCCGTGACCAGGATCTCCGGGCATGGGGTCCACCACCACAGGGTAGTGGGCCGGATCACGGCGGTCGCACCCGCGAGCGCATAGTTGACGGCGCACCAAGCCCGTCGCGGGGCCGGCTGGCCCCGCCCGGATCGAAGAGGAGGATGGTTCATGGCGGAAGCGGTCATCGTCGCCGCGGGGCGGTCGCCCATCGGCAGAGCGGGGAAGGGCTCCCTGGTGGATTGGCGGCCGGATGACCTGGGTGCCCACGTGCTCAGGGAGGTCCTGGCAAAGCTCCCCCAGCTCGATGTCGCCGAGGTGGAGGACGTCATCTGCGGCTGTGGGTTGCCGGGGGGGGAGTCGGGGTTCAACATGGGCCGCGCGATCAGCATCCTAGCGGGTGTCAACGCCCCCGGGACGACCCTGACCCGGTACTGCAGCTCCTCACTGCAGACCACCAGGATGGCCGCCCACGCGATCCGCGCCGGGGAGGGCGACATCTTCGTCTCCATGGGGGTGGAGACGGTCAGCCGCTACGGGTACGGGACCTCCGATCCCGCCGACGCCCGCAACCCTCGGCTGCTGCCGGGCAACTCGGAGGGGTTCCCCGACCTGTACATCCCGATGGGTCTGACCGCGGAGAACGTCGCTGAACGGGAGGGCATCACCAGGGAGGAGATGGACGAGTTCGCGGCCCGCAGCCAGAACCTGGCGGTGGCTTCCCAGGCTGACGGGTTCTTCGCCAGGGAAATCGTCCCGGTGCCGCTGGCGGATGGACGGGTCATGGACCGCGACGATGGTCCCCGCCCCAACACCACCGTCGAGGTCCTGAGCCAGCTGAAGCCGGTGTTCAAGGAGGGCGGGACGGTGACCGCGGGCAATGCCTGTCCCCTCAACGACGGGGCGGCGGTGGTGGTGGTGATGTCCCGGGACCGTGCCCGCGAACTCGGGATCACGCCGCTCGCACGGGTGGTGGCCACTGCGGTGGCGGCGCTGGAGCCGGAGTACATGGGGCTGGGGCCGATCCCCGCGACCCAGCGGGTGCTGCGCCGCGCCGGAATGACCATCGCGGACATCGACCTGGTCGAGATCAACGAGGCGTTCGCGGCTCAGGTCATCCCGTCCGCCCGCGGCATCGGGATCGACCCCCTGGGCGACAAGCTCAACGTCTTCGGCGGCTCGATCGCTCTCGGACAC
>JAKABA010000281.1:3602-4703 GCA_021802115.1 bacterium | reverse complement strand
CCGCCGCGAACTCGCCGGCCGTCGCGAAACGGCCCGTCGGGTCCCGCGCCAGCGCCTTCAGCAGGGCCCGATCGACGGAATCCGGCAGTCCGGGGCGGAGCTGGCTCGGCGGGGTCACCGCGCCGGCCCGGCTGGGTGGGCGGCCCACCAGCAGGTAGTAGGTCAGCGCCGCCAGGCCGTAGAGATCGGTGGCCCGATCCGGCCACAGGGGCTGTCCGGCCTCCGGGGGCCGGAAGCCGCGGGTGAGCTCCAGCCATTCCGCGCCCGGGTCCACCCGCGCCACCACCATCCGCACCGCCTGTCCCACCAGCAGGGCCCGGCCCGCACCGTCCACCGCGACCGTGGCCGGTTGGACGTCCCCGTGCACCAGCCCCCGTCCGTGCAGGCCGTCGATGGCGGCGGCGAGCGCCGCGGCGGTGGCCAGCACCCCGGGGGCACCGCCCGCCCGCAGCAGCCCCACCAGAAAGCCCCCGGGGGCGTCCTGGGTCACCAGGAACACCAGCGGGCTCTCCCCGTCCACGGCGCCGATCTCCAGGACCCTCGCCACCCCGGGCACCCCGATCGCACGGTCGTCGCCGGCCAGGCTCTCCAGCGCCTCCAGGAATCCGCCGGCACGGCTGTACCGCTCCTCGAACTTCCACAGCAGCACGGGCTCACCATCGGAGAGCCGCCGGGCCCGGTGGATGGTGGCGTAGGGCAGCGACTGCAGCCGGTCCCCGAGCCGGTACCGGCCCGGGGCCGCATCTCTCAGCTCATCGACCTGCAACCGATCATCTCCCACCAGATGCAGCCTGTGGAGGCCATGACCCCGACGCCTGCAGCGGCCGGCGACGGCACGCGTCGGCGGGTCTGTTGGCGTTCCGGCCCGGCACCCGGCCAGCCCGGTCAGCCCATCTTAGGGCCGACTCGCCAAGTTCCATCCCCGGGCAGCCAAAATGCCACCAGGGCCCCGGTGATGCGGCGACGAGCTCAGCCCCGGCGCGGGTGGCGGCGCTCGCCGTGGTGGCGAAAGGTGAGCTCCAGGACCAGGCGCTCCACCGCCTCCCTGGCCTCTGCCACGCGCGCCAGGCTGGGATCTGAGCCAGCCGCTGCGGTCGCCAT
>JAKABA010000281.1:0-3592 GCA_021802115.1 bacterium | reverse complement strand
GTGCGCTTGGCGCTGAGGGCGGGCTGCTCGGCTGCTGGCGGCGCCGGTTCCATGCGGCTCAGCGTAACCGGGACCGCCCTGAGGGGCGTGGGTGGCCCGGCCGGAACCTCGGGGGGTGCCGCGGTCGCCGCCAGTGTGCGGCCGGCTCCTCTACTCTTAGCTCATCGGACCAACGGGATGTCCCCCGGCCAGGAGAGACTTTATTGGGCCCGGCGCAGCTGCAGGCACTTCCCCCGCTTCCGCAGGGCCGCACGTGCGGCTGCGGCCAGCCGGTGCGCATGAGCCATCTGGAGTACCTGGGACGCGGCCAGTCGGTGCCCATCTACACCTGCGCCGGATGCGGGCTCGCCTACCGGGGCGCCGCCGGGGCCTCGCCGCCCAAGCCCCCTTCCCGCAGCCGGAAGCGGTTGCCGGACGGGGGCCACCCCGACAATCCCGTGCTCGACCCCGGGCTGGCCGCCGCCCTCAAGAACCTCCTGGATCGGGGCTGATGGCCTCTCGTCCCAGCTCTCCCACGTAGCGTTCCAGCCAGCGCCCGGCGGTCTCCGTCACCTCCAGGCGGTCGATGTCCACGCTCAGGCCGTGTCCGCTGCGCTCGAAGCGGCGCAGAGCCCTCACCGACGAGCCGGCCAGCGCCAGGATCTGATCGGCGTTGGCGGGGTCGACCACGCTGTCGCGCCCCCCGTGCAGGACCAGCAGGGGCGCGACCACGGCCCCCATCTCGCGGCGGACCTGCCTGCCCAGGCGCACCAGCTCCAGGATGGCAGCGGTCGGCCGCCGGGGGTAGCTGTGCAGCTCGCGGATCCCCTCGACCCGGTAGAGATCCACCTCGCCGGACGGGACCTCCCAGCGGATCAGGGACTTCGCCACCGGCAGGACGCGGAGGCGCCAATCCCGGAGCCACAGCAGCCCGGCCTGGGTGACGACCGCCTCCACCTCGGGCCGGGTGGCCGCCAGGTGCAGGGCCAGGGTGCCGCCCATCGATTGACCGGCCACCCCCACATGGGGACAGCGCTCCAGCAGCTGGTCCAGCGCCAGCTCGGCCGATCTGATCCAGTCCCTCCGCCCGGTCGCGGCCATCTCCTCGGGAGTCGTTCCGTGACCGGCCAGCAGGGGGGCGTGGACCACGAACCCACGCTCGGCGAGCCACTCCGCCAGGAGGCGAAGCTCCGGCGGCGTCCCGGCGAAGCCATGCAGCAGCAGGACCCCCCGGCGCCCCTCCCCGAGCCAGTACGGCGCGACCGCCGCTGCCGAGAAGTCCCCGCCGCGCCTAGTCCTCATTGGCCGCCATGGGCGCAAGGTTATCGAAGGCGGATCGGCGCCGGGGCGTGGCCTTAGACTCGGCCAATGGCAATCGACCGGGACCTCGGGCTGGTGCGGGAGATCCTCGAGGAGATGCTGGCGGGCGCCGACCTCGGCGCCGAGCGCAGCCGCCAGCTGGGCGACGCCCTCATGGAGGGAGCGCTCAGCCCCAGCCAGATGGGTGCGGTGCTGGCGCTCTGGCGCGCCAAGGGCGAGACGGTGGCCGAGCTGATCGGGCTGGTCGGTTCGATGATGTCCCACTGCGTCCGCGTGGAGCTGGGCCGGGATGCGGTCGACACCTGCGGGACCGGCGGGGATCGCCTGGGCACCTTCAACATCTCGACCGCGGCGGCGATGGTGGTCGCCGGCTCGGGGCTGCCGGTCGCCAAGCACGGCAACCGGGCCGCCAGCAGTCGCTGCGGCAGTGCCGACGTGCTGGAGGCCCTGGGGGTGGTCATCGACCTCGATCCGGCGGGGGTTCGGGCGTGCGTCGAGAAGGCCGGGATGGGGTTCATGTTCGCTCCCGCCTACCACCCCTCGATGCGCCACGTGGCGGCTCCGCGCCGCGAGCTCGGCATCCGCACCGTCTTCAACATCCTGGGGCCGCTGGCCAACCCGGCCGGGGTTCCCTACCAGGCCCTGGGGGTGTCGAGCCCTGCGCTGGCGGAGCAGATGGCCAACGTTTTGGCGGGGCTGGGCCGGCGTCGCGCGGTCGTCTTCTCGGGTCCCGGCGGGCTGGATGAGCTGGGGCTCGACGGCCCCTCAGCCATCTGGTACGTGGCCTCCGGGGAGGTGAGGGCGGATGTGGTGAACCCGTCCGAGCTCGGCCTGGAACCGGCACCCAGCTCGGCGCTGCTGGGTGGAGGCGCCGACGAGAACGCCGCCGCGCTGGTGCGCGTGCTGGAGGGGGAGCGAGGCCCGAAGCGAGACGTGGTCCTGCTCAACGCCGCCGCCGCCCTGGTCGCCGGGGACCGCGCCGGGAGTCTGTCCGAAGGCCTCGCCACGGCCCGGGAGAGCCTGGACCAGGGACATGCGCGGCGGGTGCTCGAGCGGCTGGCGGCGACCTCCCGTGAGGTCTCCTCGTGATTGTCACCGCCCCCCCTGCCCGCCTCGGTCCGCGGCTGCGAGCGGTGTTGCAGATGTGCCCCGCGGAGGGCCCGGTCGCCGATGTCGGAAGCGGCCACGGGCGGCTCGCCCACGAGCTCGCCGGTCGGCTCCCGGAAGGCCAGGTCTTCGCCACCGAGGTCCGCCCGGGCCCCATCCACGAGCTCCGCCGGCTGCTGGGGGAGGGAAGCCCGGTCACCGTCGTGGAGGGCTGGGGGCTGAGGCCCCTGGCCGGGCTGGGCATCCGCGGGGCGGCGATCGCCGGCATGGGAGGGCGCACCGTGGCCGCCATCCTGGACGCCGACCCGGCGGTGGTGGCGGAGATGGCCTGGATCTGTCTGCAGCCGATGCAGCGGGTGGAGCGCCTCACCGCCTGGATTGGGCGGCAGCGCGGATGGTCGGTGCGGAGCGCGGTCGCGGTCGAGCGCGGTCACGTCTATCACACCTTTCTCCTGGACCGCCGGTGAGGCAGGCCGAGCTGCTGGCGGAGCTGGCCGAGTCGGAGCGCAGGCTCCAGGCCCTGATCGAGGAGTCCGAGGCGATCGCGCGTCGGGCCGGGCCCGACGCTGTCCTGGAGGGACTGGCCAGGGAGCGGCAGGAGCGCGAGCGGGCCCTGCGGCAGGCCAGCTCAGCCCTGCGTCAGCTGGAGCTGGAGGCGGCCAGCCTGCGCGACCGGGCGAGGAGCCACGAGCGGGCGCTCTATGACGGCACCGTACGCCACCCCGCCGACCTGCAGCGGCGTCAGCATGAGCTCGACTCCCTGAGGGCTCAGATGGATGGCCTGGACGCGCGTCAGCTGGAGCAGATGGAGCAGGTGGAGGCCGGCGAGGCGGACCTCAGCCGGCTGGACTCCGCCCTGCGGGAGCGGGAGCGGGAGGTCTCGGCTGAGCGGCAGCGTGACCAGCAGCTGGCTCCGGCCCAGGAGGAGGCGCTCACCCTGGCAAGAGAGGAGATCGACCGCATCACCGCCCAGCTCCCAGAGGCGGCGCTGACGACCTACCGCCGCCTGGCCCGGCGCCGCCAGCCAGCCGTGGTTCGCGTGGCCGCGGGCACCTGCGGGGGCTGCCGGCTGCCACTGCCGCCGCGGATCCTGGAGGAGCTCCGCCGCGACCAGCTGGTCACCTGCGAGAACTGTGAACGGATCCTGCTGCTGTGACCGCCGGCGCTCCCACCACCTGGATCCACG
>JAKABA010000280.1 GCA_021802115.1 bacterium | reverse complement strand
GCCAGCCAGCCGTGGTTCGCGTGGCCGCGGGCACCTGCGGCGGCTGCCGGCTGCCACTGCCGCCGCGGATCCTGGAGGAGCTCCGCCGCGACCAGCTGGTCACCTGCGAGAACTGTGAACGGATCCTGCTGCTGTGACCGCCGGCGCTCCCACCACCTGGATCCACGCCTACAGTGACGGCGCCTGCAGTGGCAATCCCGGCCCGGGAGGCTGGGGCTTCCTGATCCAGTGGGAGGACGGGGTCGAGGAGGGCTCTGGGGGTGAGCCCTCGACCACCAACAACCGGATGGAGCTGGTGGCGGCGCGGGAGGCGATGGCCGCGTTTGCGCGGCGGCGACGCCCGGGGCAGGGGCTCCTGCTGCACGTGGACTCCCTGAACGTCATTGGCTGGTTGAGCAAGGGATGGAAGCGCAACGCCAACCAGGACCTGTTTCCGGCCATAGACCGCTTGCTGTCCGAGCTGGACGGTGCGGTTCGCTTCGCCCACGTGCGTGGCCACCAGAGCTCGGCCGGCAACAACCGGGTGGACCGCTTGGCGGTCGAGGCTGGCCGCCGGTTCCAGCGCTCGTGAGAATGAGGCGCCGGACGATGGAAGCCGCCATCCGTGTCGAAGCCGGGCTGAGCTCGCGGCCCGTGCCGTCGACGGTGAGCGAGGGAGCGCTCCTCCCCAGCGTCTGATGGCGGTCCTGATCGCGCTCGTGCCGCTGCTGCTCATGGTCCTGGTGGCGGTCTTCGGGCTCCTGACCATCCCGCCCCGGGCTCGGGTCCCGGTGCACTTCGGGTTCGGTGGGGGCGCCAACCGCTGGTGGGGGAGGACCGCCGGGCTGCTCCTTTACCCCGGTGTCGGAGTCGTCATCTCGGCCTTTGAGCTGCTGGTGGCGCCGCCGTCGCGGGCCCGGGTCGGGCTGGTGGCGCTGCCGCTGGGCTTGATCCTGGTTTTGCTGCTCGCGTTCCAGGTCTTGGCGGTACGAAGGGCCCGCATCGGACCCTGAGGAGCCCAGCGGCGGAGATCGCGCCTGGATCTCGGGAGCGCGATGCGCCCCGGAGTGTCACCTCTGAGCCCGGCGCGAGCACGCCCCCGCTGGTGGCTGTCTCACCCGGCCGCGCCCCCGCAGCCGGTCTGCTCGACGATGTCGGCCAGCCGCTGGTAGTTGGCGGCCCACCGCAGGTTCCATGAGCGGTCGGCGGCCAGCGTGCCCGGCTCGCTGGCCGGGCTGTTGCCGTTGGCGGCGCTGAGGTGACCGGCCTCGGCGGTGTCGAAGTTGCCGAGCACCGTCTGGCAGGTGGCCGTGGTGGGCATGGGGCCCGGGTGGCAAAGCTGCCACACCACCTCACCGGCCTGGGCCCACCACCCGGCGGTGGTCAGGTAGTAGGTGGTCCAGGCTGGGTACCGCCGGGCCGCCTCGAGGTCGAGCTGCCAGTCCTCGGTCAGCGTCCCCTCGGCCCACGTGCAGGAGACGGAGCTGGGCCGCAGCCACTTCACCTGACCCGGGGGCAGGCTGGGGCCCGGCCCCGACGTCTCCTGCTGGATGAGATGGATGCCGCGGCTGACCGCCAGTTCGATCTGGGGCACGTGCGGGGCCACGTAGGGATACGCGGCCAGAGCCGTCACCATGGCGGCCGCCACGGCGGTGGCAAGGAGGCAGCATCCGCACGCTCGCCGGACCCCGGCCACTGTGCCGTCAGCTCCGCCACCGGCCCGCCCCGCCCGGCACCACCGAGGGACGGACCTCCGGCATGCCGTGTGGCGCCGGGACCTCGGCGACACAGAGCGACCGCTTCGGGCTCAGCGCCGCCCGCCGCGGCAGGCCTTGGACCGGGGCCATCCGCCCGGCAGGCCCGCAACGGGGGGAGTCTCCCCTCAACGCCGGGGGGTCTGGTCGGCTTGGTCGAGCCGACCCAGCGCGAGGTCCGCGCCGGACCGGGGACGGCCGGGGCCGGCGACCGGCTGATCGTCGAGTTCGCCGCTCAGCAGGGACGTTCTGACCGCGTCCATGCGATCGCGGAGGTTCAACTCCTCGATCGTCTCGCTGTCGCGAGCAAAGTCCCACATGACCTCGCGGGTCTCCGCGGAGAGGCCTCCGGGACGGGAGGCCGCGTGAATGGCCCCCAGGAGCATGAAGTTGAGCGCGGCGGAGTAGGTGGCTTCTATCGGCGGCTCGGCCTGGAGCAGGATGGCCTGAGTCTGGCGGACGAACCGCTCGATCCGGTCGTCGAGGACGACGGTCTTCTTGATCACTCCCATGGTGGTCTCCGTATAGCGTAGGACTAGCGTCCTAGAGGATAGGACGCTGAGACGCCAATGTCAACCGGTATCCATTGGGCGGACTCCCGGCGTCACCGGTCCGGCCCATCCCAGGGCGCGGCCCCCACGTGCTCGGGAGCGGCAATCCTTCCGGCTCCGGCCGGGATCGGCCCGAAGTCCCGGATGCTGAGCGGGCGCCTCACGCGCGGGTTCGATCACCGGTCGTCACCGCGGACAGCGGCCGCGTCAGCACGGACGCACTCGGCACGCAGGCCAGAGACGACCGCCGAGGCGGCTTATGGTTCGACAGCGGCCCAGCTGAGCCAGCGGGAGCCGCCCCTCACCGCCTGAGCGGTGGAGGCGAACGGACCACCAGCCCGCACGGAGGGACGCGACGTGGTCGTTCGCTGGTGCGCGGAGTCGCACTATCGACCGATGGCGGCCAGATGCGGCGGACCATAGCCCATGCGCCGACGGCAGCTGGATGAGATGAGGAGCGCCGGACACCTCATGGTCACAGCCGCGTCGTCGTCCATCGCACATCCACGGACACCGGCCAGCCGGACAGTGGAGGTGATAATGCCGGCGATGAAAGCGACGAGCGTCACCGTCGGGCTACCGGTCGCCAGTCTGGAGATCTCCCAGCCATGGTACGACCGTGTGCTCGACCGGACGATTGCTGTCGAGCCTGCTCCTCACATCGTGGAATACGAGGTGGCCGGGACATGGGTCCAGCTGACGGAGGGCGAATCAACGGGGAACGGTTGGGTGCTTCGCGTCGGGGTTGAAGATCTCGCCGACGAACGCACACGCCTCACCGGCCTCGGCATCGCCGCCGGCAACATCGTCACAATTCCTGGAGTTATTGCTTACTTCGATTTCTCTGATCCCGACGGCAACCGGCTGAGTTTCTATCAGCTGCTGGAGCCGGGGTGATCGGCGAGGACAAGCTGGAGGAGATAAGCAGCGTCTTCGCAGAAGGGGGGGTCACCGAGCTCAGCTTGCATCGACGGGGGAGCGCAGGGCACTGAGGTGTCGCAACGCATTCTCGTCGGGGACGCCTCTCTGCCGTTGTGAACGGTGGTCGCGGGTCCACCATGCCCATCTCCAGAAAGTCGGTCACCTGCGCGGCCGGGCAGCACCTTATGAGAAGCCGCGTCACACCCTGACCGCCGCCCGGGATGGACGCACGGAAGAGCCGGCCGTAGCCAGGCGTCCCGGCCTCCGTCATGTCCAGGGGCGACATCCTCCGCAATCCATGGGCCGCTTGTCCTAACATGGCCCTGGGTGGCGGGCAGATGGTCGCGACCGGTCGGGCCGGTCGAGGAAAGTCCGAGCTCCGAAGAGCAGGGCGCCGGGCAACCCCCGGCGAGGGAAACCTCAGGGAGAGTGCCACAGAAATACACAGCCGCCAGCGGTGGCGGCGAAGGTGAAATGGTGGGGTAAGAGCCCACCGGCGGCCGGGTGACCGGCCGGCCAGGTAAACCCCGCCCGGAGCAAGATCCAGCAGAGTGCGGATGTTCACATCCACGGGCTGCTCGTCCGGTGGCACTCGGGTGGATCGCTGGAGCCGGCGGGTAACCGTCGGCGTAGATGGATGACCATCGCCCCCGGGGGGGAGGCCCGCCGCGCGGGAGGCCCCGGGGGGCACAGAACTCGGCTTACCGCCCGCCGTACCCCTCCCCGCAGGGGGGCCCTGCCCCCCTGCGCCACCGGGGGAGCGGGGGCGAGCGGCAGCCCGGGGTGGGCACGGTCTTTGGTCCCAGGCGGTTACGCTGCACCGATGATCTCGGTCGCGCCCCTCACCCCAGACCGCTGGGATCACTTTGCTCAGCTCTGCCGAGCCATGGGCCCGAACCGCTCCTGCTACTGCCTCTGGTGGCGAGAGGTCGGCCGACCGGCCGCAGGCGGGCGCCGGGCCCGGGCTCAGCAGCTGGTGGCTGAGTCGCCTCGTCCGATCGGAGTCCTCGCCTACGACGGAGTCCAACCCGTCGGCTGGGCCGCAGTGGCTCCCCGCCTCGACTTCCCGCGCCTGAACCGCGGCCGCGACACGGCTCCCGTGGGAGCCGTCGAGGGCGTCTTCGTGGTGCCGTGCTTCTTCGTGGTCGAGAGCCACCGCCACCAGGGCGTGGCGCGGGAGCTCCTGGCAGCCGCGGTGGAGCAGGCGCGCCGCCTCGGCGCCCTGGCGGTCGAGGGGGTTCCCGGGGATCCGCTCACCGAGGAGCGCACACCCAGCGCCTCCTACACGGGCACGGTGGGGCTGTTCCGGGCGGCGGGCTTCAAGGAGGTGGCCAGGCGCAGCCGTTCCTCAAATCGTGACAAATGGGTCACGGGGGTGAGGACCACCGGTCGAGCCGGTGGGCTCCGGGACGATCCCGGCTCCTGCTTCCCAGCCACCAGCCGGACCAGGCCCGGTCTTACGGTCGGCTCCACAGGCAGTTAACGTCTCCGCCGCACTGGCGGTGACGGCCGGGTGGGCCCACCCGGCGAGGTTGATCGCGGCGTT
>JAKABA010000279.1 GCA_021802115.1 bacterium | reverse complement strand
CGGTCACCACCCCCGCCATCTCGGTCCCTGACTCCTGACGGATCTGCCAGTCGATCCCGGCGTACTTCTGCTCGGTCGACTGGAACGACTCCATCTCACTCTGGAGCTCGGTGTTGCCGGCCGCGTAGATGGCGGTGAAGACCGCCTTCTGGTCCAGGGCGATCCCGGCCCCGCACTCGCCGGCTCCGGTGCCCGGCTTCTGGCAGTAGCTGGTGCCGCCCGGCACCACCTTCCAGCCGTGCGCCTGCAGCAGCGCCACCGCGTGACTGGGGTCGTAGGGGTAGACCAGGGGACCCGCCTCCAACGGGCTCACGTCCGGGTTGTCATGGGGATAGGTGGGCACCGGACCGTTGGTGGGGATGCCCAGGCCGTCCTGGAAGTCCTTGATGTAGAGGGGCTGGTTGACCAGCGACTGCACCGCCTGGCGGAAGTAGAGCTGCTTGACGATGGCCCCGTTGGTGGGGTTGGTGAAGTTGTAGTTCCAGTCGCTGGTGGAGAACGTGTACCAGGGGTTGTAGCTGTAACCCTGGGACTTCTCCAGCTGCTTGACCTGGCCGAGGTCCTGGGTGGGCACATAGCCGATCGTGAGACTGCCGTTGTGCACGGCGTCGTACTCGGCGGTGTCCGAGGTGAACGGGAGCTCCTCAAAAGCCGAGATCGTGGGCTTGGGCGATCCCGAGTAATCGTGGTTGGGAACCATCTTGACGAAGCCGCTGCTGGTGAACTGGCTGAGCTTGAAGGGACCGCTAACCACCTGCCAGAGTGGGTCGGTGTTGTAGGTGCCGAGATCCTGGGACTGCTGGTTCAGGAACTGGGCCACGCCCAGGGCTCCGCCGGTCGCGGTCCCGGGGTTGACCGGGACGTACTGGGTGGGCGAAGTGCCGCTTACCGGCTTGCGTGCCTCGGCGGTCGCGTCGTAGTTGGAGACCGCTCCGGAGGCGGAGAGCTTGTCCCAGCTCCCCTGCGGCAGAGGGGTGATCTGGCTGAGCTCGTTGTAGGTGAACCAGGTGGGGTTGTAGGAGCTGTTGAGCTTGAACTGGACCTGGTAGGTTCCGGTCGCGGAATAGCTCACCACGTTGTAGGGGAACCCGCCGGGGACCTCGGCGCCCCAACCGGGACCGGGAGCGCTGCTGGACCCGATCACGGGGGCGTTGGGATCGGTGACCGCCGACAGCAGGTTCATCCAGAACACCACGTCGCGAGCCGTGATGGGGCTCCCGTTGGACCAGACCCAGTGCTTCAGGTTGACCGTGACCAGGGTGTTGTTGTCGGAGAAGGTGGGCGGCGTGGCGATGCTGAGCTGCTTGTTCAGCACTGGGTCAGAGCCGACCCCGAAGGTGTAGAGCGGGATGTACATGATGTTGGAGAAGAGGGAGTCGTTGGCGATGCTGAAGTACTCGCCCCCCGCCAGCGGCAGGATGTAGTCCGGATTCCCACCGGCCGTCTCCCCGAAGGTGACCACCCCGCCGCTGGACGGGTGGGTGGTCGGGGTGGTGCTGGAGCAGGCGGCGACCAGCAGGGTCAGGCCCACCGCGAGGGCGGCCGCCCGCCAGGCCGAGGCCCTAGGGATATGGCGCATGAATAACTCCTCCACCAGGACGACTTGCGAAATGACAGGCAACAGCCAGTTGGTAGATGGTATCCAGGCTGTGGAGCGGTTGTCATCACCCAATAGGGTGAGGTTGGCCTTGCCGCCTACGACGCCGCCCGCAACCGAGCTCACCGACGATCCCCGCACGCTCACCCAGGGTGCGAAGGGATGGGTGGGCGGTGTCATGGCCAAGATGGCGTAAGGCCGACGCCGCCCCGAACCGCGACCTTCCCTGGGGACCCGCTCTCGGCGGAAGGCGCCCCCACCGTCCAGGGCTATCGAGCCAGGCGCGCTGTGAGCCCCGCCGCCGGTGGGCGAACCGCGATCCCTCGGCGGGGCTCCGGGACCTCATCGGCGGGGCCGTAGGATCGAGCCTCCTCAGCGGTCATGAAGTAGTCGCGGTCGATGTCGCCCTCCACCTCCCCCAGGGAGCGGTTCGAGTGGTGGGCGATGATCTCCTCCATCCGGCGGGTGTTGACCATGACCTCCTTCACCTGGGTCTCCATGTCCCTGGGGGCGCCCCGGGTGCAGGCGCTCCCTCGGTGGATCATGATCCTGGCGCTGAGCAGCGCCCTTCGCTTCCCCCTGGCCCCACCGCAGAGCCCCGTGGGCGCAGCCGACATCCCCATCCCGATGCAGAGGGTCGCGACCTCGCAGGAGACGTGCTGCATCACCTCGTGGATCGCCAGCTCCGCGTGGGCCAGGCCCCCCGGCGAGTTGATGTAGAGCTGGATCTCGCGCTCGGGGTCCTGGGTGTCGAGGTAGAGGATCTCCGCCACCAGGAGGCTGGCGATCCGGTCGTCAACCTCGTGGCCCCGAAAGACGATCCGCTCCTTGGGCGAAAGAGAGTAGGTGTCGAACGCGCGCTCTCCGCGCATTGACTGATCCAGAACCGTAGGCACCGTGCCCATCTCCTTTCCTCCCAGCCCGATGGCCGAGCGTCATACCTGACCCGACATCCCCGAACCGCCATTGGAGACATCCAGGACGAGGCCGCCGGCCGGGCCGGGCCGGGGACGCGCCAGCCTTCGCCGGGCACATCCATACCCCAGGGACCTACCAGATCCGTCTGCCCAGCTTCGCCAAGGTTGCCGAGCGGCGCCAGTCACTGGCCGGCGCCCTGGTCGCGCAGACTGGAGCTCGGCCTCTCGCAGACGGAGGTCGCGGCGCCGATGGGCCCATCCCAGTCGGCCGTGGCCCCCCTGGAGTCGGGGGCCTCCGACACCCGGCCCTCGACCCTTGAGTGCTACGCGATGGTGGTCCAGATGCGGCTCGATCTGCCGGTCATCCCCGATGAGTGAAGATCCCCGAACGGACCTTGCCTACTTCCTGGGTCCCGGGGAGACGACGGCAGGCGCCGATCCCCCGGCGCGGATCTCTCACCGGCGAGCTCGACCCGTCGGCAGCGGCAGCGGTTGCGATCGAGCTGGTGGCCCATGACGGTCACTCCGACGAGGAGGTGCAGCTGCTGATCCGCAGCGGGGACCGGACCGTTGCCGCCGCCCTTCTGGTCATGGACACCATTGACGCCATGGGAGTCCCGGTGCTCGACATCGGCCCTGGTGAGGTTGGGCGGCCCGCCCTGGGGGTGGTGGCCGTCTGCCACCGCCGCACGGTCTGGCGCAATTCACGCATCTTCCTCTCAGCCCCCTCGGTGCAGGCCCAGGGAACCGCCGAGGACCTGGCGGAGGCGGTGCGCCGGGCCCAACTCGACCTCGAGCGCTTCGTGGCCCGGGCGACGCGTCAGCAGTTGGAGAACATCGAGATCGATCTCCGCCAGGGGCGCCAGGTCGATGCCGAGGAGGCGATCACCTACCGCCCGATCGACGGGATCTGGACCCGGAGGTAGGATCCGGCCGCAGCCCGCACCTCTCCGGTGCGCAACCGGGCTCGCGGGCGAGCCGCCGTACCCTCTGGGAGCCGGCGCGGAAATCAGTGGAACTGCCCCGAGCGAAGCTGGTCCGCTTGTGGTGGGATGGGCTGGTGCTGAAGGTGAGAGGCCAGCGCGACCGTGCCGGGGGGTTGGGCTGACGATCCGCCCGACCGATCTCGCAGGTCGCTGGCGGCAACCGCTGCTGGGACCAGCAGTGATGCTGGTTGCGATGGGGCTGCTCGCGGCGGGCTGCGGCACCCCAGCTGGCACGCCGGGCCCCTCGCTCGCCTCCTCGGCCAGGGCGTTCCTCGCCACCTACGTGAACTCCCAAGGGGCGGTGATCCGCCGCGACCAGGGGGGCGATGTGGTGAGCGAGGGGCAGGCCTACGGGATGCTGATCGCCGAGCTCGCCGGGAGACCAGCTGAGGTCCGCCGGATCTGGTCTTGGACCAGCGCGCATCTACTCCAGCCCAACGGGCTTCTGGCATATCACGCGACCGCGGCCGGGGTGCTCCTCTCCCACCAGGCGGCAACTGACGCCGACACCCTGGCGGCCTATGCACTGCTTCGCTATCGCGGGCCGCAAGCCGGCCAGCTGCACCAAGCCGGCCTGAGGCTCGCGGCAGCCGTACTCCGGGGGGAGACAGTGCCTGGCCAAGATGGCACGCCGGTGCCCACGGCGGGCCCGTGGGCCAACGGGATCCCGACGGTCCTGGACCCCTCCTACTGGATGCCCTCTATCTATATGAGCCTTGCCCACCTAACCCGGGATGGCACCTGGAACAAGATGGCGGGCGAGGTCGTCCGGCTGACCGATCAGCTGACGGCCGGCGGCAGGACCCTGCCCCCCAACTGGGCCGAGCTGGATGATGGGGGAATCCGCGCCATCCCCGGTCCCTCCGGAGGGGCTCCGATCGAGTACGGGCTGGACGCCGCCCGCGTGCCGATCTTCATGGCCATGAGCTGCCACGCGAGCGGCGGAGCGCTGGCCCGAGCTTGGTGGACGAGGTACTTCAAGGCCGATCCCGCCCGCGCCCGCGCGATCGCCCTGTCCCCGACCGGGGCCGTGATCGACCCGCAGACCAATCCCCTCCCCTATATCGCCGCGGCCGCCACCGCAACGGCCGCCGGCGACCATGCCGCCGCGGCGCGCCTGATCGAGGAGGCGGCGGCAGAGGGCCACAAGTACCCGACCTACTACGGGAGCGCCTGGCTCGTGCTGGGACCGGCCCTGCTGGCGGGTCGCCTCGGTGGTTGCCCATCCTCCTGACAGTCAGCACGGCTTGCGGTCAC
>JAKABA010000278.1 GCA_021802115.1 bacterium | reverse complement strand
GAGCAGAACCGCGACGGCCAACTGCGATCGCTGCTGCAGATCGAGGCCGGCGCGCCCGCCGACCGGTTGCGCTCGGTGCTGATCTACGGGGGCCTGCCTCCCAGCGCGCAGCAGGTGTTGGAGCAGATCGAGACCCAGTTGGACGCCTGAACCATGCCATCCATCACCAAGCCCCGGATCCCGCTGCTGCCGTTGGCGCGCAACGAGCTGGGCCTGACACTCCAGGACTACCAGGGCGGGATGTCCACCCTGTGCGCCGGCTGCGGCCACGACTCCATCACCGCGGCCCTGATCCAGGCCTTCTTCGAGCTCTCCCTGCCGCCGCACATGATCGCCAAGTTGAGCGGGATCGGCTGCTCCTCGAAAACCCCGGCCTATTTCGTTTCCTCCGCTCACGGGTTCAACTCCGTCCACGGCCGGATGGCCACCATCGCCACCGGCGCGGGGGCGGCCAACCGGGAGCTGGTCCTGGTGGGAGTGTCCGGGGACGGCGACTCGCTCTCGATAGGGCTGGGCAACCTGGCCCACGCCATCCGGCGCAACGTGAACATGGCCTACCTGATCGAGAACAACGGCGTCTACGGGCTGACCAAGGGGCAGTTCTCCGCCTCCGCCGACCTCGGCTCGCAGTCCCGCCGGGGCGAGGCCAACCGGCTGCAACCGGTGGACCCGATCATGTTGGGGCTGAGCCTGGGGGCCACCTTTCTGGCCCGGGGGTTCTCCGGGGACAAGCTCCAGCTGGTGCCGATCCTGAAGGCGGCGCTGACCCATCAGGGCTTCGCCCTGGTCGACGTGATCTCGCCCTGCGTCCAGTTCAACGACCACGAGGGCTCCACCAAGAGCTACCGCTACGTGCGCGACCACGAGCTGCGGGAGATCGAAGCGGACTTCATCGGCCAGCACGACGAGATCGTGGAGCCACTGGCCCCGGACCGCGCCACCGAGGTCACCATGCACGACGGTTCGAGGGTCAAGTTCCGGGCCGTCCCGGACGGCTACGACCCCGGGGATCGGGGGCAGGTGGAGGCGTATCTGCGGGAGCGCACCGGACACGGTGAGATCGCAACCGGGCTCCTGTTACTGGACGAGTCCCGACCGGACATGCACCAGCTGGCAGGGACACCGGCCAGCGGCCTCGCCCAGCTGCCCTTCTCCAAGCTGTGCCCCGGCTCCGCCGAGCTGGAGAAGCTCCAGGACACATTCCGATAGGAGCGGCCGCGGCCGGAACCGGGCCGCGGGCCAGGATGCAGCCGCGACCGGTCGGCAGGGCGAACACCGCGCTCACCCGATCAAGGGCCGATGGGCAGGGAGCGCAGTCTGGTGAAGGCGAGTTCCGGTTCTTTGGCCCATGGCCAGCGGGCGTCGAGCCGCAGGAGGCTGCGCCGGCTGGTGCGCACCAGGCGGCCCGCGACCTGCCGGAGCTGGTAACGCAGCCGCTTGTGGCGGGCCAGCAGGAAGTCAGGGTCGCGGCAGAGGCCTTTGGCCCATAAGAGCAGGTTCGAGCCAGCTGAACCAGGAAGCGCCAGACCTGGTCGGCCTGGAAGGTATGGCATGGGACGTTCTCCACGCCGCACGCCTTGGCGTGTTTGATCTGATCCTCCATCCGCGCGTGAAGGCGGTGGCCTGCTTCCAGGTGGGCGAGGTCCGAATTCGCGGCCCCCTGCCTGGCCCGCGCCGTCGATGAGGCAGCCGCGCCCATCGGCGTGACGGCCATCGCCCCAAGAGGCGGCGCGGTAAGAGGAGGTCGCACCCCTCTGGATCGGCGGGCGGATGTTGGGGTGCTACCAGCCGGCCAGAGTTGCCTTGACGAGGGCTTGCGCCATCCACGCGAGGAGGTCGATTGCCTGGTCGCGTGGTAGGCCCGCGAGGTCGGTGGTCCAGACGATGGCATCGGATCCGAACAGCGGGATGAGCGCGTTCGCGAGGCGGTCACGAGCATGCGGAGGGACATCGCTGGGCAGGCCTGCGAGGAGGGCCGCGATCCAGCGACCGCGGTTGATCAGTCCTCGGCGGGGCTGCATGTGTTCCCTCTCCTTTTCCAGCGAGAGGCGGAGCATGGTGCGCAACTCGGTCTCATGCTCGAAAGCCCACGCTGCGGTCGCTCGCACGAGGTCGGCCGCCCGGGCGTCCAGCTCGCCCGATGATGTAGCCGCCGGCGGGGCCCAGTTGGTGTCGTCGAGCGGGTTGTCGGCCAGGGACATCGTCGCGTGAAGTACCACGGCGTCGTTGGTCGGAAAGTAGCGGTAGGCGGTTGCCCGAGACACACCCGCGAGTTCAGCGACGGCGGGGACCGTGAGCGGGCCGCCGGTGCGCAGCAGCTCCCGCGCCGCTTCCCTCAGCAGGCGCAGAGTGCGTCCCTTGGGGCCGGACAGCTGCCCGGCATCGCCTGGACGTTCCATTGCCTCTCCTCCTTGACAAAACAGAACCTGGGGTGCATGATACGCCACATCTCAAGATAAGACGGAATGTCTCACTACGAGAGACAAAGTCTTATCCAAACCAGCGGCACCCGCTAGGAGGGCCACCATGATCACCGCAGGCGAACTCCATCCATCCACCCGGACAGACCCGGCGCTGACTGGACTCCAACACATTGGTCTCACAGTCCGCGACATCGTCGCCAGCGAGGCCTGGTACACGAAGGTTCTGGGACTCGTCCGAGTCTTCGTCGAACCACATGGAACCGGCGACGGCTACGCCGTAGTGATGATGCGTCCAGGCACCGGGCTGTTCGTGGGCCTTGACCACCATCCCGAGGCCGACCAGAAGATGTTCAGCCCGCTGCGCACTGGACTCGACCACCTAGCCCTTGGAGTCGCCAGCCGGGAGGCCCTGGGCGAGTGGATCTCCCATCTCGACACCATGGGTGTCGACCACGAAGCGATCATCGAGAGGGCGGAGCCGGCTCCTCAAGCCCTGCTGGTGCTCCGCGACCCGGACGGGATCCCGATCGAGCTGTTCTGGTACGCCGGCTGAGATGGCCGTCCAACCGCACCTGCCGCTGCGGTCCGGGTCCCGGCCGCATACCAGCACCGAGTTCCCGCACTGCCAACTGGACCAGCAACCCGTCGACAGCCGACACATCGACGCCATTCTTGCCGAGGCACTGAGCTGGCCGTCCGTGCTCGCTGGGCCATCGGCGATCTCGGTGGAAGACGCTCGCGCACTGATGTTGGACGCCAGCGCCGCCACAGGGCCGAAAGATGCGTTCGTGGTCGGCCAAGAGTTCTGCCATGTGCACGCCCAAGGTGACTTCAGCCTGCACGCCGCCTTGCCGCTCCCACTCGCCGCTGCCGCCGAGCGTGCCGGATGGGCCGAACCTCACTTCCTCGTCCACACCGGCCAAGCGCCCGCGACCATCGTCATGCTCTACGCTCCCCGCGACCACGCCGAGCAGCACGTGGTCCTCGGACTGGTCCGCGCCTCCTACGAGTTCGCCCTCAATCAACAACCCGCCGAATAGCGGGCGTTTAGGAATAGCCACCCGTACAAGGAGAAAGTCATGTCCATTTATGTCGTGGGACCCAACGACGGCGAGCCGTCAGGCGGCGGGCCGATCCGCTGCCGCATCATCGAGGACGGCACCCACACCCAGCATCGGCTGGGCCTCATCGAGGCGATGGTGCCTCCGAGCCCGGGCGGCCCGCCTCAGCACCGTCACCGTGATCACGACGAGACCTTCATCGTGACCGAAGGCAAGCTCAGATTCACCTCCGGAGCCGACAGTGTTGACGTCGAAGCAGGAGCGTGCGTCACCGTCCCCGCGGGGACAGCCCACACCTTCTCCAACCCTTTCGGCCAAGCAGCCAAGTTCATCTGCACGCTCACGCCCGACCTCTATGTCGAGTACTTTCGTGATCTGAGCAAACTGCCCGTCAATGAGCAGGGGCTGCTCGACCCCGCCGACATCGGCCGGACGATGGCGGCATATGCCACCGAAACGTGATCGTCGCCATCGAGGCCGACCTCAACGCCAACAGCGACAGTCCCCGCACGTTCGTCTGGACGGCCACTGCTGACGAGATCCTTGTGGAGGCCCGGAGGGGACAGGCAGCTCTTCAGTTAATCGCCAGTTACAACCGTAACACTACGCTAGTAGGGAGGTAGACCATGCTCAGGTTTGGAAGGCTGATTTCGGCTTTGGCAGTGGCGGGAGTGGCCATCGGAGCGGTGCTCTTCATGGCGACGCCTGCGGTTGCCGCCACCACGAGTGGCACTGGCTACAGTGCCGGGGCGCAGTATCAGGTGGAGCTTTCGTCCAACGTACCCGGCGAAGGATTCTGGATCTGGGCGGAGCTTGGCGCCAACGGAAGTGGCAACTACCAGGAGACCGACTGCCTCCACCTTGGCGGCGGTCACGCAACCGATGCTGCCGCCCACTCCGCAGGGGACGTGTCGGGGTGGGCCGTATCCGGAGGCACCCTCACGATGACCGGCGTCAACATCATCGGGGGGCTGGAGACAGTCGACATTGTCGTCAACTTTTCGCCGGGGCCGTCAGGGTATGGGCCGGCAACTTCGATCACCGTCGCCTGGGCTAGTGGTGCCCCCATCATCGGCGCTTCCTTTTCCAGTACCGGGCCGATCGCGTCACCGCAGCCTTTTCCTGTCGATGGGGAGGTCGCTCCCTAACTAACGGGTCAACGGCATCGAAGAATCTGGCCGGTCTGGGCCGTGTGCCCGGGCTGGCCAGATTCTGTGTGCGGCGAGTGGCCGATAGTTGGAGGCACTGGGCGGCTTCTCAAATCGGCAGACTCTACTAGCAAGGGGGCAAGCTCCGCTATC
>JAKABA010000277.1 GCA_021802115.1 bacterium | reverse complement strand
CGGGGAGGCCCCGCGGGCCGGCGAGGCCCCCGCCCTCTCCACAGCTCTGGGAGCCGCCCCGCGCAGTCCACTGCCACAGAGTCTCAGCCCCATGCTCGCGACCCTGGTGCGAGAGCCCTTCAGCGGCAGCGATTGGCTGTTCGAGCTCAAGTACGACGGGGTGAGGGCCCTGCTCCGCCGTCAGGGGGAGCAGGTACGGGTGCTGACGCGCTCGGGGCGCGACCGGACCGACACGTACCCTGAGCTGCAGGCTCTATCCGGGCACCTGTCCGAGGATCAGTGCCTTTTGGATGGGGAGATCGTTTCTCTGGATCGCGAGGGGGCTCCCTCCTTCGCGCAGCTCCAAAAGCGGATGCAGCTAGGGGGAGAGGCGGCCCGGCACGCCGCCGAACGCGGTCCGATCGTGTTCATGGCGTTCGACCTCCTCTTCGCCGCCGGCCACGATTTGCGTCACCTCCCGTTGCGGCTGCGCAAACGAGCCCTGCGCGAGGTGCTCACCGACTCGGCTGTCGCTCGCTACGCCGACGACGTCGCCGCCGCGGGCGAGCGCTTCTACGACACGGTCAAGGCACGGAATCTGGAAGGAGTGATCGGGAAGCGAGCCGACTCCCCGTACGAGGCCGGCGTCCGCAGCCGCAACTGGCTCAAGATCAAGTTCAGGCCCACCCAGGACTGCGTGATCTGTGGCTACCTGCTGGGCCAGGGACGACGGAGCACGATCGGTGCCCTCATCCTTGGGGTTTACTCCGGAGGTGCCCTGGTGGAGGCCGGCAGGGTGGGCACGGGGTTCTCGGACCAGCAGCTGAGTCGACTGCGCGGGGAGCTGGATCGCAGGCAGCGCCCGACATCTCCCCTGGCAGATGGCGGCAGTCTCTTACAAAAGGCGGTCTGGGCAGAGCCGGAACTGGTCTGCGAGGTGGAGCATGCTGGCTGGACGGCGGCCGGCGTGCTCAGGCAGCCTTCCTTTCGGACCATGCGTCCGGACGTGCCGGTGTCCGCCTGCATCCGGGAGCAACCCCAAGCCGCTGCCGAGGTCAGCGGCGAGAGCTCCCAAGGGAGCCGGCGTGGAGCGGCCGGGCATGGCCGGGGGTCCTCGCAGACAACCCGGGACCCGGAGTTGGCGGGCACCATGGAGAAGCTCGGGCAGCTGCCGGATCGCGGTGGGGTGCTGAGGGTCGGCCGCCGCGAGGTCACGTTGAGCAGGCTGGACAAGCTGCTCTGGCCGCAGGCCAAGATCACCAAGCGCGATCTCATCGCCTACCACCTCCAGATGGCCCCCGTGCTGCTGCCCCACCTCCGTGATCGCGCGGTGGTGCTCCACGTCTTCCCCGACGGAGCCGGGGGCAAGGCCTTCTGGCGGCGGAGCCTTCCCGCCTCGGCTCCGGACTGGATCCCCACATGGACCGCGTCCCCGGGCGAGCCCACTGTCTGTCCGCTGTTCAAGGAGGCCGCCGCCCTGGTCTGGGCGGCCAACGCCGGAGCTCTGGAGATTCACCCCTGGCACTCGCGAAAGGATCGCCCCCTCCAGCCAGACTGGGCGGTGTTCGACCTCGATCCGGGTCCCGGGGCCGGCCTCTCCGAGGTCCTCGAGGTCGCAGGGCTGGTCAGGGCGGGCCTCGAGCACCTTGAGCTGGCCGGCATTCCCAAGACCACCGGACAGTCCGGCCTGCACATCTACGTACCCCTGCGCCGCGGGCCCGCGGAGGAGCGGGTACGGGACTGGGTCGGGGAGATCGCCCACCAGGTTGCCCTGGTGGCGCCCAAGCTGGTCACCGAGGAGTGGGCGGTGAGGCGCCGCCAGGCAAGGGTGCGGATCGACTACACCCAGAACGTGGTGGGCAAGACCCTGGCCTCGGTGTACTCGCCTCGCGCGTCCGCATGGGCCGGCGTCTCAACTCCCCTGGAGTGGGACGAACTGGAGGACCTGACCAGGGAGCGGTTTACCCTGACCAATGTTCCTCAGCGGGTGGCGGAGCGTGGGGATCTCTTCAGCGAAGTGCTGAACGGGGGGCAGCGGCTGCCCGCCATCGGACGCTCGGCCCAGGCCAGCTCAGCATCGAGGAGGAAGTAAGTGCCATCCGCAACCTGGCGAGGCTCGGTCAGCTTCGGACTGGTCGCCATTCCGGTTCGCATGTACCTGGCGACCGAGTCTCACGGTGTGTCCTTCCGCATGCTGTGTGCCTCCTGCGGCGCGCCGATCCAGAACCGCCGCTGGTGCCCCCAGGAGGAGAAGCTGATCGACTGGGGTGACGTCGAGCGCGGCTACGAAGTCGGGCGCGGGCAGTTTGTGGAGGTCACTGACAGGGATCTGGAGCTGCTGCCGCTACCGAGCACCGACACCATCGAGGTGCTGCAGCTGGTGACCGCGGAGGAGGTGGACTCGTCCCTGGTGCTAGACAAGGCCTACTACCTCGAACCTGAACCCTCCGGAATGCGCCCGTACGCCCTGCTGCGCGAGGCGCTGGCCAAGACCTCGAAGGTGGCGATCGGCAAGGTCGCGCTCCGGCAGCGAGAACACCTATGCAGGATCTCCCCGCACGACCGCGTTCTGGTCCTGAACACGCTGCGCTGGCCGGACGAAGTCCGCTCCAGCGCCTTCCTTCGCCTTCCAGACGAGAATGTGGAGACCAAGAAGCGGGAACTGGACATGGCTGTCACCCTGATCGACAACCTGACCGCCCCCTTCCACCCCGAGCAGTACCGTGACGAGTACGCCGAGGCCCTGGCCAAGGTGGTGGAGGCCAAGACCAACCGCAAGCCGCTGCCCCCAAGGAGGGTGGCGGCCCAGCCCGACAACGTGGTGGACCTGATGGCCGCCCTCAAGGCGGCCGTGGAACAGACCTCCTCAGGCCCCCATAAGTCCGGCCGGGCTCGCGCTCGGAGGGCAACCGCGGCACGGAGCACCAGCCGGACCCGCCGGGCCTCGTAGGCATCGGCTACCTGCTGAGGGCGGACTCCAGCTCGGCCTTGCTCATCTTGGAGCGGCCGGGAATCTTCTTCCGGCGGGCGTCCTCGTAGAGCTGGGCCCTTGTTCTTCCCTGTGCCCCGCTGTGAGAGCGGAGCCCCCCGCGCCTGCCGGACGAGATGTCCTTGGTGGAGACTGGACTGGTCTGGCGCGCCTCTCCGCGGCGGGCGCGCTCTTTGTTGACGGTTCGGGCCGCGATCTCCTTGGCGGTGGGCTCGGAGCGGCCCTCGGCGCGGAGGCCCTCCTTGACGTGCTCGTACTGCCGTTCCCGTTTCCCGCTCCAACCGGATTGTGGCATGGCCTTTCCCCCATTGGGTGGTTCGGGGCGATGCGGTGTCCCGTGACTGACGCTACCAAAAGCCGGCGGCGCAAGCCATACGGCAATACCCGCACTCGTGCATGTCCGGGCGCGGTTGGCAGCACCTGGCGCGAAGTGAGCGGCCTTGCCTATGAGGGTGGTGGGGTTAGCCGGGAAGAGGTTGGTGAGTGGGCGCGCAGCTCTGGCGGCACAAGAGCCACCCGTCTGACCCGCCTCGGAGAGCCTGCGTGCCCGGCTCCGGCCGATGCCGGCGCGGATGGCCGAGCGTCCGCCGCACCAACGTCTGGCTCAGACCTTCAGAGCAGCGAGGCGCGGCGGACCGTCGAAGTCGTCGTCCTGGGTTGCCACCGAACTGGCGTGGGCCGTGGCGGCAGCCCGAGTCGCCCTCATGCTCGGGCCGTCCGCCGCCGAGGCGCCCCGCTGGCACTCCCCCCACTGTGATCACCGAGATGGCGGTGGTCGACGCGTCGCGGTGCCGCCCGGTCCCGAGAGCGACTGATGTGGCGAAGACAACGTCCACAGGTGGTCCGTGCCAGCCCTTGGGCGCCCTCGCCGGCCGGACCTGCCTCTCGAA
Organism: bacterium; assembly: GCA_021802115.1. The sequence continues at coordinate 936 of JAKABA010000277.1, read as the reverse complement.
GGAGGCGGCATGCCGGCGGGGCCCATCGCCCGCTGGCGATGGGCCCCTGGCACCCAAGCAGTGGGCGGGACTACAGAGCTCGGCTCAGATCTCCACGGTGGGGGAGGTGCGGCGCCAGTGCATATAGCCCGCCAGCGTCAACAGGGCCGACACTCCCGCCAGCACGAAACTGACGATTCCGGCGATCAGGGCTATCGAACCGATGGTGCCGAAGGCGTATGCCTCGAGCAGCATGCTCCGCAGCGTGGTCCCCTGGAACGATGTCGTCGCCAGGGCCGAGAGCTGAGCCGCCTGGGTGGATCCCGGGGTGGCCGACCGTGCCGCGGTGCTGATCAGCGAGTAGACCCCGTGGTATGGCATCTCCGCCAGGTGGACGGCGATGAAGTGGTCCGCGTAGGCCTCCGCCTGGGCCCCCGTCAGGACCTGCTGGCCTGCGTACTGCAAGAGGTAGGGCTTCATGCCCGGGGTGATCTCGGTCCCGGGGGCGGCGTGTGCGAAAGCCGTCGCCTTGGGGAAGTAGACCTTCTGGGCGGCCAGTTGGTTGTGCACCTCGTTCTGGGTGAATACGGCAGCCCACATGAGCAGGGCTCCGGCCACGATCAGGACCACGGTCACAAGCGCGCCTCCAGCGGTCAGGATCCCATCGAATGTCTTGCGTCTCATGTCGCGCCTCCAGAACCTACCTGGTGGCACCGAGAGCCTCGGTGCCATCGCCACCCAGAGCCCCTACGAACCTGGGGTGGGGGCGGCGAACCTCATGAGTCCATCCTGGGCCCGCGGGTCACGCGCACATAGCGTGTTTACGCGACGGGCGGGTCCGTGGAATCACCGCCCGTTGCCCGGGACAGCCCTGGGCGCCCGCGATCAACGGATCAGGTGGTGCGCGTCCCCCGGTACAGGCTGGCGGTCAGCAGGGCGATCACGGCGAGCGGCAGG
>JAKABA010000276.1 GCA_021802115.1 bacterium | reverse complement strand
CCGACTCCAGCAGCTGGATCTCCGCGACCCGCACCGGATCCCGGGCCACCGTGGCGAGCTCCCCAGCCAACCGGGTGAGACAGCTGCCACCAGCTGGGGTCAGCTCACCACTGACCCGCGCCACGGTGCAGTGGGGAAGGAAACGGCGCCGGTCGCAGGGCAGACCGGCGGCATCCAGGGCCACGGCCAGTCGGCGGTTGAGTTCGGCCAGCTCGGCAGCCCCCTGGCGGACGCTGAGCCAGATGACCCTGGGGTTCCGCTCGGGCCCGAAGCGTCCCGGCTCGCCGAGCTCGAGGTTGAAGGCAGGTTGGCGGCTCGCCACGCTCGCCCCGACCGCCGGCAGCGCCGCGACCAGCTCGGGCCCTGGGCGTCCCAGGAACTGGACGGTGAGATGCAGCCCGTCCGCCCGCACCGGCCGGATCGAGGGGGCGATCTCGCCCAGGGCCCGCAGGCCCGGCGCGAGCCGGTCGCAGAGATCCGGGGGAAGGCGGACGGCGAAGAAGTAGGTCGAGTTCACGCGGGGGCAGGCTGCGCTTCCGCCCAGGTCTGGAGCAGAAGCACCTGGGCTTCCATGAACTCCTTGGTCCAGCCGTGACCGGCCGCCTCCAGGAGGTGGAGTTGCAGCTGGGGACACCGCGCGCAGTAACGCCGCAGGGCCGCGATGTCGAGGATTCTGTCGTCGGCGGCCGCCACGATGTCGGTCCGGCCCCACCAGCCTTCGAGAAGCTGGGTGAACTGGAGCTGGGTGGCCTCGCCCAGCCACTCCCGGGCCGCTCGGGGGCTCGCCCGCAGCTGGTTCTGAAAGTTGACGTCGGCGGAGCGGCGGTCCACCTCGGCCGAGCCCTCCACCACCAGACGGCGGTAGAGGTCGGCGGCCACCCGCCACCGTCCGATGGCGGAGATCGCGGCGATGGGCCAGGGGCCGAGCCTGGCTGCCGCTGCCACCTGCAGGCGAAATGGGCGGCTGAGCATCGCCGGCGCGAGGAGCGGGGTGTGCAGCAGCAGGCGGGTGACCCGGCTCGGCTCGGCCGCCACCAGCTCGAGCGCCACCGCGGCTCCCAGGCACAGGCCCGCCGCCTCATAGCTCTGGAGGCCCAGATGGTCGGCGAGAGCCCGGACCTCGGACGCCAGGGCGCGGCTCCGGTGCCGCCCGGGCAGGGGGTCCGAGCCGCCAAAACCGGGCAGGTCGGGCATCACCAGGGTGCGGCTGGCGGCCAGCACCGGCACCCAGGTCTCGAAGTTCTCCGCCGACCCGATGAACCCGTGGCAGAGGACCAGCGGCGGTCCCTGGCCCGCCAACACAAAGCGCAGGCGACCCTGGGGCCGCGACAGCCAGTGCTCGGCCCAGCCGGCCTCCACCGCCGCCGGCAGCGGCGCCGGGACGGTGGTCACGGGGACGCTCGCAGGGGCTCCGAACCAGCATCCGACTCGTTCGGCCAGCCCGGCAGAGGACAGCGCACCGGGCGATCCTGGCGGTACCCCAGTGCGTACTCCGCGGCCAACTGGGTCTGCACCTCGCGGGTGCCCTCGTAGATGAGGGTGGCCCGACTGTTGCGGAGATAGCGCTGGGCCGGACACTCCTCGCTGAAACCGGTCGCACCGTGAATCTGGAGGGCGTCGTCCGCGCAACGATTGGCCCGCTCGGAGTTGACCCACTTGGCGAGCGCCGACTCTCGCGAGCTGCGCCTGCCCTCGTTCTTCAACCAACCGGCCCGCATCCACAGCAGGCGGGCGATGTCGTAGTCCCGAGCCATCCCCGCGATCATCTGCTGGACCAGCTGGAAACGGCCGATCTCCTCGCCCTGGACCACCCGCTGGTGGGCGTAGGCCACGCTCATGTCCAGGCAGGCGCGGATCGTGCCCGCCGCGCCGCTGGCCACGCAATAGCGGCCGCTGTCCAGGCAGCTCATGGCGACCTTGAAACCCTCCCCCTCCTCCCCGATGCGATTGGCCGCCGGGACCAAGGCGTCGTCCAGATAGACGATCGCGGTGTCGCTCGCCCGCAGCCCGTACTTGTCCCCGATCGGCTCGGTCCGCAGCCCGGGCCCGGCCAGCTCGCGATCCAGCGCGAAGGCGGTGATCCCCCGCAGCCCGAGGGCGGGGTCCACGGTGGCGAAGACCAGGATCACGTCGGCGAAGTCTCCCATCGAGATCCACACCTTCTGCCCGCGCAGGCGGTAGGCGTCATGCTCCCGGTGGGCCCGGGTGGCGAGGGCCCGCACGTCGCTGCCCGCGTCGGGCTCGGTCAACCCGAAGCAACCCTGGCGCCTGCCCTCGGCGAGCGGGCGCAGGATCCGCTGGCGCTGCTCCTCGGTGCCCCACTGGTAAATCCCGGTGAGGCACAGGCCCGCATGCACGGAGAGCGCGGTCCGGCATGAGGCGTCCACGTATTCCAGCTCCTCGCAGGCGATCCCCAGCGCGATCCAGTCCAGACCGGCCCCCCCGTAGCGCTGGGGGATGCTGACCCCGGGGATGCCCAGGGCCGCCAGCTTGGCGAAGAGTTCCGGGTCGGGGCGGTGCTCCCGGTCGCGCGCGGGTACCTCGGGGGCCAGATCCCGCCGGGCGAACTCTCGCACCGTCGCCTCGAACTGGCGCTGCTCGTCGGTGAGCTCCAGCATCGGCTACTCCTTGCCGGTGTCGATCTGGGCCCTCTGCAGGCGACCGGAGTAGTCGATGTAGACCGTCTTCCACTCGGTGAACTCATCGAAGGCGGTGGTCCCGGCCTCGCGGTGGCCGTTGCCCGTCCACTTGGTCCCTCCGAAGGGGAGCTGGATCTCGGCCCCGATGGTGGGGGCGTTGATGTAGACGATTCCCGACTCCAGCCGGTCAACCGCCTGAAAGGCCTTGGCCAGATCCCGGGTGTACAGGGCCAAGGACAGGCCGTAACGGGTTCCGTTGGCGATCCGGATCGCCTCCGCGGTGTCCTCCGCAGGCAGGATCACCACGGTGGGACCGAAGATCTCCTCCTGGGCCACGCGCATCTCCGGGCGCACGTCCGCGAAAACCGTCGGGTGGTAGAAGTTGCCTTCGCCGAGTGGCCCCTCGGTCGCTATCGACCCACCCACCAGGAGCCGGGCCGACTCCTTCTCACCGATCTCGGTGTAGGAGTGGATGCGGCGGAGCTGGGTGGGGTTGATCACCGGCCCCACATCGGTTGCCGGGTCCAACCCGTCCCCCAGCCGGAGCTCAGAGACCCGACCGACCAGGCGCTCGGTGAAGGCGTCCAGCACCGGCCGCTCCACCACCAGGCGGGAGGTGGCGGTGCAGCGCTGGCCGGCGGTCCCGAAGGCGCCCCAGAGGGCGCCGTCGACCGCCAGGTCGAGGTCGGCGTCAGCGGTCACCACGATCGCGTTCTTGCCGCCCAACTCCAGGGAGACGCGCTTGCCCAGACGGCCGCAGGTGGCGGCGATCTGTTGGCCCACCTCCACCGAGCCGGTGAACGAGATGGCCCGGACCGCGGGGTGCTCCACCAGCGGGGCCCCGCACTCCTCACCGTAGCCGGTGACCAGGTTCAGGACTCCCGCGGGCAGCCCGGCCTCGGTCAGGATCTCCGCCAGCCGGATCGCCAGCAGCGGGGTGTCCTCCGCCGGCTTGAGGACCACCGAGTTGCCCGCCAGCAGAGCCGGCATCAGCTTCCAGCAGGGGATGGCCATCGGGAAGTTCCAGGGGGTGATGCAGCCCACCACCCCGATCGGCACCCGCTCGGTGAAGCAGCGCTTGTCGCGCAGCTCGCTGGGGACCACCTCCCCCACCGGATTGCGACCCTGACCGGCCATGTACTTGGCCATGTCGATGCCTTCCTGGACATCGCCGCGGGTCTCGGTCAGAACCTTGCCCATCTCCCTGGTCATGAGCCGGGCCAGCTCCTCCTTGCGCTCCTCCAGGAGCCGGCCTGCCCGGGCGATCACCTCCGCCCGCGCCGGCATCGGCGTGCGGGCCCAGGCGGGCTGGGCGGCGACGGCCGCTGAGACCGCGTCCTCGATGTCACTCCTGGAGCTGCGGGCGAAGTGCCCCAGCACCTCGCTCCTGCGGGCGGGATTGACCGAGTCGAAGGTCTCCCCGCCCCGGGCCGCGCGCCACTCGCCGGCTATCAGGTTGCCGTGGGTCTTGGCCTGCTCTGCCGTACCGACGCTCATGCCCTGGCTCCTCCCTGCAAGATCGCCTGCTCCAGGATCCGCAGACCCTGCTCAACCTCCTCGTCGCTCAGGGTGAGCGGCGGGACCAGCCGGATCACGTTGTCGTCCAAGCCGCAGCCCAGCACCAGCAGGCCGCTCTGGAGGCAGGCGGCCCGGATCGCGTCCACGCGCTCCGCGTCCGGGAGCCCGGCGCTGTCCATGAACTCCAGGCCGATCATGGCGCCGCGGCCGCGAACGTCGGCCGGCCCCCCCACCTGCCGCTGCCAACCCCGGGCCCGCTCGGCGATGCGGCCGCCGATCTCGGTCGCCCGCTCCAGCAGACCATCTCGCTGAATCACCTCGATGGTGGCGATCGCGGCCGCGCAGGAGATGGCGTTGCCGCCGAAGGTGCTCCCGTGGGTGCCCGCCGGCCACCTGTCCATCAGGTCGTGACGCGCCACGATCGCGCCTATGGGCAGGCCGCTGCCAAGCGCCTTGGCCAGGGTCACCACGTCGGGAACCACCCCTTCGTGCTCGCTGGCCAGCCAGCGGCCGGTGTGGCCTATCCCGCTCTGGACCTCGTCGAAGATGAGGACGATCCCGTGCCGGTCGCAGATCCGCCGCAGGGTGGCCAGGAAACCCTGGGGAGGGACGATGTAACCGCCCTCCCCCTGGATCGGCTCGACCAGC
>JAKABA010000275.1 GCA_021802115.1 bacterium | reverse complement strand
ATGTGTGGGCGGACTGGTCCGTCCACACCAGCTACGCCCAGAGCTTCCTGCTGGCCCACAACCTGCCGCCGTCGGACTCCCTGGAGGCGGGGACGGCCATGCGGTATCCGTTCCTGGTCGACTTCCAGCCGGCTTTGCTGGAGGCGGTTGGCCAGAATCTCTACGGCAGTCTGGACATGGCGTCCTTCGTCATCAGCTGGGCGGCCGCGGTCCTCATCTGGCACCTCGCGCTGCGGGTGACCTCCAAGCCGGTGGCCGCCTCATTGGCGGTCATGCTGGTGCTGCTCGGGGGAGGGCTGGGATTCGCCGCCCTCTATCCGGATGGCTGCCAGCAGGCGGCCTCCGCCAACCCGAGGTATCCGGCCGCCAGCTGCACCACCTTGAACGCCTCGACCCCGGCTGCGGTGCTGGGGTTCGCCGCCCACCTGCCGACCGAGCTCACCCACCTGCCGCGCTCGTACGACGGGGAGGGCCCGGCCCCGCCCGCGCTCCCCGATCTCCAGTGGTACACGCCCCTGCTGACCCTCTGGATGCCTCAGCGGGACCTCGCCTACGGCATGGCCATGGTCGCCCTGACCCTGTCCCTCATCTGGGAGTCACTGCGATCGCGGCTGCTCGGGCCGCTGCCCGCAGCGGGTGCGCTCGGGGCGACGCTGCCACTCCTCAACCCCTTCGGCTACCTGGTCGTCGGCCTGGTGGGCCTGTGGTGGTTGGGCAGGCGCGGCTTTGTCCGGAGCCTGCTCGCCTTCGAGGTGCCGCTGGTGGCCCTGGGTGGGCCGCAGCTGTGGTTTGTGGTCTCGGGCCCGCACGGCCAGCTGGGGGGACCGGTCGGCACCAATCTCTTTCCGCAGCTCGATCTGGGATGGCTCTCCCACGCGGCCGCGGCCTGCACCGCCGCCCAGTTCCAGGCGGGAGCCGCCTGCGACAGCCTCTACCTGGCGGGGGCGTCGCCACTCACCATGGTGGCCTATGTGGGGCACACCCTCAGCGCGCCGGGATTCTTCCTGAGCTGGATCGGGTTCTGGCTGTCGAACACTGGGGTGTTCTGCCTTTTGGCCCTGGCCGTGGCCGGGCTGGCGCTGGTCCCGGGCCGCCTGGGCACCCAGGTCCGCGACCACCGTTTGGCGGAGTTCGCGGCGCCCTTCTGGGTGGTTTTCCTGATCGCCAACGTCATCGTCACGCAGCCCTGGAACTGGGACAACACCAAGCTGCTGAGCTACTGGTACCTGGGGGCGGCGCTCCCGGTAGCCTGGCTCCTCAGCGCGGGTCGTCGCGTTTGGACCAGGGTTCTGGCGGGGGTGGCGGTGGTCACCCTGGTCCTGGCCGGGGCTCTGACCCTCGACGTCGGATTCGTCGGTCAGAGCAACCTGTCGGGGTCTCCGCCCACGGGTGCCAGCGCCGGCTTCGCCACCCCGGCGGCTCAGCTGGTGGCCGCGGTCGTGGCCGCCAAGACCCCGGCCCACGCCGTCTTCCTGACCGAGGGCCAGCCCAACGACCCGGTCACGACCCTGGCCGGCCGATCAGCCATGCTCGCCTACGACGGATGGCTGTGGAGCTATGGGCAGCCCCTGACCAGGCGGTACGAGGCGGCGGCCGCCATCTATCGCGGCTGCCAGCGGGGCCGGCCCTGCCGGTTGGGGGCTCTGCTGCGCCGGTACCGGGTCAGCTACATCGAATTCGAGCCTGGGGACTACAACAGTCTGCGCGTGGACGAAGGCTGGTTCCGGGCCCAGCACCTTCCGGTCCTGGTGGACGAGGGCGGATACCTCATCCTCAAGGTGACCCGCCTCTGGTCGGCCCGGACCGGGTCGGGCGCGGCCTGAGGTGGCTCGAGCGCCTGCGGCCGGAGCCGTCGAGTTTGGCGGTCGCGTCAGCAGGTACCCTTGGCCGGTGACAGCCCACTGGCAACTCCGGCCGCGGACTCGATGGCGGTGTCTGCCGGGAGTCCGGCGGTGATCGACGGGCACTGCCACCTGCTGCCGGCCCATCTGCGCGAGCCCGGGTCGCCAGCCTGGCGAGACCCCTGGTTTGCCGCCTGTCACGCCGGCGAGAGCCCGCGGTTCGCCTCCGGCGAGGACGTGGTCGCGGCCCTCGACGGGTCCGGGATGCAGCGGGCGGTGGTCTTCGGGTGGCCGTTCGCGGATCCCGGGCTGCTGCGGGAGGTCAACGACTACACGGCGGCTGAGGTCAAGCGCCAGGGGGGGCGGCTCATCGGGTTTGCGACGGTAAATCCCTCACAGGCCACGACCGCGGCCGAGCTCCAGCGCTGTCAGGGGATGGGGCTGGCCGGAGTCGGCGAGCTCAACTGTGACGCCCAGGGCTTCGCCCTCCGCTGGGAGGGCGGACTGCGCTCCGTCATGAAGAGCTGTGAGGAGATGGGCTGGCCGGTTCTCCTCCATGCCAGCGAGCCGGTTGGCCACCTGTACCCCGGCAAGGGAACCGCCACCCCCGGCCGCCTGTGGCGGCTGCTGCAGCCGCTGGTGCGAGCTGCTCCCAACCTGCGTCTCTGCCTGGCCCACCTGGGCGGCGGGCTTCCCCTCTTCGGGCACATGCCCGAGGTCAGAGAGCTCTGCCAGCGGCTCTGGTTCGACACCGCCGCGGTCCCATTCCTGTACAACCCGGGGGTTCTGCGGACGGTCCAGGAGCTGCTGGGGCCGGGCCGGATCAGCTTTGGCAGCGACTTCCCGCTGCTGGGCCCGAACCGCTACCGCAGCCACCTGGAGGCGATGGCCGAGCCGGCCGCCGAGTGGCTCGGGTCGGCGACCAGGTCGTGGTTGGGCCTGGGATGAGCGCCGCCAGCGGTCCCATGGGTCGCTCGGGCGGCTCCACCCGTCCGGCTCCTCTGGCCTTTGCGGTCATCTCCATGGAGGGCCCCGACCAGTACAGCCAGGCCGGGGGCCTGGGAGTCCGGGTCTCCCAGCTGACCCTCGCCCTGGCCGCCCAGGGCTATCCGGTCGGGCTCTTCTTTGTCGGTGACCCCAGCCTGCCCGCGCTGGAGCTGCGCCAGGGGGTGGAGCTCCACCGCCTGGCCCAGGAGGTTTCCCGGAACTTCCCCCGCGGGATCTACGACGGCGAGGAGGTGAAGCGGGATCACCTGGCCGCCACCTTTCCCCCGGAGCTGGTCCGGGACTGGGTGGTGCCGGCCATCGAGTCCGGATCGACCCCGGTGCTGCTCTTCGAGGAGTGGCACACCGCCGGCTGGACCCGTACCGTCTCCGACCTGCTCTGGCGTCGGGGCCTGCGGGACCGCTGCGTCCTGGCCTGGAACGCCAACAACCAGTTCGGGTTCGAGGCGATCGACTGGCGGGCCCTGGCCTACACGGCCTCGGTCACCACCGTCAGCCGCTACATGAGGGTCTTGGTCCAGGCCCGGGGGGTCGATCCCCTGGTCATCCCCAACGGCATCCCGCAGGTGGCTCTGACCCGCCCCGACCCGGGCGCGGTCAACCGCGTTCGGCGCGCCGGTGGGGACCGCGCCACGCTCCTGAAGATTGGGCGGTTCCATCCCGACAAGCGCTGGCAGCAGGCGATTCGAGCGCTCGCCTCCCTGCGTCGCGCTGGGCTTCCCGTGCGCATGCTGGCCCGGGGCGGCGGGGAGGCCTATGGGCGGCAGCTGATGGCGGAGGCGCGGGAACTCGGTCTCCAGGTGAGGCGCTGGACCGAGCCCATTACCGATGCACGGGACCTCGCGCAGGCGCTGCAGGCCAGCTCGGACTACGACCTGATCGAGCTGGCGACCTTCTTGCCCGAGCCGCTGCTGCCGATCATGTACAGGTCGTCCCTGGCGGTTCTGGCTAACTCCGGCTTCGAGCCGTTCGGATTGGTGGGGCTGGAGACGATGGCGGCCGGCGGGGTCGCGGTTGTGGGCGCCACCGGGGAGGACTATGCCCGTCATCTCCAGAACTCCCTGGTGGTGCAGACCGAGGATCCCAGCGAGCTGGCCCAGGTGGTGGCCCAGCTGCACCGCCAGCCCGGGCTGGCGGCGGCCATTCGCCGGCGCGGACAGGCGACGGCTCGCAGCTTCACCTGGGATGAGGTGATCCGGTCCGACCTCTTGCCCCTCCTGCCGCTGATGGCGCGACGGCAGATGGCGCGGTGGCCAGAGTCCGGCACTTGACCGGCGCGGCGCCATCGCACCGGTCCCTCAGCGCCGGTCCTGCCCTGTTCCTGGTCACCTTCTGGATCGGGTTCAACCTGCGCGCCGCCATCCTGGGGGTGCCGCCGGTCCTGTCCATCGTCAAGGGTGACCTGCGGCTGAGCTACACCGAGGTGGGGTTGCTGAGCGGCATTCCCATCCTCGCCTTCGGGCTGTCGGCACTGCCGTCTTCGGCGCTGGTGCGCCGTTGGGGTGGCTACGCGGTCGTGACCCTCGGCTTGGCCCTGGCCGCGCTGGGTGAGCTGGCGCGGGTTCTGCCGGTGCCCGGCGCACTCCCTCTCTTTCTCGGGACCGCGGTGATGGGGGTGGGTATCGCCCTGACCCAACCTGGCCTTCCAGGTCTGTTCCAGGCCTGGTTTCGAGGCCATGTGCAGCAGGCGTCGGTGACCCTCACCCTCGGGATCACGGTTGGCGAGATGGTCGCGGCGAGCATCTCCCGCCCACTGCTCTACGGCCTCCTGCGCAGCTGGCAGGCGACCATGCTCGTCTGGGGCATCTGCGGGGTCAGCTGCCTGTTGGTGTGGTGCCTGGCGGTCCCGCGAGCCCGGGTCGGGCTGGCGGTCGGCGAGCGCTGGAATCTCGGGCCCCTGATTCGCTCGCGGGCGCTCTGGTCGGTCTACCTGTGCTTTGGCGGGCAGTCCTTGGTTTTCTTCGCGGCC
>JAKABA010000045.1 GCA_021802115.1 bacterium | reverse complement strand
CCATCGATCAGCTGGCGGATGGTCACCGACTCTGCGCACGACCTCCACCGCCAAGACAGGATCTGCAGACTTCGGCTCAACCAGCGGTGGCGCCGGCCGGAGCCGTGACGCCGGGGTGATCCGATCTTTCACACCAGGAACGTCCCGCTGGCAGTCGTCCGGAGGGCCCCCTCAACAGAAGTCACCCACAGCCCGACCCGCTAGTCACACTCGCCAACATTTTCCCAGTTCACTAAACCGCTCTCATGGGCACTCCTGCTCACTTTCCCGCCAGCTGCTGCCAACCCCATCGCCCGAGCGGCGACCTTGGGACTCGGAAGCAAAGATCGGTCGTCCAAGTGGTCGCTGGACCGCTGTCAGTCACGCTCGCCTGACCCGGTCGCAGCCCGGACAAGGTCCGGGTTTGGCGTCGGCTCAGGGGCGGCGACGTCTCCCGTCCCCGAGGCGTGGCTTGCGAGGAGAAGCCTGTGCCGGGTTGACTTCGACCGGGGCGGGGAAGGTTCGCCAGCCGCCCGCGCAGCGCGGCGCGCCTTGAGGGCCAGCCACCCGAGCGCTCCTTCGGGAAGGGCCACCACCAGGTCGAGGATCTGGACTTCCAGCCCCAAGGATAGAGCGGCGGCAACAGGCAACCCAGCTAGGGCTAGCCCACCTGCCCACCAGATTTGGGAGGTGCCCAGGCCGCCCACCCCCTGTACCGGAAGCGCGAAGAGAAGCGTCCGCACCGCCAGGGCCAGCCAGACCTGCCATAGGTCGAGGCGGCCGCCAAGGGCCAGGAAGAGACAGTAGTACTCCAGGGCCGCCAGCAGCCTGGCGCCGGCAGTCGCCAGGCCGAGTCCGACCAGAGTCTGCCAGCTGCTGAGTTCCGCCAGCACGCGTCCCGCTCGCGTCGCGAGGGCGCCGACCACCGGCAATCGCTCGGTCACGCGGAGCAGCAGTCGGCGCGGCCGCCGGACAAAAAGAGCGAGCAGTGCCAGCCCCAAGATGACGGCCAGCACGACCGCCGCCACCCGTACCGGCCGGCCCAGCCTGACTCCCGCCAAATCGGCGCTCACCAACAGGATCACGGCCAGGCTGGCCATGTCCAAAAGCCGGGCGACCAGCGCGGCTCCGGTGCCCCGGCTCAGGCTCGCCTCCAGGTCACGTCGCGCGAACCAGATGAACGCCGCGTCGCTACCGGGACCGGGCAGAAGCTGCCCGGCCCCCCAACTGGCCGCGGCCACCGCAACCACTCCAGGGAGGGATCCCTGGCCCAGAAGCATGCGGTAGCGCCAGGCGCGCAAGCCAACATAGGCAGCGGCCAGGAGGGCCCCTAAACCCAACATCGGTAGAGAAACGTGCTCCATGGAGTACACCGCACGGTGCAGAGAGATCCTGGCGAGGACCAGTGCCAGCAGCACGGCGGCCACCACCACCCCGACCCCAACACGCGCCCAGGGTCGGCGCGACAGGCCTATAACCCGAGCCAGGCCGGTTCTCACAGCCATGCAGTTTGAATGATCAAGCTCCCCCCAGCCCACGCGGAACTCAGCTGCCCCCGTGTCAGCAGTGTGAGGGACGGTGCCCGAGCGCTGCAACGTTTCCAGCCCCACCAGCACCCGCCGTCAGGTCAGATGACGCCCCCGCGGGCTGCCGTAGTGGAGGCCCCAGCGGCCACCTGGGGGAAGCTCAGAGCCCTGGCCAAAGTTGCGCCAGGGTAGCCGCGGCGACCACCTCAGCGCTCGTCCGAGACCATCGACTCCGGCACTCCGGTGACCTGATAGGGCAAATCGCTGATGTCGAAATAGCGCACCGGTTTGCGCATCCGCTTGGCGATGCCCACCTGCACCTTGAGTCCCAATGAGAGCTCGCCGAAGACCCACATCTCTTCGCAACGCGCGATCAGGTTGTTCATCGCCTCCCGGACCAGGTCCTTGGGGACGGTGTGGAGCAGGTAGTAGTCGAAGAGCATGAAGGGGGTGACGGGCACCCGGCCCTCATCGAGCACGAACTTGGTCAACTGCTGCCGCCAGAAGAAGTTGCGATTGCTCATCGCCACATACACCAGCGCTTTGGGGCGGCGCAAGGTGCGCTCCGCCTGCTCCGCCGGACTGGCCCTTGGGGTGGCGGTGAAGATGAGCTCCAGGATGTCATCCGCCGAACGCTCCGAGGCGACCCTGGGGGCAGCCCCTACCTCCCCCTCGGCCGCCCCTTCAGGGACAGGTGTGGGCAGATCGCCCGACAACGTCGAGCCCCCGGCGTGCGCATGCTTTTTTCCGCCCAAGATATGGCCCGAGTATACGGTCTCTCAGCTCACCTTAAGGGGCGGTTCCCGCAGCCAGGGCGGTCAGCAGCAGCGACAACCGAGCCAGAGCCGCTGCCAGCAGACTGCGATTGCCAGGCTGATTGAGCCAGCGGCTGGCACCAGACGGGTGGGGCAGCGGCAGGACCCAAGGGCAGCCGGCGCGCGGTGGCACCGACTCAGGGGTGACCGCCAGCTCGACTCCGGCTCCGTCGAAGACCCGGCCAACCAGTTGGTCCATTGCTCTCGAGCCCACAAAGCGGGCAATCGCCAACTGGCCGACCGCCAGCAGCAGCCGCGGCCGCACGAGCTCTAGCTGTGCCTCCAGGTGGGGCTGGCAGAGAGAGATCTCGTCACTGGACGGGCGGCGGTCCCCTGAGCCCGATCTGGCCGGGCCGGGAAAGCACTTGGTCATCGAGGTTAGGTAGATCGTGCGGCGCGCCTCCGCCTCCGGGCCCGCGCCTGCCTCGGCCAGCCACCGAAAGAGTTGCTTGCCGGCCCGCCCACTGAAGGGCAGGGCCGACTCCACCTCCAAGCGGCCCGGTGCCTGGCCGATGAGCACCACTGGGGCGAGGACTGGGGCGGGCAGCACCGGCAGGGCGGTGCCGAGCAAGCCCCGGTCGACGCACCGACGGCACCCGCCGATCTGGCTGTGCAGCGCCACCAAGCGAGGGTGGCTTCCCACCTGTCCCAACTGGTTTGAGGCCCTCTAAATTGCAGCCAACTGGTGCTATCCTAGTGCCGACCAAACCGCCCTTCCTGCGGTCCCCCGCAATACCAGGTCAGCAGATGCCTCCAGGCTCCGACCCCCGGCGCCAGCCCGATCAGCAGTCGCCTGACTCGGGGCCACCGACTCCGCCCACCTGGTGGAGTCCGATGTGGCAGGAGCGGCTGCCCCGAGAACTCGGCGAGACGGCTCCAGCACAATCTCTAGGGATGGTTGTTGGGCACCTGATGCGCCGGCTGCTCTTCGGAGTCGGGCTGCTCGTGGTGGTCGCGGCCGTGGTGCTGGGAAGTTTCGGATTCGCGCCCCTTGGGAAGCTGCTGGGGGCGGTCGCCGTGCTCGGCGTGGTCGCCCTGGCGGCTGAACCGCTATGGCACCGCACCCGGCGCCGCGCCAGTAGCTGGTGGCGTTGATGGACCGGCGCCACTGGCAATCAAGGCGTCATGGCCTGCCCGCGCCCGAGATATCGGAGCTCGCGGGGGCCGTTGGAGGGTGGCTCCGCAAGCGCAGCGAGCGGTCCGGCCTGGAGTCCGAAGTGGCCCGGCGGATGCTGGATGTGCTGCGCCATTCTGCGCGCCTCCTCAATCAGGTGGGCACAGGTCTAGAGCGGGCCATCGATCCCCCCGCCAGCCCTGCGACCCGGCCCCGGCGACGGCCCGCCGCCACCGGCAAGGCGGCCGCCCGCCGGCCACGAGCGCGCAAGAGCAAGCCCGACAGCCCAGTCTGATCCTCCACGCCGCGCCGTCATCCCCACTGAGATTGGGGCAGCCTGGGAGCGGGGACGCCATTTCCGCGCTCCGGCGCGGCCAGGCCCTTGCCGTACTCACGTTGGGAAGGATTTGGGGCCAGGTCGAAGAGACGATAGCTCTCGGCCAGCTCCACCCCTGCACGAGCGCCGATCTCGCGCACCCCCTCCCAGGTTCTCTCTCGCATGTCGGTGGCATCAAACTGGCTGTGGTGCTCTCCCAGCGCGGCAAGCTTGTTCTCCACATCGACCGCAGCGACCGGAACCGCGACATCAGACCGGTCGCCTGTCCCAACCAAAACAAAGCGGGTCTTGTGAGGCTGCAAGCCCTCCTCCCGAAAGAGCTCGGGAAACGCCCGCACATCGCGGGCGCTGGGGAATATCGCATCCAGGCAGGCATCGGCGGCCGCCCGATGGTCCGGATGGTTGATGTAACCACGCCCAAAGAAGCGACTGGTGGGGTCCATCGTGATCACCAGCTCGGGGCGAAACTCCCGAAGCACGCGGACCAGGTCGCGGCGCACTGCCAAGGTGTTCTGGAGCATCCCATCGGGGTAGCCGAGGCAGCGGACGTCGTGGACTCCGAGGTGCTTCGCCGCCCGGCCCTGCTCCTCGATGCGAATCCGGCTCAACGCGCCGGCGGGAATGTCCGGGTCATCCCCGCCGGCGTCGCCGTCGGTGACCAAGCAGATGCCCGCCCGAGTGCCCTGCCTGACCCATGCGGAGAGCACGTCTGCGGCCAGGAAGTCGCAGTCATCAGGATGAGCCACCACCACCAGGGCGGACTCCGGAACATACTCAAACAACTCCAGGGTCAAGGCGGCCGCAGGGGACCCGGGAGCGCTCATACGCCCTGGTTTCCCGGCGTGGTCCCTCGGTGGGACCAACGGCGGCCGCTCAGCTCGCTGGCGGCCGCGCCGCGGCCGGCTCTCAGCCGCGGTCGACCGCGAGTCCCTTCGGCAAAATCGACCTCGCGCATGGCGACCGACGACTGCTGGGCCAGTGCCTGGTGCCACAGCACGGCACCAGGGCCAGGCAGCGGGGGCCCGAGGGCGCTGGCGCCGCTCACCGTAGCTTGGTCTCATGGGCCACCCAGGCCCGAAGTGTTCTGGCCTGGACCGACCCCTGACCGTAGAGGCGGCCCGAGCACGCGGTGACCACCCAGAGCAGGTCCCGGACCAGATCGGAGTCCGCGGAACTCGCGATGGCCCCGCCGTCGCAAACGACGACGATCTGGACGCCGTGAGCGCTGAGCAGTTGCTCGATCACGCCGACACCAAACCGTGCCAGCCTCTCGAAGTCGGTCACCCACAGTTCCGTCACCTCGGGGCTGAGGCAGGCGCGCAGCGCCCGGCGCAGCCCCGACCTGCGATCCGAGAGGCCGGAGGCGACATCGGTGAACTCTCCGGCAACCCGGCGCGCCTGGGCCCGCCTTCTCAAAGCGTCCATCTGACGCTCAAGTTCACCTGCCTGGGCTTGGCGGCGAGAGGACACCCGCCCGTAGAGGACCACCGCCCCGGCTCCGAACTCCGGGGTGGCGCGGCCCCGTCGATGCTGGATCGCCGCGATCTCTGCCAAGGAAAAGATCCGCCGCCCGCCCGGCGACCGCCGGTCTGGGAGCCGTCCCTCAGCGGTGTAGCGCCGAAGCGTGCGCGAGGAGACGCCCAGCATCGACCGAGCCCCAGCCACTCCGATCAAGCGTTCGGCCACAAGCAGGATCATAGCGCGAACGTGTGAGCGATGGCCGACACTGGCCAACATCACACTCGAGCGCTGACAACCAGTTATCCTGGCACAGATGCCAGCCCCTTCGCCGATTCGGCGCATCGCCACGTTCTCGATCGCGGCCACCGACGGAGTGGACTGGGGGGTGGCCGTCGCGTCCAAGTTCCTGGCGGTCGGCGGCGCGGTGCCGGCGGCGGCCGCGGAGGTCGGCGCCGTGGCCACCCAGGCCATGGCCAACACCTCCTACAAGAGCAGGGGGTTGGAGCTACTGGGGCAGGGCCGTAGCGCCGGCGAGGTGGTGGAGATCCTCACCACCTCTGATCCCAACCGTGAGCACCGTCAGCTCGGGGTCGTTGACCGCGACGGGGCAGCGGCATCGTTCACGGGCTCGGCCTGTTTCGAATGGGCCGGCGGCCGCACCGGTCCTGGCTACGCCTGCCAGGGGAACATCCTGGCGGGGGCCGACGTGGTGGACGCCATGGTTAGTTCGTTCGAGTCCAGCCAGGGCAGCTTGAGCCACCGATTGCTGGCGACGCTAGCAGCCGGCGATGGTGCCGGAGGCGACCGGCGCGGCCGCCAGTCAGCCGCCATTCTGGTGGCCCGCTCGGGTGCCGGGTACGGCGGCTTCGACGATCGCATGATTGATCTGAGGGTGGACGACCATTCCAATCCGGTGCCTGAGCTGGCCCGCCTGGTCGACCTCTGGCGCCTCCATTTCGAGCCTCCCAACCCTGCCGACCTGATCCCGGCTGACGAGGCGACCCTGGAGCGGGTCAGGCTGGCCCTGGAGCGGCGGGGAAGGATCGAGGGCCGTGTCGACCAAGAGGCCATCTTCCTGGCTCTGGAGGCCTGGGCCGGCATGGCCAACCTGGAGGAGCGCTGCGGCCGGCGCGATGTGGTCGACCCGCTGCTGCTGGCGGCCCTTGAGTCCGGTTCCGACTGAGCGCGCTTCGCCAGCGAGACGGTCGAGCCGGCGCCCGGCAGGACTTTCGGGGCCCCGGGGGGCCGGCCAAACCAAGCCGACTCCCAGCGCGCGCACATAGGTGTACACTCAGATTGTCTGCAAATACCCCCGGGGGTAAATATCTGAGGTAGTCATGGCTACGATCACACTCACTGAGGCGACATTCACTGAGACGGTGGACCAGGCCGGCATCGTCCTGGTCGACTTCTGGGCGGCCTGGTGCGGTCCCTGCCGAGCGTTCGCCCCGGTCTTCCAGGCGGCGTCCGAAGAGCACCCGGAGATCGTCTTCGGCAAGGTCGACACCGAGGCCGAGCCTGCCCTGGCTGGATCCCTCCAGATCCGGTCCATCCCCACATTGATGATCTTCCGCGATGGGATCCTGGTGTTCGCCGAGCCCGGGGCGCGGCCGGCCGGGGACCTCGCCAAGCTGATCGGTGCCGTGCAGGCGCTGGACATGGACTCGGTTCGGGCCGAGATCGCTGCAGCCCAGGCGACTGCGGGGGCCGTGTGAGCCAGGACCAGGAGATCGATCGCTACCAGTTGCGAGTCGAATACGAGAGTGGCGACAAGTTCCAGATAGCGGTCCGGCAGCACTCGATAAGAGTCGACCAGCCGACCGCCGATGGAGGCGACGACACCGCGCCCACCCCAACCGACCTCTTCATAGCCAGCCTGGCCGCCTGCGTGGCCTATTACGTCCGCCGGTTCCTATCGCGCCACGGCCATCCGGTAGCCCAGCTCGCGGTCACGTCCGAGGTCGACTTCGCCTCCCATCCGCACCGAGTTGGGGCGATCGACCTTCGCATCGAGGTCCCTGGCGAGTTGGATCCAGAGCAGCAGGCATCGCTGCTGGCCGTGGCGTCCCGCTGCACCGTTCACAACTCCTTGCGGCAACCACCTGAGGTCAGAATCGGACTGGCCCAGCTCTAGCGTCTCGCGAGCTGTCCGGAGCCTTCCTTGCCGGCCGTGAACCGGCCCGCGACACTCGGTCGCAGTGACGCGCCTAGGGCGACCGCCATCGCGCCCGCGGCTTGCCGGACCGGAGCGCGATGCCGTCAGATCGGGGACTGGCCTCTTCCGATAGCCCCTATCGAGTGGGGACCGGTCCTGTTCGGCCTGCCTCCCGATGGGCGGTCGTCGACACCGCCTTCGGCCGCCTCCCGCTTGGTCGCGGGCTCGCCCCTGGAGGCGGTGGCCCCGAACGTCATGGCAACTGGCGCGCCCAGGTGGTTCCGAGTGTGCGATGGGTACTCGACCTCGCCGCAACTCAAAGAGCGGGGGCCGAAGGCTGGCCAGCCAGCGTGGGCAGCAGCGCGCCAGGCAGCCGAGTCTGCCGGAATCCACCGACCATCGCCGAGGCGACCGTAGCCACGACCAAGAGAGTGGCTGGGTCGGAAAGTTCGGGCAACATCGCCCAGCGCCAGCCTGGGTTTCCGCCTCCGCGAGCTCCAGCCGGGCCGGCATTCGCCGACCTAGTCCGGACAAGGGCGGTGAAGCCAGAGCCGACCACTTCCGAGGCCGCCGAGGCGCCAGCCCCCTAGCTTCCTGCCTGGGTACCCGCCAGATCCCGCCCCTGGTAGCCCCATCCGGACTGGGTGCCGGCCGACCCGGTCGGGCCCGCGGCGACCCCGTAGCCACCCCCGTAGCGGGCCGGGTCACGTGCCGCCAGCCGACCCGGTATCAGCTGAGCGGCCAGGGCATAGATGAGCCACCCGAAGAACAGGGGCAGCCCGAAAGCCCAGATGTCCTTGGCCATGTAGAAGTGGAAATCCTGAGCGTCCACGTACTGCACCGCCGTCATCATCAGGCCCACCAGTCCGAACATGATGTTGGTCAGGACGAAGGCCTGGGCCACGATCCGGGGCCGCTCCAATCTGAAGCGGTCCAGCGGCCTCTGCTCCAGGGCCGGGGTGGGGTCGCCCCGCCAGCCAGCCCAAAGGCAGCCGAGCATGATCGCCCAGCAGATCCCCCCCACGGAGAACACCACGATCCCGAAGCTGACCAGGTCCTGCTGAACCGCCACCGGGAGTCCCTGGGTGCCAGCGTATACCCCTTGATTGAGCAGCAGCCCGCCCCCGGTCAGCAGAGTGCCACCCAGGACGCCACTGACGACCACCGCGGTCCAGTTCCTCATCCGCCGGCGTTGGACCGGGTAGCTTCCTCCCAGTGCCCCGAGCGCCTTCCAGGCCAGCGGCGAACCGACCATCCAGATCATCCAGGGCGGGACGATTGCAGGCAGCCAATCGACGGCGAGGTTGTAGTGGAAGTCATACCCGTCCCAGGCTCGGAGGAGGACCATGATCCCCCACACCACCATCGTGTAAGCCAACAGATACGCGGCGGCACCCACGACCAGCTCAAAGCGATGCTGGACCAGGCGGCCAAGCCCGCCCTCCGGTGGCTGGAGCCAACCGGCCACCACCCAGTACAGGGGCAGGCCCAGGAACAGGAGGATCAGCACCGGGGTCAACCAGGGCAGGATGTCCATGAGCAGATTGAAGTGGAAGAGATGCGGGTCCACGGCCTTGAAAAGAACCATCCCGGCCCACACCACGAGCACGAACAGCAGTCCCAGCATGATCGCCGCCGAAGCCACCTCGAAGCGTCGCCTGATCAGGGTGTCCCAGCTCATGTGGATGCAATGGTAGCGGGCCAGAGCGGCCCCGGATCGGGTCGGGAAAGGATCCGCCGGGCGCTCCCTGTCACCGCCCCAGGGCGCGGAAGATGACCACCAATCCAAGGAAGAGCATCACCGCCGACACCAATGCCAGGCACCCGAAGTCGAAGCTGACGAGGATCCGGAACCAGGTCCGCATCTGGCCGACCGCCGGCGACCGAAGGGGCTTCCGAGTCTCCCCCAGGGGTCCGCTCCGGGGCAGCGAATCGGGCTCCCGCGACTGCCGGCCCCAGATGGTGCGCAGGCTGATGGCGGCACCCAGCGCCATCAGACAGCCCACCCCCAGGATCAGGACGCCCAGCCCCAGACTTTCGCCCCCGGCGCTCACCGCCAACAGCGCCGGGCTGACCTGCGCCAACTACGAAAGGCCCCAGGTCGGGATGGCGGTCAGCCCGGTTAGGGCAGCGCCCGGTACTCGCGGCGGGCGTCCCGGATCCAGCCTCCCAGCGCCACCAACAAGATCACCAACCCGATGATCACCACCACCAACTTGGTGATCACCCCGATCAGGCTCATGGCCACGCCCAGGGCCAGCAGGATCGGCCAGAAGCTCGGCCCCGGCAGGTGCTCCTCGCCGTGTGCGTCCTCAGGGGCGGGCGGGGTCTCATCAGGCATGGGCGGCCCCCAGGTAGAGCGTGGCCCAGATGAAGGCAACCGCCAACATCAGCACCGCGAGCAGAGTGAGGATCACTCCGAAGCGAATGTTGCCCCCGGCACTTCTGCGCTGCATCATCCCTCCTCTGGCGATGGGCCGGTGCCCATTTTACGGCCGGTCCCCGCCTGGGCCGGAGATATCCTGGCGATGGACGGCGCCAACCGGCTGCTGTCGGCGCCTGCCAGCCAGCCGATCGAGGCCAGCACCACCACCATCACCCAGATCGCCGCCGCCAACGCCAGATGCAGATCCTGGAGCGCCTCTGGTGCTGACAGCGTGGCCACCAGCCCCCCTGCGGCCACCTGTGCCAGGAGCACGATCGCGACCAGGTCAGCGACCAGCCGAGCTCCCGGCACCGCCCGCCACCGGCGAGCGGCATGCATGGCCAGCAGGGCGATGAAGATCGAGGTGACCAGAACCGTCAGGCGATGAGCGTACTGGATCGCTATCAGCGCCCCGGCCACGCCATGGGGAGCGCAGAACGGCCAGGAGGGGCAGGCATAGGCGGCACCACCATCCACGACCAGCGAGCCTGAGATCATGAGCACGAAGGTCCAGGCCACGGCCCAGTAGGCCAGTGGATTTAGGCGCCGACCCGAAGCGGGCTGCCAGGGGACCAGGCAGGCGGCGGCGGTCACCCAGGTCGCGGCCAGCACCATCAGGCCGAAGAGCAGGTGGAGAGCGACTGTGACCGGAGCGTTGTGGGTGAAGACGGTCACCGCCCCCAGGACGATCTGAATTGCGAGCACGCCCAGAGACGCCGTGGCCGGCACCAGCACCGAGCGATGGCGCCGGGCAGTCCTCCAGGCCAGGACGGCGGTCGCCACCACCAGCACGGTGACCAGCGCCACCACGTATCGATGGGATTGCTCCAGCACCGAGTGGAACTGGTCGATTGGACCGAGTTGGCCGTAGCAGAGGGGCCACCCGGGGCAGCCCATGCCTGACTCCGTGACCCGGACCGTACTGCCCAGGATGATCAGGAGGTAGGTCACGACCGCGGTCGCCAGGGCCACGGCAGTGAGGGTCCGCGACGGCCGGCGTCCGCTCCCGGACGGGGCGGCCGAGGTCAAGGCAGGACCGTGCCCGGAGGATTGATCTGATGGCCGGCCAAGCGCCAGTCGCGAAGGGGCCGGTTGCTCTGCACTTCAGGGATGTCGACGTCGAAGTTGTGGGGCGGCGGCGGTGAGGTGGTCAACCACTCCAGCGAGTTGCCCTCCCAGGGATCGTTGACCGCCGTCTTGGGCCCGTGCAGGGAGATCACCACGTTGTAGATGAAGATCATGACCGCGACCGCGATGATGTAGGACCCGACCGTCTCCAGCAGGTTGAGGGGGCCCCAGCCGGTGTTGGCCCCGTAGGTGGCGATTCTCCGGGGCATACCCATGACCCCCAGGAAGTGCATCGGCATGAAGGTCAGGTTGAAGCCCAGCAGCAGCAACCAGAAGTGCCACTTGCCCAGCCGCTCGTTGAGGTAGCGCCCGAACATCTTGGGCCACCAGTAATAGAGGCCGGCGAAGAGGGCAAAGAGGGATCCCCCCACCAGGACATAGTGGATGTGAGCCACCACCCAGTAGGTCCCGTTCAGTTCGTAGTCGATCCCCAGCGAGGAGAGGAAGACCCCGTCCAGGCCCCCGATCAGGAACATCAGGATGAAGCCAACCGCGAAGAGCATGGCGCTGGTGTACCGGATCGATCCTCCCCACATGGTCCCCAGCCAGTTGAAGATCTTGACCCCGGTGGGAACCGCGATGATCATGGTCGCCGCCATGAAGAAGATCTGGACCGGGAGGGGCAGCCCGACCGTGAACATGTGGTGGCCGAAGACCATGAAGCCGAGCACTCCGATGGCGGCCATGGACATGGCCATGGCGCGGTAGCCGAAGATGGGCTTGCGGGTGAACACCGGCAGCACCTCCGAGATCACCCCGAACCCGGGCAGCACCATGATGTACACCGCCGGGTGCGAGTAGAACCAGAAGATGAGCTGGTAGAGGATGACGTTGCCGCCATGGGTGGGATTGAAGAAGTTGGTGCCCAGCTGCCGGTCCAGCAGCACCATCGCCAGGGCCGCCGCCAGGAAGGGGCTGGCCAGGAGCACCAGAGCTGAGGTGACCTCCATGGACCAGACGAAGAGGGGAAGGCGAAACCAGGTCATCCCCGGGGCCCGCATCCGGTGGATCGTGACCAGGAAGTTGACGGCGCCCATGATCGAGGCGATCCCCACTATGTGGAGCCCTAGGATCCACAGGTCCTGGCCCACCTGGGGGGAGTAGAGCTTCTCGGTCAGAGGCACATATCCAGTCCAGCCAGCGGCGGCACTGCCGCCAAAGAAGAAGCCGCTGTACATGACCAGCCCGCCCAGGGGAATCAGCCAATAGGCGAAGGCATTGATGCGCGGAAAAGCCATGTCCTTGGCCCCCAGCATCAGCGGCAGCATGAAGTTTCCGAAGGCGCTCCAGACCGGCACCACGAAGAGGAAGATCATGGTGGTCCCGTGCATCGTGAAGAGCTGGTTGTACTGGGACGCGGTCAGCAGGTCATTATTGGGCTGGGCCAGCTGGGTCCGGAGCAGCAGGGCCATCAGACCGCCGATCAGGAAGAACACGAAGGTCGTGTACAGGTACAGCAGCCCAATCCGCTTGTGGTCGGTGGTGGTCACCCAATCCCAGACGCCCTGGTAGCGCCGGTGCATCGGCTGAGAGAGCGGCAGTTCAGCAGTGGCCATGGGTCAGTTCAACCTCATCAGGTGGACAGGTGTTGGACGTAGCTCAGGTATTGAGCCATCGAGACCGCCTTGACCGTGATCAGCATCTGATCGTGGCCGACGCCGCAGAACTCGTAGCACTGGCCGTTGTAGGTTCCCACCGCGCCGGCCTCGATGAAGGCGTGATTGACGATCCCCGGCAAGGCATCGATCTTGGCGCCCAGGTTGGGGACCCAGAAGCCGTGGATCACGTCCAGCGAATCGGTGCTGATCTCGATCGGGACGTTGACAGGGATCTCCAAGGTCCGCAACGAGTACTTGCCGTTGGGGTAGTAGAAGGTCCAGTAGAACTGCCGTCCCACGACCTTGATGTGGATCTCCTGGCGGGCCGCCGGGGTGCCGGGGGTGGGGCCGTGACGAAGGTACCCGACGTTGACCAGGTTCAGTACGAACAAGGCGGCCAGGACTACGAACGGTCCGATCGTCCACGCCAACTCCAGTCGGCTGTTGCCATGGACCTGCTTGGGCATCTCATCAGGAGACCGCCTCCGAAATCGGAACGCGGCGTAGACGATGGCACCGCCCACCCCGACCAGGACCACGCTCGCGCAGATCAGGAAGACGTTCCAGATCAGGTCGATGCGGTCGACCGGAGGACCGCCCCCGTTGAGGAAGTTGGTGTTGCTGGCGAACACCGGCAGCGGGGCCAGCAGGGCGCCTGCGAAAGCCACTCCCAGCGCCACCGCCAGCCTGCCGCCGGTATGGCTCCGCCTCACCTTTCCCTCCTGCACCGCAACCGCGTCGGCGGGTGGCCGCCCCGCCGACCGTAGGGGCGAGTATGCCCGGCCTCCGATCTCACTGTCAATCCCGGGGCCAGCTCCGTGGCTCCGACTGCGTCGGGCTAAGATGGGACCGTAGTCCAAGATCCCCGGGGGGGAATGGGGGTGCTCATGACCGAGATTTCCGCGTCAGATCCGCTCGGCGTCAAGCACGAACTCGGCCGCGGTGGACCGAGCTATTTCAGCCTCGCGCGCCTGCGCGACCAGGGTCTGGCGGACCCCGACCGGCTGCCGATGACAGTCAAGGTCTGGCTGGAGATGCTGCTGCGGCAGGCCGGCTCCCCCCATGTGACCGCGGACGACGCCCTCCTCATGGCCCGTTGGGACGGGCAGTCGGCGGGCGGGCGGGAGCTCCCCTTCTTCCCTTCCCGAGTCCTGCTCCAGGACTTCACCGGGGTCCCAGCGGTGGTGGACCTGGCCTCGATGAGATCGGCCATGCAGGCTCACGGTGGCGACCCGGGGCGGATCGATCCCCTGGTTGATGCAGACCTGGTCATCGACCACTCTGTCCAGGTCGACGCCTTTGGGAGCGCCCGCGCCTACGGCGTAAACCTGGACAGGGAGTACGAGCGCAACTCTGAGCGCTACAGCCTGCTGCGCTGGGCCCAGCAGGCCTTCCGGGGCTTCCGGGTGGTGCCCCCGGGGATGGGCATCTGCCACCAGGTGAACCTGGAGTACCTGGCTCGGGTGGTCAGCCTGCGCGAGGTGGGCGGAACCACGGTGGCCATCCCCGACACCCTGGTTGGAACCGACTCTCACACCACCATGGTCAATGGGCTGGGAGTTCTGGGCTGGGGCGTGGGCGGCATCGAGGCTGAGGCGGCCATGCTGGGCCAGCCCATGCTGCTGGCCCTCCCCACCGTGGTGGGGGTCAACTTCAAAGGCAAGCTGCCGGCCGGGGTCACCGCCACCGATCTGGTGCTGCGGGTCACGGAGTGGCTGCGCGGGCACGGGGTGGTCAACAAGTTCGTGGAGTTCGCCGGTGAAGGGCTGGACAGCCTCGCCCTGGCAGATCGGGCCACCCTCTCCAACATGGCGCCGGAGTACGGCGCCACCGCTGCCCTGTTCCCAGTCGACCAGATCGTGCTCGACTACCTGCGCACCACAGGTCGCAGCGACGAGCTGATCGACCTAGTGGAACGCTACACCAAGGAGCAGGGGCTGTTCCGCACCGGAGGCTCGCCGATTCCCCAGTTCAGCGAGTTGCTGGAGCTGGACCTCAACTCGATCGAGCCGAGCATCGCCGGACCCCGGAGGCCCCAGGACCGAGTCCCGCTGGGCCAGTCCGACCAAAGCTTCGTTGGCAGCTTTCCGGCCCGGACGGGGGCTGCCTTCCCGGCTGGCAACCCCTCCCTCGAGGATGGGTCAGTGGTTATCGCCGCCATCACCTCCTGCACCAACACCTCCAACCCCAGCGTGATGGTGGCGGCCGGGATGCTGGCCCAGCGCGCCGTCCAACGTGGCCTCAAGCCGCCCTGGTTCGTCAAGACCAGCATGGCGCCCGGCTCCCGGGTGGTGAGCGACTATCTGGCCCAGGCTCAGCTCCTTGAGCCGCTGGCCGCGATCGGCTTCGACATCGTCGGTTACGGCTGCACCACCTGCATCGGCAACAGTGGACCCCTGCCCGAAGAGGTGGCTCAAGAGGTGCGCGAGCGTGATCTCAACGTGGCTGCGGTGCTCAGCGGCAACCGCAACTTCGAGGGCCGGATCCACCCCCAGGTGCGGGCCGCCTACCTAGCCTCTCCGCCCCTGGTGGTTGCCTTTGCCCTGGCCGGCACGGTGCGTCGGGACCTCACCCAAGAGCCGCTGGGACTGGACGGGAGTGGCGCTCCGGTCTACCTGCACGAGCTCTGGCCTAGTTCCGAAGAGGTAGCCGCGGTGATCCGGACGTCGGTGAGATCGGAGTTCTTCCACCACGAGTACGAGCGCATCTTCGCCGGGGACGAGCACTGGCAGGAGATGGCGTCGCCCACCGGCCCCGCCTACCGCTGGAGCGAGGACTCGAGCTACATCAGGGAGGTGCCTTTGTTCGAGGGGATGACCGCCGAGCCACGCCCGGTGCCCGACCTGGTGGACGCCCGGGTCTTGGCCCTGCTGGGTGACTCGATCACCACCGACCACATCTCGCCGGCTGGTTCGATCCCCCCCAACAGCCCGGCGGGCGAATACCTCCAGGGCCTTGGCATCGAGCCACGCGACTTCAACAGCTACGGTTCCCGACGGGGAAACCATGAGGTCATGATCAGGGGCACCTTCGCCAACGTGCGCCTGCGTAACCGCCTGGCCGGTGAGCGGGAGGGGGGTTACACCACCCATCAGCCGGACGGGGCGGCGATGACCATCTTCGACGCCTCCGTCCGCTATCGGGCAGAGGGCGTCACGCTCTTGGTCATCGGAGGCAAGGAGTACGGCTCTGGCAGCTCGCGGGACTGGGCCGCCAAGGGCACCGCTCTGCTCGGGGTGAGGGCGGTGCTGGCCGAGAGTTTCGAGCGCATTCATCGCAGCAACCTGGTGGGCATGGGTGTGGTACCGCTGCAGTTCCAGGCGGGCCAGTCGGCCCAGGGCCTGGGCCTGGACGGCACCGAGACCTACAGCCTCACCGAACTGGACCGCCAGCTGAGCCCGGGAGCCGCCCTCCAGCTGACCGTGGTGCGGCGGGACGGCAGCCGCCAGGTTGTCCCGGTCGTGGCCCGGATCGACAACCGCACCGAGGTCGAGTACCTGCGCCACGGCGGGGTGCTGCCCCTGGTGCTGCGTCAGTTCCTGGCCAGCTGAGAGTTGTTCTCCCTCAGCCAGGCCACCCCGGCCCGGCGGGTCCTGCTGGGGCCGGGCGCCCTGGCCGAACTCCGGTCCGAGGTGGACCGGGAAGAGCTTGGCCGGGTGGTGCTGGTGACCAGCGCCACCCTGTCCGCCGCGTCGGGCCTGGTCCAAGCCACGGAGGCCATGCTTCAGGGCAGCCACCAGGCCACCTTTACCGGGATCGGGCAACACACCCCGGAGAGCGCGGTCCAACAGCTGCAGGACCTGCTGGAGCAGGTCGCGGCCGATGGAGTGGTCAGCCTGGGTGGGGGCAGTGTCATCGACGGCTGCAAGGCTGCCCTGCACGGGATCGGGACAACTGGAAGGAGCCACATCGCAGTGCCGACCACCCTCTCGGGAGCGGAATTCACTCCCTCGGCAGGCGTCACCGACAGCGAGAGCCATCGCAAGCGAGGGCTCCGCGACCCGGATGCGGCTCCCCGAGTGGTTCTGCTCGATCCCGAGGTGACCCTGGCGACTCCGGAGCGGCTCTGGCTGTCCACGGGGATCCGGGCCCTCGATCATGCGGTCGAGACCATATGGGCTCCCGAGCGCGACCCGCTTGCCTCGTGGCTGTCGCTGGAGGCGATCCGCCGCCTGCGCAAGAGCCTCCCGGACTGCCGGGACCGCCCGCAGGAGGTGGAGGCTCGCCAGGGAGCCCAGGTGGCGGCATGGTGGGCAGCGCTGGGTCTGGCCGGCTCCACCATGGGGCCGAGCCATCAGCTGGGACGGATCCTGGGGGCCAGCTTCGAGATTCCCCATGGGATCACCTCGTGCGTCTTTCTGCCCGCCACGATCAGGCACATGGACGCCACCAGGCCGGAACTCACCGCGCCCTTGGCCGAGCCCTTTGGAGCCCGGTCTGGGAGTGGGGTCGGTGATGTCTGCCAGGATCTGGTCGCCGGCCTGGGCCTTCCTGTCAGCCTCTCCGAAGCCGGGCTTTCGGCACCGGATCTGCCCCGGTTCCTAGCGATGGTGCCCGAAGAGTGGCACCCCATAGTGCACGCCTCCATCTGAGCCGGCGGCTCGGGGAAGGGCGGGGACTCGGGAGGTCAGGTCTCAACGCCGGCCGCAGCCAGCGTGGGTGGGCCGTCCCGCCGCGCGGGCCGGGAGACCCTGGTGGCGAGAGCGGACCCGACCAGAATGAGCCCGAACCCGATGGCGGTGCCGGGGGTGAAGCGTTCGTGGAGAAGTAACACACCCAGAGCCACAGCCACAGCCGGGTTGACATAGGTTATGACCGTCGCCCGCACAGCTCCGATGTGGCGGATCAGCTCGAAGAAGAGGACGAATGCTAGGGCCGTGCACACCAACCCCAGCACCGCCACCGAGGCCAGCACCTCTCCCGATGGGATAGCCCTGGGGCGCTGCCAGATGGCGAGCGGAAGGTAGGCAGCCGCGCTCAAGGTCAGAGAGCATGTGACCACCCCCAAACCGGGCAGATGGGCGAGATGGCGCGACAGGATCTGGGGCCCGCTGGCGTAGCAGATGATGACCACCGCCATCTCCCCACCAGCCAGCAGGGTTAAGGTGCTGAGGTCGAAGCCCAATACCGCCCCGACCCCGAGTAGCCCCACCAGCAGACCGACGAGCTGGCGCGGGCCCAGGACCTGGCGGGACCCGCTGGCCCAAGCGAGGCCGGTGCCGACCAGCGGCACCGCCGCCACCAGCAGCCCCGACAGAGAGCTGCTGAGGTGCCGTTCGGCGTCGGAGAGAAGTAGCCACGGGACGGCGATCTCGACCGCGGTGTAGGCCAGCAGCGGCCTCCAGTGCGGGAGGACCACTCGCAACTGGCCCCGGCGAGCGGCCACCGGCAGCAGGACCGCCGCGCCGATGGCGGTGCGCCCGAAGACCAGCTCGGCGGGGGTGATGGCTCGGACCGACACCCGGATCAGCAGGTAGGGCAGGCCCCAGATGAGGCACATCGCCAAAAACAGCAGCCACGCCCGCCGGGTCAAGTTCTCCTCCCCTTAACGCGATCGGACATCCTCATCGATCGTCGCCTTCGGCAAGGGCCCGGCTCGCGGCGGGGCCCGGTGGTCAATCCCCTACCGGTACCGGTTGGCCGGGCCAGCACTGTGGCGACCTGGGCCGCCGTCCCAAGCCCGGCCCTCGTCTGGGCCCGGCCCCGCCGTGGCCCCCCGCAGCCGGACTGCTCCCCGGCCGGCGGCCGCCCCGACGACCGCGGCGCGTACCCCCAGCAGGACTCGAACCTGCGCACCCGGCTCCGGAGGCCGGCGCTCTATCCACTGAGCTATGGGGGCTCGCCAGCGCCTGCACACACCTGGGGACCGGGTCCACTCGATGCCGGGACTGACCAGGCTTAGCCTACTCGTCCTCGTCGCCGATGGTGAACATGAGCCCATCCTGGACGTCATAGAGGGCGTCCATCCACTCCGCGATGCTGACGCCATCGGCCCGGCCCCGGCCCAGGGGGTGTCCCTCCCTGGCCAGCAACTTTCGGCACTGGGTCCGCAGCGCGACCGGCACCGTGACCTCCTCGACAATGTTCAGCTGCTCCAGCTCATTGAGCAGGCGGTCGATGAAGAGGATCTTGTTGCGACGGGCGCTGCGCTCCCGCCGGGTGAGGTGGTCGACCTCGTAGAGCTTGGAGATTTCGTGGGAGGTTTCAGCGATGGTGGGCAACTGCAATCCCTTGACTTGGCGTTCTGCTGGAAAGGCGCGCAAGGTCTAAATCTACTCTGGCGCGAGCTTTTCCATCCTAGATCCCACTTCCTTGGCCGTCAAGCAGTCGGCGCAGTTATCTGCCCGTCATCCGCGCCGAGATACGCAGTGCCGGGCCACCCGGGCGGCTGACATCCCCCGCCGGCACCAGTACCTCGCCCCCGCCCACCCCGAGGCGGAGCGAGCCGTCGCCATCGACGCCCAGCATCTCGCCCTCAAGGTGGCCGTCGGGGAGCCTCACCACGACTCGTCGGCCCAGCCAGGCGCAGCGCGCGGTCCAGGCGGGACGCAGGGCGTCAAAGCCTCCGGCCGACCACTCCCGATAGCGACGGTGCAGGCTGGTCAGGACAGCCCCTGCCAGCTCGGTGAGGTCGACCGGCGAGCCTTCGAGGTCAGTTGCGGTCGCCTCGGGTCCGAGGCCGGGGTCCACCCCCGCCCAGGCCACGTTGCAGCCGACCCCGACGACGGCCGACGCTGACCCGGCGGACATCCCCGTCTCCACCAGGATGCCAGCCAGCTTGCGCCCACCCGCCAGGCAGTCGTTGGGCCACTTCACGTCGGCCACCGGTCCACCAGCGGCCTCAATGCCCTCGGCGACGGCCAGGCCGGCGGTCAGGGACAGGGAGCCCCAGTCTGCGACCGGCCCGATGGGGCGCCAGAGCAAGGAGAACATCAGGGACGTCCCCGGCGCGTCGATCCAGCTGTGACCGGCACGCCCCCTTCCCCTGGTCTGGTGGTCAGCCATGACCACCAGACCCTCGGGTTCGCCGGCGCGGGCCGCGGCGAGCACCAAGTCCTGGGTGCTGGGAACCCTCGCCTGAAGTCGCACTCGATAGGGGACTCCGGCCGCGGCCAGCTCCTGGCCCAGCAAGTCCGCCCGAAGGCCACCACCAGCGCCCCGGCCCCACCCGGCCACGGTGGCGGAATGCGAGTTAGACGGATCGATCACTCTCGTATACTGCGGCACAGTGGAGAACTGGGAACGGATCGAACTTTTCAGCTCATTCCTCAAGTTGACCGGAGACATCGAAGTAGCGCCTCCGCTGCGGTTGACCGATGTGGTCAACCGGATGACTGAGTACCTGGAGATCCGGCAGCTGACCCTGGAACCACTGGCCAGCACCTATCCGGTGATCAGCACCGTGGAAGAGTCGGCCATGCTCTCCAAGCGCTCGATTTTGATGCTGGCCCCGATCGGCGAGAACAGCGCCGACATGGGTGGCCGACGAGCCCTCCTGGAGCAGAAGGTAACTCACCAGGTAGCGCTGACCATCGACACATTCTCACTGGTGTGCGAGGTCTTTCTGGAGCCGAGGCTGAGCCTTCGAGAGACCCTGGAGCGGAGCGTCGACGACTTCCTGGCGGTGCGCAATCTCAATGCCGTCTGGCTGCCGGCCCTGACCCATGAGCGGGTCACCATCCAGCGCCCGTTCGCACTGATCCATCCCCGCCAAATCCTCAGTTTCTCGGAGCGCGGAGCCGCAGCTCTTTGAGCCGGGCGTGAAAAACGCCCGACCCGATGCGGCCGGTACCCGCGCGGTCGAGCGCGACTTCAACCACTGGGCTGGGCGCTTCGGCCGGGTCCCGTGTCCAGCCCGGCGGTGGGGGGCGGCGCCAGCCCCAGGGAGTCGGTGAGATGGCGGATCCCGGCACCCCAGCCGGAGGTGGCGAGCTGCGCGACGCCGCCACCCTGGCGCTGCTCAGGACCGGCGGTAGTGAGCTCCAGGTCCTCCTCCTCGGCCGGCCCGCCAGCGCCAGTTTCGCGCCCCGCACCCAGGTGTTCCCGGGCGGATCCGTGGACATGTCGGATCGCGACCCGCGATGGCGCCTGCTGCTGGACCGGCAAGCTGAACGCAATTGGGACGTCCGGGCTGACCTCGCGGTCAGAGTGGCGGCGATTCGCGAGACCTACGAGGAGTGCGGCATTCTGCTGGCTGGCGATGCCCAAGGACGGCCGTGCAACGCGCAACAGCTGGCGGAGCTGGAGCCGACCAGGGCCCTCCTGCGCCACGGCGAGCCCGCCCTGCTACTGTCGGCGTTGGCGAGCTTCCAGCTCCGACCCGCGGTGGACGAGATCGCCTTCTGCGCTCACTGGGTGACCCCCGAGGGGCTCCCCCGTCGCTTCGACACCCGATTTTTCGTGGCGGCGAGCCCAGCCGGCCAGGAGCCTTCGGGCGATGCCCTTGGGGAGCACGTCTCGCTGCGCTGGGTGGCCCCGACCCAGGCGCTGGCTGAGGGACTGCGCGGCGATTGCCAGTTGCTGCCTCCAACCCGGGCAGTTCTGGCGTGGCTGGCCCGCTCGACCGGTGTCGAGGACGTCCTCGAGCGAGCCCGCCGAGATGTGGTTGATACGATGCGTCCCCGCCTTGAGGACGTCACCAGCGCCCGCTATCCGGGGCTTGACCTGTCCACTCTGCACGGGGATTAGGGATGCTGACCACGAGCCTGACTTTGGTCCGGGCACCCAACCCAGGACCGCTGACCGGCCCCGGCACCAACACCTGGATTTTCGGCCTGGACGAGGTGGTGGTGATCGATCCCGGTCCGCTCGACGAGGCGCACCTTGGGCGGGTGGTGGATGCGGCCGCCCAGGTGGGCAGGGTTGCGGCCGTGCTCTGTACGCACCATCACGAAGACCATCAGGCGGGAGCTCTGCGCCTGACTGAACTCACCGGAGCGCCGCTGGCCGTTTTCCACCGACGGGCGGACCGGGTCGGCAACCTGCCCCTCCACGATCAGGACCGGATTCTTGCCGGCCGAACCGAGTTGGTGGCCATCCACACCCCCGGCCATTCCAGCGATCACCTCTGCTTTCTGGCCGAGCGCGAGCGGCTTCTTTTCACCGGCGACCTGGTTCTGTCCGGGACCACCAGCGTGATCTGGCCGCCCGATGGTGACATGGGACAGTACCTCGACTCCCTGGCCCGGGTTTCCGAGCTGGCCGTGGACCGCCTGCTGCCCGGCCATGGCGAGCCGATCGACAACCCAGGGGCCGCCTTGGAGACCCTGATCCGCCACCGTCAGGAGCGCGAGGCCGAGGTCCTGCGGGCATTCCGGAACGGTCCACGCCGCCCGGCGGATCTGGTCCCAGAGCTCTACGCGGGTTACCCGGCCGAGGTCCTCCCCTACGCCGGCCAGACCGTCTTGGCCCACTGCCTCAAGCTGGCGGCCGAGGGCCGCCTGCGTCAGCTGGGAGACGGCCCAGGCCAGACCTTCGCGCCCGTCTGACGGCCCCGGTCCAGCCTGGGCATCCCGGTCGGTAGCTCCGCGCCCCAGATCAGCCCAGGTGGAAGGGAAGATGGGCCAGGGTGCGGGTCATCACCCCGGTGGGACCCTTGGGCACCAATCCAGCCAACAGGGGCTCTCCATGGTAGGACGAGGCCGCGATGTCGAGATGAACCCAGGGCCGATCCGAGACGAACTCGCGCAGGAACACCGCCGCGTTGATGCTGCCCGCGGCGGGAATCCCGGCTGTGTTGCGGACATCGGCGATATCGCAGGTCAGAGCCACCTCGTGCTCGGGGTATATCGGTAGCTCCCAGATCCGTTCGCCGGCCTCGAGCGAGGCGGTCCGGACCGCCTCCAGGAGCTCCCGGTTGTTGCTCATCGCTCCGGTGACGGGGTGACCAAGGGCGATCGAGATGGCGCCCGTGAGAGTGGCCACGTCCACCAGGTGGGTGGCTCCCTGGCTGACCGCGTAGCAGAGGGCATCGGCCAGGACCAACCTCCCCTCAGCGTCGGTGTTGTTGATCTCGATCGTCTTTCCATTCATCGCCGCGACCACGTCGCCGGGCTTGGTGGCCCCCCCGCCGGGCATGTTCTCGGTCAGCGGCGCCAGGCCCAGCACCTCGATCCTGGGCTCGGTACGGGCGATCACCGCCATCGCCTGGATCACGGCGGCGGCCCCGCTCATGTCCGACTTCATGGTCACCATCCCGGGATTGGGCTTGAGGGAGATGCCACCAGTGTCGAAGGTGATGCCCTTGCCAACCAGGGCCAGCACCCTGCCCGAACGGTCGGAGGCCTTCGGCTTGTAGCGCAGGAAGACCATCTTGGGCGGCTCGTGCGAACCCTTGGCCACGGCCAGCAGGGCTCCCATCCCGAGCTTGGTCATCTCCGCCCGCTCGAGCACCTTGAGGCTCAAGCCGTGAGCCTTGGCCAGCCTCTCAGTTTCCTCGGCGAAGTCGGTCGGGGTCAACCGATTGCTGGGCCGCCACTGCAGCGCCCTGGTGGCATTCGTGGCCTCGGCCAAGCGCACCCCGGCTGCCAGGGCGGCGGCCAAGTCAGAGCCGGATCCCAGCCCAGCCAGATGGAGTTCCTCGACCTGCCCCGTCTCCTCGGCCGCCTTCAACTCGCCGACCCGATAGTTGCCCAGTGCGATCCCCTCCGCAATCGCCCTTGCCAGGGACTGGGGAGCCTGGCCAGTGGCCGGAGCAGACATCACGTCGCGGAGCACGGGGTCCACCACCACCGCCGCCGAGCGACAGAAGGTGCGGACCTGTCGCGTGGCGAACTGGAGGGCGTTGCGGAGGCGATACCCATCCAGAAGCGCCCTCGGCCCCAGGGAGAGGAAGAGCACTCGAGGGGATGCCAGACGACCCATGGTCGGCACCAGGACTCGCTCCGGGAACCTCCCCGACGCCTCCTTGGTTTCGAGCATTCGGGCGAAATGGCCGTCCAGGGCGCGGTCAACGGCGGCTCCGACCGGACCCAGAGGCTCGCCCTGAAAGTAGGGGACCACGACCACGTCAACCCGCAGCTTCGTCAGCTCCGCGTCTGCCGCCTTTGCCTGCAACTCAATCTCCTCCCTGGTTGGCCATCAGGTCTCGACACCAGCCTCGGGGCCGGACCCCGCCGGACGCCTGCGACGCTGGCCGAGACCGGCGCGCAACTGCTCTACGTCAGACTCCGTGAACCGGAAACGCCCCAGCTCGTCGACGGCACTCGGATGCGCCCTCCCCTCTCGGATCCAGTTCACTACCACTTGAGGCTTCACGCCCAAGGCGAGACCAACCTCCAAGGGGCCCATCAGGCGCTTCCGTCCCGGCTCATCATCCGATCTCCCGGGGTCAGCCACTCCGGGCCGTCCCTCCCGAACCAGACGGCCGGTGCCTGCCCTCACTACCGCGACCAGCGTCAGTGGTGAGGGTCAAAGGTGATCTGGCGGATGTCGGGCATCCACTCCCTGAGTGCGGCCGAGATCTGCTCTCGCAATATGGGCGTCAACACGACCACGTAATTCGACGAGGGGTGCGCTTGAACGACCACCTCGCCTGGCCGGGGCTGGGTGACCCAAATGCTGTCCGACCCCGGCCCGGCTGGCACCGCCCCGCGCACCAACGCGGTCAACTCCAGATCTTCCACCCGCAAATCATGGCACCGAAGGGGTCGCCACCGCCAGACAACGGTCGAGCGCCGGGCAGCCCAGCGGCCGTGAGCCGCCGCTTACCCGTTCGCTGGAAGTCAACCCACAGGGTGGGGAGGCGGCGTGGTGGGGTTGGTAGCTGGTCACCAGTAACATCCTTCAAGTGCCCAGACGTATGTATGATAGTGCAGATCGTGAATCTGACTGAGTGGGCGCGCCGCCAAGGCATCCACCCCCACACCGCGTTTCGGTGGT
>JAKABA010000274.1 GCA_021802115.1 bacterium | reverse complement strand
GCGAGCTCGGCGGTCCCATCCCGATTGGTCATCGCCAAGATCCACTTCCCGTCCGGGGACAGCCAACCGCTGACGTCCCACTGCGGATCTGCCACCAGTTCGGTCCAGGCCCCGCTGTGCAAATCGAGCCGGGACACCACCGTGTGGTCCCGCTCCCGGTCGGTCGTCACCAGCAGGGACTCCCCATCCGGGTAGAGGTGGGGCCTCCGGTACTGAGCCGGCTCCGAGGCGCCGGTCAGGGCCAGCGCCCCCGGGCGGCCCCGGCCCGCCACCAGCAGTTGCTGCGACATGGCTCTGGTCGCCGACATGGCCAGGACCGCCGTGTCGGCGCCGCGACTGAGCGCCACCTCTTCGATGGCGCCCCCCTCCTGGTAGAGGACTCGCTCGGACCTGGTGGCGGGGTCCACCACCACCAGGTCGAAGTCAACCGAGTTGCGGCGGTTGGAGGAGTAGGCGACCCAGTCCCGGCTCACCTGGAGGAGGCTGTGGAAGAAGCGCGGGTCCTGCACCAGTGGCACCAGCCCATCCAGGGCAACCGGCTCGCCGGGAAGTTGAGCCAGCGGCAGGGTGGACAGCTGGTGTCGCTCGTCCCCGCCCTGATCGTGCTCGACCACCACCTCCCTGCGACCGACCCGGTAGCGCCCGGTGCAGGCGCCGGGCAGAGCTGTGAGCGGAGTCTTCTCCCCGTCGGGTGCGATCTCGACCAGCTGCATGGTGCCGAGCTCATCGCAGCCGGCCAGGATCCTGCCCTGGTCATCCACGTCGAAGGCGCGCCAGACCGGGGCGCTCAGCAGCCGCTCGAGGCCCTTGCTCATGTCGCCATCGTACGGAGGCAGGGAGCTGCCGCGGCCGCCGCTCGCCACCGGCTGCCGGCGGAGCGTCCGGAGCGATGCCACAACCGCTGGGTCCGACCGATCACGGCCGTTGCCCCGCCGCCCCGGCGCTCGGTCACGGACCGGGTCGCATCAGCGGATCCACCCGACCCGCGCTGGGCTGGGAGGCGAGTGGTCAGACCCTCTCGACCGGCGCCAGCGGCTGAGGCGCAGACTCCTGCGTCCCCGCACCCACACTGCGGCGCAGGGGGACTTCCTTCAGCAGCCAGGTGACCGCGAACGCCAGCAGGGCGAACGGCACCGCCCAGAGGAACACCGGGTGCAGGGAGGCGGTCACGGCCTGGATGTAGCCCAGATGCACCGGCCTGGGAAGGCGCGCCAGGACCGCGGGGCTGGCTCCCGCCGCCCCCACGAAGTTGGCCGGCAGCTTGATCCCGGCGAGGTAGTGGCGCAGGTTGCCGGTGAGCACGTTGGCGAAGATGGCGCCGAAGACGGCGGTGCCGAACGAGCCCCCGATGGAGCGGAAGAAGGTCGCGCCCGAGGTTGCCACCCCCAGCTCCGAGTGGCCGACCGAGTTCTGGACCGCGATCACCAGCACCTGCATGACCGAGCCCAGGCCCAGGCCCAGCACCACCATGTACAACGAGATGGTGAGCATGCTGGTGTGCACCTCCAGGAGGGAGAAGAGGAAGAGCCCGACCGACATCACCGCGGTCCCCAAGATGGGGAAGATCTTGTAGCGTCCCCACCGGCTGATGAGTATCCCCGAGCCGATCGACGTGACCAGGAGGCCACCCATCAGCGGCAGCAGCTCCAGTCCGGAGTCGGTGGGGCTGGCTCCCTTGACGATCTGCAGGTAGGTGGGCAGGTAGGTGATCGCCCCGAACATGGCGAAGCCGACGATGAACCCGATCGCGCTGGTGGCCGAGAAGACCCGGTTGCGGAAGAGCGCCAGGGGCAGGATGGGCTCGGGAGCCCGCCGCTCGATCAGGACGAACCAGCTCAGCAGCGCCAGCGCCAGAACCGCCATGATCGCTATCGGAACTGAGATCCAGGGATAGGTCGTCCCGCCCAGGGTGGTGAGCAGCACCAGGCAGCTGACCCCGCCCGCCAGGGCCACCGCCCCGAGGTAGTCGATCACGTGCTGGACCCGCCGCAGGGCGCTGGGCAAATAGCGTGCGGTGGCAACCAGGGCCACCAGCCCAATCGGGATGTTGACGTAGAAGATCCAGTGCCAGGAGAGGTTCTGGACGAAGAACCCGCCCAGCAGTGGGCCCGCCACGCTCGCCAGCCCGAACACCGCCCCGAAGATCCCCTGGTACTTCCCGCGGTCTCGAGGCGGGACCACGTCGCCGATGATGGCCTGCGCCCCGACCATGAGTCCGCCGGCGCCCAGCCCCTGGAGGGACCGGAAGATGATCAGCTCGATCATGGAGGAGCTGAGCCCGGAGAGGGCCGAGCCCACCAGGAAGATGACGATCGCCCCCTGGTAGAAGCTCTTGCGGCCGTACATGTCCCCGAGCTTGCCCCACAGGGGAGTCGACACCGTGGAGAGCAGCAGATAGCCGGTGACCACCCAGGACAGGTGGGAGAGCCCGTGCAGGTCCCCGGCGATGGTGGGCAGGGCGGTGGCGACGATGGTCTGGTCGAGGGCTGCCAGCAGCATGCCCAGCATCAGGGCGCCGATGACAACGAACACGCCGCGATGGCTCAACCGTGGAGCCACCGTCACTTCCGGCGCCAGAGGAGCTGCGTCGCCCACCTATTCACCCACCGTGCTGAGGGTGCGACCGACCGGCGCCAGCGGGGCCAGCGACCGGCACCTGGTTGGGGCGCGCCACCTTGACCATCCGGATGCGGCTCGGACCCGGCGCCACTGGAGGCGGCGGCAGTCCGGCTGCGATCTGGTCGAACGCGCGCTCCAGGATCGCGGCCAAAGACTCGGCTCCGTGGCACTCACGCCAGCGGGCGATCGCGGTCCGGACCCCGGCCATGGCCACGCTGGCCACCAGAGCCGAGTAAAGCTCCGCGGCAGGGTCCTGTCCCTGGCGGGCGGCAATCCCCCGGACCAGGGTCTGCTCCAAGGCGCTCACCGATCCAAGCAGCCGTGGCAGCAGCTCGGGGGCGGACTTGACCACGTCCATGCGCAGGGGCCACTCATCGCTGCGCTCGACCGCCGCGACCGCGAACTCGATCAACACCGCTCGCAGCGATGCCAGCGGGGCTTCTTCCGATGGTCGCGAGGCCAGCGCCCGGTCCAACTCCTCGGCGAGTTCGGGGTCGAGACCCACCAGGGCGTCCTCCTTGCTGGGGAAGTGATTGAAGAAGGTTCGCACCGATACGTCGGCCGCTTCGGCGATCTCCTCGACGGTGACCTGGTGGATCCCCCGCTCGGCGACCAGGCGCAGCGCCGCGGAACGGAGGGCGTGGTGGGTCGCCATGCGCTTGCGGTCACGGCGACCGACGGGTGGTCTCTCCTCGGACATGGGAGGATTGTCGCACGTCACTGCATGAAATGCAACTTTATACTTCGTGCATCCACTCCTCGCTTGGCGGTCAATGTCCGGGCCGTTGAGCTGCCCGGCGTGGCGCGGCTGGCAGCCCTCCATGCGAGCCACCGGCCGGGTGAGCCCGGACAGGTCCGGTCCAATAGAGAGGTGCATACCGGGGAGCATGGTCCTGGCCCCGACCGCGACCGTCGCGCAGCTGGAGGGGGAAAGCCGGCGGCCGGTGTCCCAGGCCAACGGGGCCAGTCGCTCCCAGAACGAGGTCACGCTCCAGGCTAATTTGGATGCTGCTTTGGGATTCCGCCGGGGCGGGCCGAAAGCCAGCGCGGGCTCAGCCACAGCCCTCGAGGTGACGGCAGTTCAAGGTAAAGCTCCAATGCCGCGCCCCGTAGCCTGGTTTAGACTCGGGCGGTGGAGGTCGTTGCTGGCATTCCCCGGCCACCGGAGCACGGCAGCTCACCCGGGGCAGCCGCGGGGGGCCAGCTGGATCCCGCCGGAGCACTGATCCAGGACGAGATCGGCAGAGTCACCAGGAGCAGAGCTCGGCGCGATCGCAGGGCGGGCTGCTCTTCTTGAGGCCGCCGCGCCACCCTGGCTCCGCTCCCCCCTCGGACCGACGAGCAGAGGAGCAAGCCAACGTACCCGGACGGCTGAGCGACCTCCCCCTGCTCTTCTGGGCGATGGCCATCTTGACCGGGATCGGCGCGGGGCTCGGCGCGATCGTGATGATGGCGGTGCTGCGGTTCGTTCAGCACCTTGCCTTCGACTACCACTCGGGCGAGTACTCCAGGGCCGCCGCCAGTCACGGCCCGGTGCGGTTGGTGGCGGTTCTGGCCGTGGGAGGGCTGGTGACCGGAGCCGGCCTCTGGCTGCTGCACCGCTCCAGCAAGGGAACGGGAGGGGAACCTACCGAGGTCGTCTGGACTCACCGCGGCTCGATCTCGGTGGTGCGCACCCTGCTCAGCGGAGCCATCTCGGAGGTGACGGTCGCGATGGGTGGGTCGATCGGAAGGGAGGCGGCCCCTCAGCGGGCTGGCGCCGCCGCCGGGGCGCTCTGCTCCCGTCATGCCAAGCTGACTCCAGAACAGGGCACCCTGCTGATCGCCTGCGGCGCAGGCGCGGGGCTGGCGGCCGTCTACAACGTCCCCTTCGCCGGGGCGCTGTTTGCGGCCGAGATCTACCTCGGCTCGCTGAGCCTGACCATGGTGGTGCCGGCGCTCCTCACCTCGGGGATCGCCACCGCGGTCTCCTGGCTGACACTGCCCCAGCACGCGGTCTACTCCATCCCCAAACTGGCGGGGCCCAACCTACCGATCATCATCTTCGCGCTCGCCCTCGGACCCCTGGCCGGCCTGGCCTCGGGCGGTTACATATACCTGATCGGGTGGGCGAGCGACCACCGCCCGCGGGGGCGCCTCCTGCTCATCGAGCCCCTGCTGGTGTTCACCGCCCTCGGCCTGATCGCGCTCAGCTATCCCCTGCTCTTGGGCAACGGGGTCGACCTGGCCCAGTTCGCCTTCA
>JAKABA010000273.1 GCA_021802115.1 bacterium | reverse complement strand
GGGCGCGGGCTGACCAAGGGCACCGACTCCAAGAGCTGGCTGCCGAAGCCGACCGCGCGCCGCTCGGGCTGACGGATCACCGGCTCGGTCAGAGCGCGGTCCAGAACCTCGGTCAAGGAACGCACGAACACCACCTCCATCCCCTCCAGCAGCGACTGGTCGATCTCGTGAAGGTCACGGCGGTTGCGCTCGGGCAGGAGGAAGATGTGGATCCCGGCCCGGTGGGCGGCCAGCAACTTGTCCTTGACCCCGCCGATGGGCAGGACCCGACCGCGCAGGGTGACCTCGCCCGTCATCGCCAGGTCGTGGCGCACCGGCCGGTTGCTGGCGACCGAGACCAGGGCGGTGGTCAGGGTGACGCCGGCCGACGGCCCATCCTTGGGGATGGCGCCCGCCGGCACGTGCACGTGCACCGCGTGGTCCTCGAAGAAGGTCTTGGGGACGCCGTGCTCGGCTCCGTGGACGCGGACCCACGACAGTGCCGCCCGCGCCGACTCCTGCATCACGTCGCCGATCTGTCCCGTCAGCTGGAGCTCGGGACGGCCCTCGATCGCCAGCGCCTCCACGGTCACCAGGTCGCCGCCCACCTCGGAGACGACCACCCCGGTGGCGACCCCGATCCGATCCTCCGGCTCGGTCTCGACACTGTCGAACCGGGCGGGCCCCAGGTAGTCGATGAGCTGCTCGGGACCGATCTCCACTTTGGTCAGCTCCGGGTTCTCCACCAGCTGGCGCGGGACCTTCCGCAGCACCTGGGCGATCTGCCGGTCCAGCCCCCGGACCCCGGCCTCGCGGGTGTAATTGCGAATCAGGCTGCGCAGAGCGTCGTCGGAGATCGTCACCTCAGAGGCGGTGAGCGCGTGCTGCTCCAGCTGCCGGCCCAGCAGGTGACCCTTGGCGATGCCCAGCTTCTCCTCCTCGGTGTAGCCGGTCATGCGGATGATCTCCATCCGGTCCCGCAGCGGTGGCGAGATGGTGTCGATGACGTTGGCGGTGGTTATGAAGAGCACCTGGGAGAGGTCGTACGGCACCTCCAGATAGTGGTCGGAGAACTCCCGGTTCTGCTCCGGGTCCAGCACCTCCAGGAGGGCCGCCGAGGGGTCCCCGCGGAAGTCCAGGCCCACCTTGTCGATCTCGTCGAGCATCATCACGGCGTTGCGGGAGCCCGCCTGCTTCATCGCCTGGATCACCCTGCCCGGGAGCGCCCCGATGTAGGTGCGGCGGTGGCCTCGGATCTCGGCCTCGTCGCGAATGCCCCCCAGGGACACCCGCACCAGCTTGCGGTCCAGGGCCCGGGCGATGCTGCGCCCGAGGGAGGTCTTGCCGACCCCGGGAGGTCCCACAAAGCAGAGGATCGGAGTCTGCAGCGGGGCGGGCGCGGGCGCGCCGTCCACCGACGGCTGGGCGCGGCGCTCCAGCACCCGCTTGCGGACCGCCATCCACTCCAGGATCCGCTCCTTGACCTTGGGGAGTCCGTAGTGGTCCTCGTCCAGGATGCGGGCCGCCTCCTGGATTTCCTCCCGCTCCGGTCCGGCGTCCCCCCAGGGCAGCTCCACCAGCCAGTCCAGGTAGTTGCGGATCATCCCCACCTCGGGGGAGGCGCTGGGGGTGGACTCCATCCGATCCAGCTCCTTGAGGGCGCGCTTGAGAACCGGCTCGGGCATCCCCGCCGCCGTGATCCGCTCCCGGAGGTCCTCCTCGGAACCGGACTCACCGCCGAGGTCGGCCAGCTCCTTGCGGATCACCTTGAGCTGCTCGCGCAGGATCGCCTCGCGCTGACCCTGGTTGATGGTCTGGGCGACGTCCTGCTGGATCTTGCTGCGCAGCTGGGCCACCTCCAGAAGGCGGGCCAGCAGGGGGACCAGCCCGCGCAGGCGGCGCTCGACGTCGTCCTCCTGGAGCAGGGCGATGCGATCCTGGGGATCCAGGTCCGGCGCGGTCCCGGCCAGGTCCGCAACCTTGCCCGGCTCCTTGGCCCGGGCCACCGCCACCGCCAGCTCCGGCGCCACCGACGCGCCCGCGGCGACGTACTCGGCGAAGAGCTGCCGGATCGAGCCCACCAGGGCCTCGATCTCGGTGCCGCGGGGCTCCAGCTCCGGGAGCGCGACCACCTTGGCGGTCCACTGCTCGCCCTGGGTCAGCTCCAGGACCCGGACCCGCCGCTGGCCCTCGACCAGAACCTGGGCCCCACCCGCGCCGCGGCGGAAGGCCCCGATCTGGGCGATGGTGGCAATCGGGTAGATGTCGGCCAGCTCCACGTCGTCGAGATCGCTCTGGCGCTGCACCGCCAGCACCACCTTGCCCTCGGCGGCCACCGCCGCCTCCAGGCTGTTCACCGACCGCTCCCGGCCGGCCCCCAGGGGGGCGAGCTGGTGCGGCAGGACCACGTTGTCCCGCAGCGGCACCAGCGGGAGGGTCTCGATCTCGGGACCGCGCGTCCGCCGTGCCGGCGGGCTGGTCTCGGTCACCGCTTCTGCTCGGGGGTCTGTGTTTTCACTCAAGAGCTGGACTCCGGATGGTTGTCGTTACGAATCGGGCTCGGTCGCCCGTTAAGGAGTCTGCCCTCAGTGCGGTGGCGGCAAACAGCGGCTCAGCCTTGAACTCCCTGCTCGGCGGAGCGCTTCAGCGCCGTCACCTCCTGGCGCACGCTGGCGACCGCCCAGCGCTTGAGCCCCAGGTCCAGCAGCGGGGACAGCGGCCCGTAGCCGAAGTCGTACTCCTCGCGGTGGGTGAGCAGCACCCCGTCCGGACGAGGCTCCATCAGAAACACCGCGTGGAAGCCGCGGAGCCGTCCCCACAGCATCTCCAGATCCACCTTGGTCTCGCCCACCGTGTACCGGGCCCGGATGTGCGAGCGAAACGGCCCCAGGTGGCCGTTGATGCGGGCCACCACCTGGTCCCCCTCGCGGGATTCCACGAACATCTCCTGCACCTTGGTCTGGCCGTCGATGTAGGCGTCGGGATCCATCACCGCGGCTCGGACCCGGTCCAGCGGCGCCCGTACCAGCACGCTCGCTTCGGCGATCATCATCTCCTCAGTCCTCCCAGAGCCGCAAGGTGACCTTGATGGCTCCGCTGCGGTCGGGACGGGCCGCGGTCGTGAACGCCTCCCGCCACCGCCCGATCGGAAAGGTGTGGGTGAGCCAGTCCGACACCAGGCTCTGCCGCCTCCGCAGCAGCTCCAGCGCGGAATCTAGCAGGTGCGGGCCGGTGGCGACCTCGCGGCCGTAGCCGTTGGACCCCAGCTGGCGCACCTCCTTGTAGTAGGCGAGGGTGGTCTCCGTCCGGGCGGGCCGGCCCACCCCCACGGTGACCACGGTGCCCCGGGGGGCGACCACGCGCAGCGCCTGTTCGGTGGTGGCCGCCGAGCCGATCGAGTCCAGCACGAGTCCCGGGCCTCCCCCGGTCGTCCATGCTCCGCCGCGCCAGGGTCGGGCCAGCCCCGCCCCGGTGAGCGCGGCCAGCTCGGCGATGAGCCGGTGGGGAGCCAGCGGCTGAGCTCCGAGCCTGCCCACCAGCTCGGTCTGGTGCGGCCAGGCGCAGGTGACCACCACCTCGGACCGCGGCCAGCGCTCACGGGCCGCCAGGGCCAGGCCCAGTCCGATGGTGCCCGCCCCCAGGACCAGGATCGGACCGCTCGGCTCGTGCTCCACCCGTCCCACCGCATGCAGGGCGACGGCCAGCGGGTCGGCGAGCACCGCGCTCTGCGGGGTCAGTCCTGTGGGCAGAACATGCAGCTGGCTGGGGTGAGCGTGGATCAGCTGGGCGAACCCTCCCGGCAGGCCCCGGACGGTGCCGAGGTGCATCCCGTGGGCCGGGCCCCACGGGCCGCCGGCCAGCACCCGGGAGCAGTGGGGGGGGAAGCCGGCGACGCAGGCGGGGCAGGGGTTGTCCAGCCCCCTGGCCACGCAGCCCAGCCAGGGGTCCACCGCCACCACGGTCCCCGCCGTCAGGCCCAGCTCCGGCCGCGGCTCGGCCAGCTCGGCCACGATCTCGTGGCCGGGTACGGAAGGGAAGGTGACCAGTGCGGACAGGGGATTGTCCGGGCTCGCCTGCAGCGTAGCCTGCTTCACGTCCGAGCCGCAGATCCCGGTGGCCAGCACCCGCAACCGGACCCACTCCGCCGTCGGCCGCACGGCCTCCTCCATCTCGTCGAGGAAGAGCGGGCCGCGGCCTCTGAGCGCCAGCCAGGGCCTCACCCGGGAGAGCGCTCCCGCGGCCGCGACCCGGGTCGGGCTCGGATCGAAGACCAAGCCGAGCATCAGCGCGCCCCGGCTGCGGCGGCCGGGCCGGCCGCC
Organism: bacterium; assembly: GCA_021802115.1. Next base: position 568 of record JAKABA010000273.1, on the reverse strand, counting down.
GGGACGGAGGGGTGGGGCAGGCCGGCCAAATCGATCACCATTTAGTTATCTTATTCCTGTGCTCGATAACGTCCCGCGAGATTGTCCGAGTGTAGCGTCGGGGCTTGAGATAGTTTAGGCAGTAAAAATGAACGCCAGTGAGGGTGAGGACTAGATGGAGACTCTCCGACCCCGGCACACCGGCTTCTGCTTCGGCGTGCGCGATGCGCTGGCGCTGACCGGGGCCGCCCTCGACGCCAGCGGTGACGCCGCCGCCCTGGGCCAGGTGGTCCACAACTCCCGGGCCCTGGAGGCATTGGAGGCCAAGGGGCTGCGCCAGATCAAGGAGCTGCCGGCTCAGAGCCGCGCTCCGGTGGTGATCACCGCGCACGGCGCCACGCCGGAACTCTTCCGCCGGGCCGAGGTCTCAGGGCTGGAGGTGGTCGACACCACCTGCCCCCTGGTGCGACGGGTGCAGCGGCACGCCCAGGAGTTGGCGGAGCAGGATCTGCCGGTCGTCATCGTCGGCCATCAGCACCACCAGGAGGTGATCGGTGTCGCCGGCTGGGCGGGGTCCGGTCAGGGGCGC
>JAKABA010000272.1 GCA_021802115.1 bacterium | reverse complement strand
CTGGATGGCGCGTTCTCGCGCGATCGCTGGCATGCCAACTTTCGAGGCGGCGTTGTGGCGGCTCTTCGTGCCGCTGAGCATCTGGTTGCTCTTCACCCCCTACGGTCACCCCAACAACGCGGTCATCCTCATTCCCCTCGTGGTCCTGGCGGTCGGGGCCGATGCCAGCGGCATCGCGACGTCTGCGGTGGAGGTTGCCCTGCTGTCCGTCGCCATGGTGGTGGCGCAATTCTTCAGTGGAACGGTTCTATTCGACGACCTTATGCCCCTCGCCACCGCGCTACTTCTGGTACTGGTCTTTCGGCGTCTGCGGCAGTTGGAGGAGGAGTCGGCCACGCGTTTGGTTTCGCCCGCCGGCCCCGCCGGCGTGGGCAGTCCGTCGCCGGTGTGAGGAAAGCCTTTCGAGGAGGTCGGCCCGTCTCATCCCCGGTCTGCCGCCCGAGGTAAGACGATCTGGGCGCGGCGACTCAGGCGGCGAAGCCATCGGTGTCGCCGTTTCACCTGCGCTCGCCTATCCGCTACTTGCGGGAGCTTGGATCTGAGCGCCGTACCCGGCGATGGAGAGTGAACTGCTTTTCCGCGTACGCGGCTCAGGTTGGTACATCGACCATTCGACCGCGGGAAGGCTGCTCGGACGGTGGTCCCCGCAGCCAGCGGTAGGCTGAGCCACGGGATGACATCAACGCGCGGCGAACAGGCCCGGGCTGGCACGGAGGCCGGGGGCACCAGACCCGAGCCGGGTTGGCGGGCCGGGGCGGAGCCTCTGGACCCAAACGCGCCGCCGCCCGGGGTGGGGCAAGGCGAACGTGCCCGCGTAGGGCCGACCCTCGTCGACATCCTGCGACTCAGCACCGAACATCTGGCCCGCGCCGGGATCGCCAGCCCACGGCTTGATGCGGAGCTCATCCTGGCTCACGTCCTGGGCATCTCCCGGATCGACTTGTACCTGCAGTTCGATCGGCCACTGCTGGAGTCGGAGCTGCGGCCGATCCGCGACCTCCTGCGTCGGCGGGCGGGGGGATGCCCGGTCGCCTACCTCATCGGAACCAAGGAGTTTCACAGCCTGAGCTTTGCGGTCTCGCAGCAGGTCCTGATCCCTAGGCCGGAGTCGGAGCTGTTGGTCGAACGCGCCGCCTCCTTGATCTCGGACCGTGACGCCCGCGTGCTCGACCTCGGGTGTGGCAGCGGGTGCTTGGGGCTGACGGTGGCCCGGATGTCTCCCACCTCGCGCATCGATCTGGTGGATGTGAGCCCCGAGGCGCTGGAGGTGGCCACCCGAAACCGCGCGGCCCTGGGGGTCGAGGAACGGGTCGAGGTGTTCTGCGGGAGCTGGGCAGACCCTGTCCGCGAACGGGGGCCGTACGACCTGGTGCTGAGCAACCCGCCCTATGTCGCCACCGCCGAGTGGGAGCAGCTCGACCGGGATGTCCGGGACTTCGAGCCCTGGACCGCCCTGGACGGTGGACCGGATGGTCTCCACAGCTATCGCGAACTGCTGCCGAGCGTTAGCCAGGTGGTGCGATCAGGATCGGTGGTCCTGCTGGAGGGCGACCCGAGGCGGCTTGGCCAGGTGGCGGAGCTCGTGGAGGAGGTCTGGCCGGGAGCCCAGACACATCTCCATGTGGACCTGAGTGGGAGAGAAAGGATGTTGGAGGTCCGGGTGCCATGAACGCAGCTTCGATATTCCCCAGTGACGAAGGGGGGCTGGTAGCGGCGACTGAGGTGCTGGCCAAGGGTGGGGTGATCGGGTTCCCCACCGACACCGTCTATGGGCTCGCCTGCCGCGCCGATCTTCCGGAGTCGGTGGCGCAAGTCTCACGGATCAAGAGGAGGCCGACAACCCAGCCGCTGATCCTCATGGTCTCCGACCTCGCGGAGCTCTCTGCGTACGCGGTGCTCCCCCCGGCGGGCGAGGAGCTCGCCGCCCGCCACTGGCCGGGGCCGCTCACCCTGATCCTGCCTGCGCATCCCGCCGGTTCAGCCCTTGGTGGGGGTGAGACCGTGGGGGTGCGCATCCCCCGTCATCAGGTGGCGCTGGAATTGCTGCGCCGTTCGGGGCCGCTGGCCACCACCAGCGCCAACGCCCACGGCGAGACGCCGGTGCTGGGGGCGCGGGAGGCGCTCGAGCGGCTGGTCGGCCTGGCGGGAGCCGTCCAGGAGCGGGCCGGGGATCGGGTCCCGGGTGAACCCTCCTCTATACTCGACCTCAGCTCGGAGCCACCCCGCCTGATTCGGGAGGGGCGGCTCAGCCGCAGGGAGCTGGGGCTTTCCTAAGGCGTACCGGCGGATCGGAGGGACTGAGTTGGGGATGGCCAAGGACCGGCTCGATGCGATCGCCTCCGCTGACCCCGAGCTGGCGGAGATCATGGGCCACGAGCTCGAGCGGCAGGAGCACACGCTGGAGCTGATCCCCTCGGAGAACATCGCCAGCCCGGCGGTGCTGGCCGCGGTCGGCTCCTGGCTCACCAACAAGTACGCCGAGGGGACCCCGGGCAAGCGCTACTACGGGGGCTGCGAGTTCGTGGACCAGGTGGAACGCCTATGTCAGGAGCGTGCCGAGAAGCTCTTCGGCGCCGAGCACGCCAATGTCCAGCCCCACTGCGGCAGCTCCGCCAATCTGGCCGCCTACATGGCGCTGTGCCGGCCCGGCGACACCATCTTGGGGATGGACCTGAGCCACGGCGGCCATCTCACCCACGGCTCTCCCGTCAGCTTCAGTGGCATCTTCTACCATGCGGAGTTCTACGGGGTAAGCCCCGAGACCGAGCAGCTGGACTACGAACTGGTGCGCCAGCGAGCCCGCGAGGTGCGCCCCACGATGTTGGTGGCAGGGGCCAGCGCCTACCCGAGGGTGTTCGACTTCGCCGCGCTGGCCGACATCGCCCACGAGGTCGGGGCGAGCCTTCTGGTCGACATGGCCCACTTCGCCGGGCTGGTGGCCGGCGGCGTCCACCCCAGTCCGGTTCCCTTCGCCGACGTCGTCACCTTCACCACCCACAAGACCCTGCGCGGCCCCTGGGGCGGCATGGTGCTCTGCCGCGAGGAGCGCGCCCGCGACATCGACAAGGCGGTCTTCCCCGGCGCCCAGGGCGGGCCTCTGCTCCACGCCATCGCCGGCAAGGCAGTTGCCCTGAAGGCCTGGGGGGAGCCGGAGATGGCCGACTACGCCCAGCGGGTGGTGGCCAACGCCGCCCGGCTCGCGGAGGGGCTGATGGCCGAGGACCTCAGACTGGTGAGCGGCGGCACCGACAACCACCTCATGCTCATCGATCTGCGCCCGCTGGGGCTCACCGGCCGCAGGGTCCAGGAGGCGTTCGACCGGGCCGGGATCACCGTCAACCGCAACTCCATCCCGTTCGACACCGCCAGCAAGTTCAACCCCAGCGGGATCCGGCTGGGCACCCCGGCGGTGACGACCAGGGGGATGGGGCTTTCGGAGATGGACGAGATCGCGCGGCTGGTGGCCCTCCTGATCCACAACCTGGACGATGACCAGGTGTTCGCCGAGGTGAGCAGGAGGGCGCGGGCGCTGTGCGAGGCCTACCCCCTCCCGTACGGCTGACCAAGAGGAGACCTGTTGCCCACCGTCGCACACCACTTTCTGGTAGCGGCCCCGATATTCCTGGTGGCGGTGGCGGTGACTCTGATCTCGATCCCGCTGGTGCGCTGGCTCAGCTTCAAGGTGGGGGCGGTGGCCGAGCCCGGTGGGCGCAACATCCACTCCCGGCCGACGGCCCGCCTGGGGGGCCTCGCGCTCAGCGCGGGTTTCGTGGTGGGAGTCGCCGCCTTCGGAAGAGGGATCCCGTACTGGGGCCAGATCGAGGCGATCGTGATCGCGGTCGCCTTGCTGCTGGCGCTGGACGACATCCTGGGACTCCCGTTCTGGACCAAGCTCGTGATCCAGATCCTCTGTTCACTGCTGGTCGCGTGGGGATTCGGGATCACCATCACCTATGTGTCACTGCCCCACCTGGACCTCCACCTCGCCTGGGCGGCGATTCCCGTCACCGTGATCTGGCTGGTGGGGATGCAGAACTCGATCAACCTGCTGGATGGGGTGGATGGACTGGCCGCCGGGGTGGTCGCGATCGTGGGCGGGGTCCTGTTCCTGGCGGCGGTCAACCGGCTCGGGGTCGATCCCGCCCAGGGGCCGGTGATCCTGCTGGCGTCAGCCCTGGTGGGCTGCTGCCTCGGCTTTCTGGTCTTCAACTTCGCCCCGGCACGGATCTTCATGGGCGACTCGGGCAGCCACGTGCTGGGCATGCTGGTGGGGGTGATCACCATCCTGGGGGTGGCCAAGGTCACGGTCGCCCTGGCGCTCTTCGTCCCGGTGGTGGCGCTGGCGCTGCCCATCGGGGACACCGCCTTTGCGATCTGGCGGCGGCGGCGCCAGGGAGTCGGCTTTGCCACCGCGGACGCCCGCCACCTGCACCACCGCCTGCTCAGCCTCGGTCTCACCGCCCGCGAGACGGCGATCACCTTCTATCTGGTGACAGCGATTCTCGGGTGCGTCGGGCTCGCCATCTTCGGCCATCACAAGATCCTGGCGGTGGCCTTCGGCCTGCTGGTCCTGGCCCTGATACTGCTGGGGTGGAAGATTTGGCATCGGCAGGGATTCAGCTTCCAGGAGCGGACCAAGCCCAACTCCGCCGAGGACCCTCGTCCATGAGGCCGGACCACGACGGACCCGGCGGCGACCGCCTGGTTATCGAGGGAGGCATCCCGCTGCGCGGTGAGGTGGTGGTGAGCGGCAGTAAGAACGCCGCCCTGCCGGAGATGGCGGCGGCGCTGCTGAGCTCGGGGCCGCTGCTTTTGCACAACGTCCCTGAGATAGAGGATGTGGGCACCATGTGCTCGATCCTGGAGAGC
>JAKABA010000044.1 GCA_021802115.1 bacterium | reverse complement strand
AGCTGGCCGAGGACATCACCAGCGAGGTCTTCTTCAAGGCCCTGCGGGCGCTGCCCCGCTACCGGCCCCGCGGCAGCCCCTTCTCCTCCTGGCTCTACCAGATCGCCAACAACGCGATCCTGGACTACCACCGGGCCCACCGCCACCTGGAGGGCACCCTCGAGGTGGCCCTGGAGCTGCCGGACCTGGGCGCCGCGGTGCCCGATCAGGTCGTGGCCCGCGACCGCCTGGGCGAGGTCTGGGGGGCGATCGCGACCCTGCCCGAGCCGCAGCGGACGGCCATGACCCTGAAGTACCAGGAGGACCTGAAGAACGCCCAGATCGGGCAGGTCCTGGGCAAGAGCGAGGGGGCGGTCAAGCTCCTCGTCTTCCGGGGCACGCGCGCGGTCCGGGACCGGCTCCGCCAACGCGGGGTGGTGCTGCCGGAGCTCGACGCCACCGAGTCCCCCCCGGTGGCGTGTCCCCAGGCCGAGCCCACGGGGGACCCGGCATGAGCTGGTGGCGGGGGCGAGGGCAGCGTTCGACGCCGAACCAGGTGGGTGAGTGGGATCTCCCGGTCCCGCACCGGCTGCTCTGTCGCCTTGGGACGCGTGGCGGCTCAGGTTCACCGGAAGCGGGCCACGACCACAGCGAGGGACCCTCTCTCATCGGAATGCCCACCTCGCCCAACAGCGCCACCGCATGCACTCCCGTCCAGAGATCATGACCGACGGCTCGGGCGGACCAGCCAAGTCGGCAGGTTCGCGCCCAGTCAGAGATGGGCTGTTTCTGATCTCAGAAACTGGAGCCGACGGGGAGATTCGAACTCCCGGCCAGCGGTTTAGGAATCCGTGGGCGCTGAGTTCAACTTTCCGAGGGCTCGAAGTGGGCTGACAGCAACCAAAGTTGTCCACAGGCCCGGGCGACAGGCCCGGGCGACAGGCTCAGGCAGGCCGCTGGAGCAGCATCTACTGGGCCCTGGGCCTCCCGAGATCGGGGAGTGCCGAGTATGATCGGCTCGATGGGCGAGGCGAGAGAGCCCCTGAGAGTGAGGCTCTCGGCCCACGCGAAGCAGCGGATGATCGACCGGAACATCACGGAGCGCGAGGTGAGGTACGTGCTGGCCGCGCCCGATGTGGTCTATCCGAGCGGAGCGCCTGGGCGAACCGCCTTCAGGGCCACCATCGGAGGGCGCAGGCTGGTCGTGGTCGTGGCCCACGGATCGGACCCGGTCCTGGTGATCACTGCCTGGGAGGCTTGAGGCATGGTCGAGCTTGAGCACGATCCCGAGGCGGATGTCGTGTACGTGCGGCTGACCGAGCACCGGGTGGCACGAACCGAGGACATCGGCGCTGGTCGGCTGGTGGATTACGACGCCGCGGGGCAGCCGGTGGGGGTCGAGTTCCTGGGGGTCAGCCGAGGTGCCGACACTGCCGGGGTGCCGCAGAGGGAAGCGGTAGAGCGCGCGCTAGCCGACCACGAGATCCGGCTGTACGCCTGAGCAGCCCAGGTCAACCCGGGCGCTGGAGCAGCAGCCCCAGCCGCTCCACGCCCTGGCGCTTGAGCGAGGGGATGAGCCCGGCGTAGGTGCTGGCGGTGAGGGCCACCGAGGAGTGCCCCAGCAGCCCGCTCACGGTGGCGGTCGGCCCCCGACCCGAGAATGAGGCCGGCGTAGGCGTGGCGCGGGTGGTGCCAGCGGATGACGGGCAGCCCGGCGGCCTGCAGCGCCCGCTCGAACCGATGGGTGAGGGCCGAGCCGTTGACCGGTTGGCCGCGGTCGGTGGTGAAGGCCAGCGCAGGGATGGGCTCGCACCAGCGCCCTCCAGCGGCCAGGCGGGCCGCCAGCTGCCAGCGTCGCTGCTCCTGCAGAGCGGCGGTGGCATCGGGGGTCAGCGGGACGGTTCACGGGCTGCTGGCCGACTTGACCTCCGCCAGTCGGTACTCCGACTCCACCCGCTGGAGGGCCCGGGTGACGTGAAGCTCGCCCGCCTGCCAGTCGATGTCAGCCCAGCGCAGCCCCAGCAGCTCGCCCTGGCGCAGGCCGCTGTTGACAGCCACCACCACCAGCCAGCCCGGGCCAGGGTCCGGCATGGCGTCGATGGCGGCCAGGGTCTCTGGGGGCGTGAGCACCGTTGGGGCCTGCCGCGGCACCCGGGGGGGACTGGCCAGGGCGGCGACGTTGCGGGCTAGCGGGCCCTCCCGCTGGGCGTCGCTCAGGGCGGCTCGCAAGACCGCCCGGACGTGGCCCACGTTGCGCGCCGACAGCCCGCCCGCCAGCAGCCGACCCGGGCCCTGCCCCGTGCGCCTGCTGGTACGGCTCTTCACCTCCACTAGCTGGTACTCCCCACCGAGGCGCTGGAGCAGGCCATCGTCGACGTCTACCGGGAGCCGACCAGGTGACGTGCGACACCGGCCGCAGGACAGGGAGACCCGCACCGTCCGGGAACGGCACTGGGCCTCCCTGGGGAAACCTAGACGCCTAGGGTCCGATCGGAGTGTCTCCGCTGGTGGGGACGGAGCTGACGCAGTCGCCCTGGTTGGTGAAGGCCGTACCCAAGGGTTCGAACGTAGTCTTCCAGCCACCGTCTTTGCAGCTAGAACCGGTCGCTGCAGTTTCGGTCGCGCTGCCCTCACCCAGCATTGGTCCGTAGCTGTTCGTGTTGCTCCGACGTGAGGAGCCGCGGCTCCTGAAGGCTCGACGGGTTACGGGGCGAAGTGGTAGACGCCAGACCAGGTACCGTACGTACCGCCATTCAGGGACAGGAACGTCGCCGTCCCATGCAGGTTTGCGAGTGGGCCTGTCCCGTGGCCGATCGAGATATATCCGATCGTGGGGCCGTTCCAAACGCCGTTGCCAGAGAAACGCATCACGATCGTCCCGACGAAACTGCCTGCGACTGTGCAGCCGCAAACGTCGCTTCCGTGGAACTCGATAGACAAGTCCGGGTGGAGCACCATATTGATCTGTTCTATGGAGGTGCCGTCGAAAGTACCACCGGTGAAAGTTACTGAGTCCGTCACGGTTATGAAAATATTGCCGTCTGCCAGTCGGTATGACGCCCCAGTGGGCTCGCTCGTAAACCCCCCGCTAAATGCTGTCGGGGTTGTCGGGGTCGTCGCTGCTGAGGCAGTCCCGGCGGCTATAACAGGGACCGGAATCGCCACAGCCACCGACCCCAGGACCGCAGCACCTATCAGCCAACGCATCTTCATGGGTGAAGCCCTCCTTCCCCGCCGAGCAGGGCAACCGCGAGGGGTCGGGCTCGCCAGTGGCTCGGTGCGGCCCAGGCGGCCGTTGTTACAGGCCGCACCTCATCACCTCCCCTTGGCCTGCTTGAGACTACGCTGAGTCGCGGTCGATTGCAACCCCAGCCAAGAGCGTGTCAGCAGATGCTGGCGCTCGTCAGGGCGCAGCCGTGGCTGGAGGTTGCGGTCAAGCTCGCGGACACCCACCGGGAACTGAGCCACGGCCGCTCCACCGAGGCCGGGGACGTGGCCCGGGCGCTTGGCCTGATCCACGTGCTGCGGCCCCAGGGCTGGGACCAGGCACCCACCGGCGAGGCACCGGAGCCGGCCATCCTGGAGGCGTACCGACCCCATGCACGGACCCCGAGAGCCCCGACCCCATGAAGCGCCGACCACATGCGCCGGTGACAGCCACGGCTGACAGCCACAGCGACCTAACCGCCGCCGCTCTCCGGCTGACAGCCACGGGGTCGAAACTCCCCGATTCTGAACGTAACGTGGCGGCACTGGCCGGAGATCAAAAAGGGAGCCGACGGGGAGATTCGAACTCCCGGCCAGCGGTTTTGCGAAACCGCCGTCTCTGAGATCAGATTCATGTTGCGCTGAAGTGGGCTGACCACTTAGTTGACCACTTACGCCCACCGATCCCCAGGCCCGCTGAATTGACCCCATCCGCCGCCTCACCGGGCCCGTCGGCCGCAACCCCACCTCAGCCGACGCTAGACGGACGGCACCCGCACGGCCACGGTGATCGCCTGGGCGGGCTCCCGCTCCTCAGGCAACGGCAATCCGTCGGCAGCCAGCGCTTCGAGATACCCGATGATCGCCTCTTCGGCGTGGGCCAGCGCCTCCGGCACGGTATCGCCCTGGGTATGGCAGCCGGGGAGCGCCGGGACGTGCACGGCGTAGCCGCCGTCGGCGGGGTCAGGATCGAGGATGACCGTGTACCGGCGGGTTGCGGGCGAGGCTACAGCCATGAGGTGAACTCCTCCGCTGTGACGTCGGCGTCGTGGAGAATGGCTGCGAGCGTGCCGAGCTTCACGATGTGGCCAGCGTGCACCGGGACCGTGAGCTGGACCCCCGGATGGTCCGGGCGGCGCAGATAGACGTGCGAACCGCGCTGGTGATGGACGGTCCATCCGTGGCGGGCGAAGGCGGCCACGATACGGTCACCGGGCACGCGCGGCAGTCTCGACACACAGCTACCCGCTCGCCATGGCGGTGACGCCCTCAAGCACTTCCGGGTACGTGCGGATCAGCTCGCGCAGGTTTGAGATCGCCTCTGCCTGCGCCGCCCCCTGCGCCCCAGCTCCGACTTCGACGGCATCAGCCACCCATCCCCGCCCCGGGGCCTCAATGAGCGTCCCGGCGATCGTCACGGGCTCAGCGATCATGGCGCCCTCCACAGTAGCACCTGCCATCCCGTCCAATCTCATCTCTCCCCCGCCGGCGTTTTCCCCGCCCCGGGGTCCTCCCGCACCATGGACCCATGGCCGCTTCCCTCCCGGGCGACCCGACCCGGGTCCTCGTCGCCGGCGACACCCACGGCGACCTATGGCACTGGACGCACGTCTTGCTCCCCGCCGCCCGGCTGCACCAGGTGGACGGCATCGTCCAGCTCGGGGACTTCGGCTACTGGCCGCTCACCCGGGACGGGCGGGACTCCCTGCCCGCGCTGGAGCGGCAGCTGCGCGACGAGGGCCGCTGGGTGGTGTTCCTCGACGGGACCCCGCGGGGCTGGCTGGTCCTCGACCTGCCCAGCCTGGCGATCACCCATGCGCCGGCGGACGGGGCGGCCCCCAGTTGACCCCCAGCGGAAGGGGGGCGGCCAGGGCCTCACGCTCCCGATCCCTCGCCCCGGGGGTCGTCGGCCGCCTCAGTCGAGCGGCCACCCGCCCCGGGCCCACTGCGCCCAGTCGTGCGCGTAGACCACGGTCGCGCCGTCGGCGTCCAGCCCGACCGTCTGGCCGACGAGCCAGGCGTGAAAGGCGGCGACGGTCTCCGCCGGCAGGGTGGCCTCCAGGTCGCGGAGCCGGTAGCCGGGGATGCCGCTGCCCGTCACCGTCGCGACCCCGGCCGGCGGCCGGGTGTCCGCTGGTGCGCGCTCCATGCCCGCACCGTAGCACCGTCCGGGACGGTGACGGCCGCGGTGGCGAGCCCAGCACGCAGGGAGTGCCCGGCCAAGCCGCGGGGATCGAGGCCCGCCCGGCGGGCGCCCCGCTGGACGACCCGGCCCACGGCCCGGCCGGCGAGGTGGCCGGGGCCGACGCGGTCCCAGCGGTCGACCGGGCGGCAGAGGGGCCCTGCCGTGATCCCGGCCTGGGCCCGCCAGGCCTGGAGGGCCCGGACCGGGCAGGTGGTGGGGTAGGCGCCCGTCGGGATCCCGACGTCGCGCCCGCGTCCCTCCTGATCGGTCTTGCTGCGGCGGACGCGACGTGCAGGCCGGCCGGGGTCGGGGTCCCGTCGTCGACGTCCAGCCCGACCAACTCGCTGCGGCGGAAGCCGCCGGCGAAGCCGAGGAGGAGGAGCACCGGTCGCGGGCGCCGGCGCGGGTGGTGGGGGCGGTGGCGTCGAGGCACTGCCGCAGGGCCGGGAGCGCGAGCGCCCGCGTCTGGACGGGGGCGGTGCCCCGGAGGCGTCGGATCCCGACGAGGGTTGCGCGGCCCAGGGGGTCGTGGGTCGGGAACGGTGCGACCCCGGCGGCTCGATGGGCGTGGGCGATCGCGGCAACCCGGCGCCGGATCGTGGCCACGGACAGCCGCCCTCAACTGGTGCTGCGCGGAGGCCGGCCTCGGGATCTCCCGACTCCCCCTCCGGTGCGACAAGAACGCGCACGCCTTCTCCCCCGCCAACCGCCGTGGCGCGGCATCACCGCCGCCTGGCCTCCAGACCGCGGGGTTCGCCCTGGGCGCACCCGTGGTCACCCTGCCGGTAGGCCGGAGCGGGGAGCTGGGGGCTCCCGGCTGCCCCGACGGTGCACCGAGTCCCGCACAGCCCCGTCTCGACAGCCCCGCAGGCGGCGGTGGGGATGGACCAATTTGCTCCACCAGCCTTCCGTGGCCGCCTCTGCGCTAATCGCCCCCGTGGCGGCCCGGGTGTACTGCGCCCACCAGTGGATCGGAGGCCACACCGATGGGCACTTCGACGCCGTGCGCGCCCACTACGCGTCCCGCCCCTCCGCCCTGCAATTCCGGGTTATTCCGTAACGGGACCTTGCGCTCCGCTGCTGAGTGCTGCATCTACAAACGAGTCGACCCCATCACTGGTGTGTGAACGGTGAAAAGCTCGGGTCGCGGTTACCTTGGCTCCATGGGCCTGCAGGCCGCGTGACAGCTCAGTCAGCGAGTTCCTCGGGTTGACTGCATAGGTGCAAAACACGGAAGCCGGTTTCCTGTCCACCGTCGGCATTCCTGCTATCCAGGTGCTAGCAGCACGGGCAGGATGTACTCCAAACAGGATGAACCCGTCTACCCAGCTCCCTATGAAGAGATGATCCGCATTGGCAGTCTCCTCGGGAGTGGTATCCGACATGGGCTTCACGGCAACTTCATGTCCCCTCCTCCCCACCTCCTCTGCTACGGCTTGAGCAACCTGCCTGGTGCGGCCCCCTCTACTCTCGTATGTGACCAGTACGTTCATGTTGACCCTCCTTGTTCGGCGCCTGCCAGTGCATTGTCTCGGTTTCAGGCGATGCGGCGCGCGAGGGCCACCCGGCCGCGGCGGGCCCTCACCAGGATCTCCTCGGCGGTGGCGTCAGTCATAACTCTTACTCAGACTGGACCAACTTCCGGGGTCCCCACAAGGCTCTTTGGCCCAGAGCCGGAAGTTGTCGTTTGACCACTTAGTTGACCACTTACGGGACGATCTTTGGCGGTCCCTGGCGACTCCTGACGACCTAACGTTGATCTCGGAAATGGAGCCGACGGGGAGATTCGAACTCCCGGCCAGCGGTTTACGAAATCGGCCCAGAGCGTTCGCTCGATTCCGCCTACGGTCGCCCCGAGTCCAGATTCTCCCCCGTTGGGCCCCCAGTGTCCGCGTCCGTCCGTGACTGACCGTCCCAACTGGGGTCAAAACTGGGGTCACGGTAGATTGCCCGCTCAGCTCCGTCCGCCGCTCTGGTCGCGAATGGCGGCCTGGACGGAGGGTTGCTAGCCGGGTCATGGAGCCGCCTGCGTACGCCGACGGTCGCGGGATAGTGTGTCAACGACGGTGTCAGCTTTGCTTCCGGCGAGTGACTGCCTTCGGTCCTGGCGGCTTATCACACTCATTGGACGGTGGCGCGACTCCCCTTCGCGGCCATGGCGAAGGTGCGCCGTCCGAAGATGCCAGAGCCCAGTCCTCGGGCCCGCTTCTCAGCCAGATGTCCATGCCAAGCATGGCAAATCTGCCAGGGTCGGATCGGATGAGGCTGTATTTCCGCTGGGTGAACTGGAGGCTCGTGTCCTGCTGAGGGTGTCTCTTCCCCAAGAGAGCGCCGATCGCAGCCAGCCTTTCCGCTGGGAAGACCAAGACCGACTCCGGCATGAGGTCGATGAAGATCACCAGCGCCCAGTCGTCCATCTCCGGAGAAGGCAGGATGAGGTGCTCATTCACCCACGGACCAATGGGATTGGCGAGGTACTTGACCTGGATGCGTCTGTTGAGAGCGGAGAGAACGTCCCAGCTCCGCTGCACTCGGCTGGGCGCTGGCCTCCCCTGGTAGAGGACTCGCACGAGCGCTTCGCTGAACTCGGACATTGGGTCCCGGTTGGATAGCCGGAGGTCCAAGGATTCGAGCAGCTGAACCCGTGCCTCTTGGTAGCTGGTCCAGTCGCCAACCAGGTGCGTCCGGACGAGAGCCCCCTGAGCTCCCCATCGGTACTCGTGGATGAAGGGTGGTTCCTCCGCTGGCCCGGGCGGATCGAGAGCGCCAACTGCTCGGTCCAGGGCCACATGCAGGCCGGGGCTGGCCGCAATGCGTCCCTCCTCGATCTCGCGCGTCAGGGAGAGCAGCTGGCGGGCGGCTTCGGCGGCTGGCCCACGGCCGACACCGGTAACCTCACCAAGGGCCAGCGCCGCTTTCCGTGCCAGGCCTCGTGAGGCGATCTCCGCTGGGTCCGTGGCACTGGCGAGCTCTGCCAGCCCAGCTAGCAGCACCCGCTGCGCATCTTCAACCAAGAGAGGTCTTCGTGGCACCTCTGCTCCTGAGCGCCCAGAACTGGCAGCCTAAGTGACAGCTTAACTTCTGGACCCGAGGTCAAGCTGTCTGTTGACGGCACTCCAGGCGGTCAGGCGAACCGAAGTCAGAGGGGGCGCCCTCTGACGGTGTCAAGCAAGCTCACTCAAACCTGAGAATTGGCCCGGGTACCGCGGCAGTGGACGCTCTGAGCCGGGTACCGGAGGAGCTGGACGCCGGCTCCCTCAGGTCAGGCGCTCAGTGGAGGAGGGTGGCACAGCTGCCCGGGCCCCTGGCCCCGAATCGTGGTCGTGGTAAACGAGGCGGCGGAACTGACGATCCGCGACCTGGGCGACGTCAGGGCCGCCGGTGCCGCCCAACAGGCGGCCACCGGGCGGCTCCGTGAAATCGCCAGGCTCGGGAGATCGGTGGACAGCCACCTCGCCTGCTGCACTCAGCGACCGGATGCCGAGGCGGTGCCGGGGCAGCTGAAGGCCAACCTCGACGGCACCGTCGCCTTCCGCGTCCGGGCAGCCTTCAACAGCTTCATCCTGCTCGACAGCGATCGCGCGGCCCTGCTCCCGCCCCATCCCGGGCTGTCCCTGTGGGCCAAGGACCAGCTGGAGGAGTTCCAGGCGATCGACTGCGCCCTAGACGAGAGCCGGGGGCAGCCCGTCGCCCGGTGGGGACACGGGCCGCCGGCGGCCACCACGGGTCATGTAACACCGTGGTGGCAAAGTACATCGCCCCAAGATCAGGTCGAGATCGAGCGAGGACGCTCCGCCGCCTCACCCCTGGCGTGGGCACCTTCCACGCCTCCGTGCCAGAGGGTTCGGGTCGGGTCCCTGCCGAGCGCCGGGCGAACTCCGGAACTGGGTGGGTGCGGACAAGTCCGTGGTGGCCCCGGCGACAGCCCCGATGGAGGCATCGTCTGGCCGTGAGGCTGGAGGAGCTGCCCGACTTCGCTCGCGCGGAGCCAGGTGGGGCTGGGCAAGGGAGACTTCTTCCGGGCCGTCGGCTCGCTGCGGCACTCCCCCATCATCGATGCCGACGAAGTGGCGGGCACGGCCTCTGCAGTGGAAGGTTGGCTGGATGAGGCGGAGCCGCGACGGGCCCACCACCTGGCGCAGGATTGGGCCAAGACTGGGGTCAGAACTGGGGTCGGACCTAATCGGCAGGTTCGCGTCCAGTCAGAGATGGGCTGTTTCTGATCTCAGAAACTGGAGCCGACGGGGAGATTCGAACTCCCGGCCAGCGGTTTACGAAACCGCTGCTCTACCACTGAGCTACGTCGGCTTGGGGTCACCTGCGCGCTCGAGTCGCCACCTGTCCGGCCTCAGGTTCGCGCGCCACCGATCCTGCGACCGCTCTCACCTGGGCAGATCGCGACCGGACCGCCGGCGCCGCCTCGACGGCACCAGTGGAGGGGACGACCGCCACCACATGAGGGTACCCGCTCCAGGGGGGCGCATGCCACCCTGGCCTGCTCCAGCACCTCGGCTGGCTCTCCTCGAGCCCCCCGGCCAAGGCGCGGCACGGCGATGGAGCGGCCAGGTCGTGGAGAGCGTCGTGGCCCCGGCCAACCATCGCCCGCGCGGCCCGCGTGGACGGAGGCCGGACCCCGAAGGGTCCGGCCTCCCGGATCGCCGACCGCTCAGTCGCCCTGCGCCGTAAAGTTCACCGCCGCGGACGTGGCACCGTCAGGGCCAATCACCCGGGCCCAGTATTCCTTGCCCGCCAGTGTCGTGAACCGTGCCGCCGCGTCTCTGACCACCGGTCCGGTGGTCAGGGTGTGCCCGATGAACAGCTCGTTGGTGGCACGCCCCGGACTGACCATGGGGAAGGCACCCTCGATCTCCAGGGTGTACATCCGTCCCGTGCCGGACGCCGGTGGGATGAAGGGGAACTGGACATGGCCAGGAGTCACGATCGGCGCCATCATGACCGGCCTGCGGCCAACCGTTGCCGGCCGGCCTACGGTCCCGATGGCCACGGTCCCGAGAAGCGCACCGTTGGACGTCACCTGGACGTCCACCGGCCCGGCCGGCGTTCCGATGGGCACATCCACGAGCAGGCCCGTGACGAACACCTCCGATGGCACCGTGCTCGCCTGGCTCACCGGGATCGTCACCTGGTGCCCCGCCGACACCGTGGACGGGGCGAACTCCGTGGCGGTGGCGCTGGGGTTTGCCACGCGGGTCGTCGCCACCGGGCCGGACCGGGTGGCGAACGCCACCCCCGCGGGGCTGACGACCTTAAGCTGAATGGAGTTGTTCAAGACTCCGGCCTTCTTCTCCTGGATGATCAAGGTGGACGCCGCCTGGTGGCCGGTCGCCTCCATGAAGTACGGGTTCGACGTCGCGCTGATGCTGGCCGAGGCGCTCGAACCACTGCCCGGCATCCCGGCGTTCACGGTCGGCGTGGAGCCCAGCTGCGGCGGGTAAGCGCCCGACAGCAGCGCCGTCCGCGCCCGGTTCGGCTCCTCCCGCTTGGGCGCACCGGGATGGAAGAACGCCGCCATGCTGTGCACGTGCGGGGCCCCCGCCTCGCCCAGGTAGCCCAGGTGCCAGCCCTTTTCGATGGTGCGCAGGATCGAGAACTCGTTGTAGGGCACCGACGACACCACATGCCGCGCCTGATTGGTGATGACCATCGCCAGGGCGTGCCCACCACCGTCCACCCCGCCGGGGAAAGGAAGGCTGGGGTTACCGCTCAAGTCGATGCCCGCAGGCAGCACCGGGCTCCCCGCCACGCCGGCATTGGACGCCCAGTAGCCGACCGGCGCATTGCTGGCGCTGTAGCTGGTCTCGTCGAAGGCGATGAAGATCGCCGACGGCCCGGACTTCCATGCCGGGCTACGCACGATCTGCGGGATCCAGGTGGACAGGAAGGTGTTGCCGCCCTGCTCCAACTGCGAGTCCTTGGCGGTCGCACCACCCGGGCCCGCTCCCTGGAAGGTGAACTGCCCCGGGGTCCGGTAACCACCCTCCATGTTGCCAAGGCTGTTGGGCCGAATCCAGACGAACTGGGGAACGGGGCCCGCCTTGCGCGACCTCAGCTGTTGTCCCAGCTGCGGCAGCGGATGGAAGTGGGTCTTTACCAGCGCTGGGTGGGTGGTGATGAACTTGAAGCGGAAGAAGGTACCCGCCGGGGAGCTGGTCGCGTAGTTGTAGACCGGATGGGCACTCGTGGAGAACCGGCTGTGTTCGTAGTAGACGCCCCAACTCATGTGGTGCGCCATCAGCTGGTTGACGATGGTCGGCTGGGTCAGATTGTGGCCGGGAGCGTTGGGGAGCTCCGTGTTGGCGGTGGTGCCGGAGAGCAACCCCACCCGGTCTGGGGTGCTGGCGTTGGTGATCCCGTAGTAGTTCGTCGCCAGCCCGTATGTGTGGGCCAAGTGGTGGATGTAGGGCAGGTCGTGTTCGTACATGATGTCGCTGTAGCTGTGGTTCTCCATCACGATCACGAAGACGTGCTTGAAGAACGGCACCGCCGTCCGCGGCCCCGGCTTGTGAGCCGCCACCGCCTGGGTCATGCTCGGGCCGAGGAGCAGGCCGGCCGCCCCGCCAGCCGCCAGGGCGAGCGCCACGAACGCCACCCACATCCGCCGCAACTGTCTACTCATGAGCCTGCCTCCCTTCAATCTCTCTGTCCAGCCGTCCAGCGGCATCGCGGACCCCCTCCGTCGCCTCGTCAAGCCTCGTCACGCGCGCAAGGCCCCCCTGCCGCACTCCGGGCCCGCGCACGACCAACCACTCGCTGCGGGGGTCCGCGGCGCCGCCCCAACCGCCGTCCGGGGCCGCCCCCTCCCCTGCCCCGGTAGCGCGCGGCCTCCCACCGGGCCCCCGCTCCCCGAGGCCTCAGGCCTCCTGCCGGTGGCGCGTCACGCCGACCGCGGCCTCCGGCCCGCCCTGGCCGGCGGGCGGAGACCGCCGCCCTCAGGGCAACGACCCCGGCACCCGTACGGTGAAGGTGCGCGGGCCTGACCAGGCGCCGTTGGAGGAGCCCATCTCCCGCACCCGCACCCAGTACTCCTTGCCGGCCAGGTTGGTCAGTTGTGCCATCGAGTCCGCCAGCACCGGGCCGGCCACGGTCGTGATTCCGAGGAAGAACTGGTTGGTGCCAACGGTGATGGCGCGGCTGGTGGGCGCGCTGCCCGTGACCTCGATCTCGTAATGCGCGCCGCGCGGTGCCGAGGCCGGCGCCACGAAGGGGAAGGCCACACTGCCGGCGTGCACCACCGGAGCCAGCAGCACCGGGCGCGGCCCCGCCTGGGGGCGACCCACGGTCCCGACCGTGACCGTGCCCTCGACGGTGGCGCCGGAACTGACCTGGACCCGCACCGCACCGGCCGGAACCCCGGACGCGACGTCCACCATCAGACCCGTGATGTAGGCGGTGGACGTCACCTTGCTGCTCGGGCTGGCGACCGGGATGGTGACGGTCGTTGGGGTGACGGTGCTCGGCGCGAACATGACGCCGGAGTCGTCAGCGCTCGGTACGAAGGTGGTCGCCGCCGGATTGGACTGAGCCGAGAAGCTGACGCCCGATGCGGGCGAGAGGATCTTCAGCGTGAGGTCGCCGTGGAGCGCGCCCGGGGAAAGTTCGTTGATCTTCAGAGTGGCTCCCGCCTGATGGTCGGTGAAGTCCGTCAGGTGCGGGTTGGAGTCGGGCCGAAGCACGGCGGAGGGGCCGGTCACCGTCGTCACCGGCGCCGCTCTGGTGACCGGGGTGCCGTTCAGCGCCACCGGGTATCCGCCCCCGACGACGGTCGGCCGGAGTGGGTTTGGCGCCGGGGTGGGCGCCCCTCCCCCGTGGAAGAACGCCCCCATGCTGATCACCCCAGGGGATGCCGCATGCCCCAGGTAGCCGAGATGCCAGGACTGCTCGATGGTGCGCAGGATCGAGTACTCGTTGTACTGCTGCTTGGACACCACGTGGCGGGCGGTATTGGTGATCACAATCGCCAGCGACCGGCCACCGCCCAGCACGCCACCGGGGAAGTTGAACCCGGTGGGTCCGCTCACGTGGGTGCCGGCCGGGACGATCTGGGAGCCGGCCACACCGGAATTGGAAACGTAGTAGTAGTTCTGCGGCATGCTGGCGTCGTAGTTGTTCTCATCGAAGCAGAAGAAGATCGCAGCCGGCCCCTGGTGCCACGCCGGTGAGTGCAGGATCTGGGGGATCCACGTGTGGAGGAAGTTGTCCCCCCGCGTCTCCAGGTAGGCGTCGTGCTGACCCGCTCCGCCGACGGCGCCACCTAGCCCTGCCCCCTGGAAGTTGAACTGGGTCGCGCCGGGGGTGAAGGTTCCATGCATGTTGGTGACGAAATTGGGCCCAATGTAGGTGAACTGGGGCAGCCGCCCGCTCCGCAGCGCCGGGGTCAGATCGGGCAGCGGGTGCAGGTGAGCCAGCCGGGCGGGGCTCCTGGCGATGTCCTTGAAGAGCATGAGGGTGCTGTTGTGAAGGTAGTTGTAGACCGGATGGGCGTTGGTGGAGCTTTCAGAATGCTGGTAATACGCCCCCCAGGAGATCCCGTGGGCACTCATCTGGTCGATCAGGTTGGGGTAGCTCAGAGAGTTGTTCTTCACGCTGTCGGTGAGGGTCCGACCGCGGCCACTCCAAAACCCGACCCGGTTGGGCACCGTCGGGTGCGTGACCCCGTAGTACTGGGTGGCCAGCCCGTAGGTCCGAGCCAACTGGTGAATGTACGGAAGGTCGCTCTCGTACGTGAGGTCGGCGTAGCTGTGGTTCTCGAACATGATCACGAAGACGTGACACAGGTAGGGCACTCCTTGACCCTGCGTCGCACCGCTGGCCGGCAAGCCCGCCAGCGGATGGTGACAGGACGCCGCCGAACTGGGCGCCTGGGCCGCCACGGGCCGGCTGGTCGATCCCAGCAGGGCGGCACTGAGGGCAAGGGCGCAGGCAGCGGCGACCACGACCGTACGAATGACTCTCGAGCGGTCACGCACGCGCATAGCTATAGCTAATGCACTCCCTGAATCAACGCCTGATCCGTCTGAGCAGGGCTACGTTAGGTCGGCGTCGCGAGCCGGACCGGGTCATCGTAGAAGTCAGGCCGAAGGCCTGTCAAGGGCGCGTGTTGTGGTTGTTGTGGTTCAGCGATTCTGACCACCCCTAACAGTTCAGCGATTCTGTCCGGTCATGAAGGACCAGATCACGTTGTACCCGGATGAGCAGAGGCGGCCTGCCCGCAGCGGCGCGGCCGTCAGTGTGGCGCCAGGCGATCGGCACTGGTGGAGGGTTGTAGGGACGCGATGTCCCGGGCCGCCTCAGGCGCCACTTGGGACTGGCCGGTGGTCAGGGGCCGGTCCCGGTGCGGTTCGAGGCCGTCCGCCCAAGCCCCAAGGTGCACCGGGACCGCCGGCCAGGCCACCGGGCGGGGCAACTCGGCCGGGCCGGAGGGCACAGCAAGCTCGCCTGCCCTCACCGGCGCCGGCGGCTCGCGCTCTCTCGAACCACCGGCCCGGCCCCTAAGCTCCGTATTCTCGGCAGGGTATGCTCCCACCCCGCCAGCGATCCGTGCGCCGCTCCTTCCGAGATGCTGGGCGCGGCGTGGTCTGGATGGTGCGCCATCAGCGTCACATGCGCGTCCACCTGGTGGCGGCGGCCGCCGCCGCCAGTCTGGGGTTCGTGCTCCGCGTGGGGATCGGTCAGTGGGTGGCGGTGGTCTTCGCGATCCTCGCCGTCATCCTGGCCGAGACCGTCAACAGCGCCATCGAGGCGGTCCTGGACCTGGTGCACCCGGCCCAGGATCCGGCCGTCGGGGTGGTCAAGGACCTTGCCGCCGGGGTGGTGCTGGTGGCGGCCGTCGGTGCCGCCGTCATTGGGGCTCTGGTCTACATCCCGGCCCTGATCCACGCGGTCCGCTCCTGAGCGCAGCCGGCCGGCCCCCGGGGCGGACGGTGGGCGGGGGCTGGAGGCGCTCCGCCGGCCGGCGGGATACCCTTGCGGCCGTGACCTGGCTGAGACGGGCCTCCTGATCGTGAGCACCCCGAGCCCGGGGCACCGGCCGCGGCCCCCGATGGGGCCCACCCCTTGACCGCGCTGCGCATCGCCGCCTTGCTGCTCGGGGTGGCGGGCACCGTCTGGACCATGGCCAGCGTCGTCGGGGCCCTGGTCGTGCCGCGAGCCACCACCTCCCGGCTCTCCGCCTGGCTCGCCGGCCTGACCCGGGGCGCCTTCGCCGCGATGGCCCGGCGCCAGCGCGACTACGTCGACCGGGACCGGACCCTGGCCTATCTCGCCCCGGTCTTCCTCCTGCTCCGCCTCGCGGTGTGGAGCAGCCTGCTGATCCTGAGCTACGCCCTCATCCTCTGGCCGCTCATCCGTGGCAGCTTCCCCGCGGCCCTGCGCCTCAGCGGCTCCTCCATGTTCACCCTGGGCTTCGCCGCCACCCGCGGTGGCCCCGCGACGGCCGTGGTCTTCGCGGAGGCGGCCACCGGGTTGGTGATGGTGGCGCTCCAGATCTCCTACCTGCCCACCCTCTACGCCGCCTACAACCGCCGCGAACGGCTGGTCACGATGCTGGAGAGCAGCGGCGGGGCCCCAGCCTGGGGACCGGAGATCCTGGCCCGCCACGCCCTCATCGGCAGCCTGGACAGCCTGCCCGCGCTCTACAGCCGCTGGGAGGAGTGGGCCGCCGACGTCGCCGAGAGCCACAGCAGCTACTCCACCCTCCTCTACTTCCGCTCCCCAGACCCGCTGCGGTCGTGGGTCCTGGGGCTGCTGGCGGTCATGGACGCGGCGGCGCTCCACCTCGCCCTCTGCCCGCTGTCGGCGCCGGCCCAGGCCCGGCCGCTCCTGCGCATGGGCACGGTCTGCCTGCGGGCGGTGGCCGAGGTGGCCGAGATCCCCTTTGACCCGGACCCCCACCCGGAGGATCCCCTGCAGCTCACGGAGCGAGAGTTCGCCGACGCCGTCATCCGCATGGAGCGCGCCGGCTGGGTGGTGGAGCGCACCCCCGGGGGGGCCTGGCCGCACTTCCGGGGCTGGCGGGTGAACTACGAGGGGATCGCCTGGGCCCTGGCCGACCTGGTGGCAGCCCCGCCCGGTCCGTGGTCGGGGCCCCGGTCGGCCGTCCTCGGCGCCTCCTTCGTGCCGCTGCGGCCGCCAGACCGCCAGCCGCCGACCGCCGAGACCCAGACCGTCCGGGAGCTCACCGCCCAGCGCCGCACCGCGCGCGGCCAGCCGCCACCGCCAGCCCCACCCCGGACCCACGGCCCCCGGGCCCGGTGACCGCGCCCCGCCGGCTGGCGGGGCCCCGGAGGGGCCTGACGCCTGAGCCTCCGACACGCCGGGCGGGCACCTCGTAGACTCGGGGCGTGTGCCGGATCTGCCTCAAGCGCCCGGAGATCCCCGGGGAGCCCCACGAGCGCTGCGAGGCCTGTGCCCGGGCCGGGCGCGTGGCCTACCGCTTCCAGCTGGTCCAGGAGGCGGGCCGCTACCGGGTGCGGGCGGGCGAACTCTCCCCGCGGGCTCTGCGCGAGCGCGCCGGCGCGGCCCTCCAGGCCTTCACGGGACCGCTCAGCCCCAAGCCGCACCTGGACCGCCGCCAGGTCGAGCTGGTGGTGGCCCGGTCGCGACTGGAGGCGATCCGGGTCGCTCCCCCCTTGGCCCCGGACGCAGAGGCGGTCCTCACCGCCCTGCGGGCCGCCGGCCAGCGCACCGAGGCGGCCTGGTAGCGGATCCCCCCCTCACTCGACGGGGCGGGCCTCCACGTCGACGACCTCGGCCTCGGGCGGCGCCGACGCATCTCCGGCAGCGCTGGAGCCGGCCCGCGCGGGGGCAATCGCCTCGAAGGTCAGCCCCTCGGCCCCGCGATCCACCACCACGGTGTCGCCCTCGCCGAAGCGCCCCTCGAGGATCGCCAGCGCCAGCCGGTCCCCCAGCTGGCGCTGGATCACCCGCTTGAGGGGCCGGGCCCCGTAGACTGGGTCGTAACCCTCGTGCGCCAGCCAGGCCACCGCCGCGGGACGGACCGCCAGCCCGATGCGGCGCTGCTGCAGTCGCTGGACCAGCTGCGCCAGCTGGATCTCGACGATGGCCGCGATCTGGGCCTCGTCGAGCCGGTGGAAGAGGATGACCTCGTCCACCCGATTGAGGAACTCCGGCCGGAAGTGCTGGCGCAGCTCCTGGAGCACGGCCTCACGGGTGGCGGCCTCGGCCTCGGGGGCTGCCCCCGGCGGCAGGGCCGCGATGATCGGGCTGCCCAGGTTGCTGGTCATGATGACCACCGTGTTGCGGAAGTCGACCGTGCGCCCCTTGCCGTCCGTCAGGCGCCCGTCCTCCAGAAGCTGCAGGAGGATGTTGAAGATGTCCGGGTGAGCCTTCTCGATCTCGTCGAGCAGCAGCACCGCGTAGGGACGGCGGCGCACCGCCTCGGTGAGCTGCCCGCCCTCGTCGTGGCCGACGTACCCCGGGGGGGCCCCGATCAGGCGGGAGACGGTGTGCTTCTCCATGTACTCGCTCATGTCGAGGCGGATCAGCGCCTGCTCGCTGTCGAACAGGAACCCGGCCAGGGCCCGAGCCAGCTCGGTCTTGCCGACCCCGGTCGGGCCCAGGAAGATGAAGGAGCCGATGGGGCGCTGGGGGTCGCCGAGCCCCGCCCGGGCCCGCCGCACGGCGTTGGCGACCGCCGCCAGGGCGGCGTCCTGGCCCACCACCCGCTGGTGCAGCCGGTCCTCCATCCGGACCAGCTTCTGCACCTCGCCCTCCAGCATCCGGCTGACGGGAATGCCGGTCCAGCGCGAGACCACGCCGGCCACGTCCTCCTCGTCAACCTCTTCCTTCAGCAGCGCCTGCGGCCCCTGCAACTGGACCAGCGCCTCCTGCTGGGCCTGCAGCCGCCGCTGCAGTTCGGGCCCGGTGCCGTAGCGCAGCTCGGCGGCGCGGCCGAAGTCGGCCAGCCGCTCGGCCCGCTCAGCCTCGAAAACGTTGCGCTCCAGCGCCTCCTTGGTGGAGCGGATGGCCCCGATGGCGGTCTTCTCCTGCTCCCAGCGGGCCCGGAGGGTCGCGGCCCGCTCGGTGGCGTCCGCCAGCTCCCGCTGCAGCGCCTGCAAGCGGTCCTGGGAGGCCCGGTCGGTCTCCCGCTGCAGGGCTGCCCGCTCGATCTCCAGCTGGCGGATCTGGCGTTCCGCATCGTCGAGCTCCACCGGCAGGGAGTCGATCTCCATGCGCAGCCGGGCGGCCGCCTCATCGATGCAGTCGATGGCCTTGTCGGGCAGGAAGCGGTCGGCGATGTAGCGCTGGGAGAGCATGGCCGCCGCCACCAGGGCGCCGTCCTTGATCCGCACCCCGTGGTGGACCTCGTAGCGCTCCTTCAGCCCGCGCAGGATGCTGATGGTGTCCTCGACCGAGGGCTCGCCGATGGGCACCGGCTGGAAGCGCCGCTCCAGGGCCGGGTCGCGCTCGATGTGCTTGCGGTACTCGTCGAAGGTGGTGGCGCCGATCGCCCGCAACTCGCCGCGAGCCAGGGCCGGCTTGAGCATGTTGCTGGCGTCCATCGCCCCCTCGGCGGCCCCCGCCCCCACCAGGGTGTGCAACTCGTCGATGAAGAGGATGACCCGTCCCTCCGACTGGGTCACCTCCTTCAGCAGCGCCTTCAGGCGGTCCTCGAACTCGCCGCGGAACTTGGTGCCCGCGATCAGGGCGCCCAGGTCGAGGGCCGCCACGGTGCGCTCCTTGAGCGTCTCGGGGACGTCCCCGCTGGCAATGCGCAGGGCCAGCCCCTCGACCACGGCGGTCTTGCCCACCCCGGGCTCCCCGATCAGGACCGGATTGTTCTTGGTGCGGCGGGCCAGGACCTGCATGGTCCGGCGGATCTCGTCCTCCCGGCCGATGACCGGGTCCAGCTTGCCCTGGCGGGCCAGCTGGGTCAGGTCGCGGGCGTAGCGCTCCAGCACCTGGTGCTTGGCCTCGGGGGTGGCATCGGTCACCCGCTGGCCCTGGCGCATCGTCGTCAAGGAGGCCCGCAGCCGGTCGGGGGTGACGCCGGCCCGGTTCAGCAGGCCGGCCACCGGCCCGGTGGTCCGACCGGCCAGGGCCAGCAGGAGATGCTCGGTGCTGCAGTACTCGTCCTGCAGCCGCTCCATCTCCTGCCAGGCGGCGTTCAGGACCGCGGTGAGCTCGCGCGACGGCAGCGGTGCCGCCCCCTGCTGGCGCGGGCGGCCCTCCAGGTCTCGGCGCAGCTGCTGGGCCATGGCCGCCGGGTCCGCCTCCAGGCGGCGCAGGAGCGGCTGGATCAGCCCCGCCGGCTCCTCGACCAGGGCCAGCAGCAGGTGCTCCGGCTCCACCTCAGGGTGCTCAAGGGTGGTGGCCAGCTGGGTGGCGGCCTGCAGGGCCTCCTGGCTGCGCTCCGTGAACCGGTCCAGTCGCATTGGGCAGAACTCCTGGCGGGCGCTGCCGGGGAATGGCCACCGGCGAACCGCCCAGGAACTGTCTACCCGCGGGGCGCGCTCGCTGAAACGGCCCCGGCCGCGGGCCGGGAGCGCCGCTCCCGGCCCGCGCCGCGATCAGCCGGCCCGCGTGATGGCGTCGATGCGCTGGCAGACGGCGTCGGTCAGCTTGGGCAGCACCTCGAGGGCGCCCAGGTTCTCGCGCACCTGCTCCACGCTGGTGGCCCCGGTGATGACCGAGGAGACGTGCGGGTTGTGGGCGCACCAGGCGATGGCCAGCTGGGCCATGCTGCACTCCAGCTCACGGGCGATGCCCTGCAGCTTGCGCACCGCGGCGTTGCGCCCGGGGTCGACCAGGTCGTCGCGAAGCCACTCGTAGCCGGGCAGGGTGGCCCGGCTGCCGGCGGGAATCCCGTCCACGTACTTGCCAGTGAGCAAGCCCGACGCCAGCGGGCTCCAGGTGGTCAACCCCAGCCCCCAGTCCTCGTAGAGCCGCTCGTACTCCTGCTCCACCCGGTTGCGGGCGAAGAGGTGGTACTGGGGCTGCTCCATCACCGGCTTGTGCAGGTGGTGGCGCTCGGCGATCCCGTAGGCGGCGCGGATCTCGTCCGGCGACCACTCCGAGACGCCCCAGTAGAGCGCCTTCCCCCGGTCGATCAGGTCGTGCATGGCGAAGACCGTCTCCTCGATCGGGGTCTCGGGGTCGGGGCGGTGGCAGAAGATGAGGTCGACGAAGTCCAGCTGGAACCGTTCCAGGGAGGCGTCCATGGCCTGGAGCAGGTACTTGCGGTTCAGGGTGTTCTCGGTGTTCACCCCTTCGTGGATGCCCCAGTAGAACTTGGTCGAGACCACGTAGCTGTGCCGCGGCCAGCCGGCCCGGGCCAGGACCCGGCCCATGATCCGCTCCGACTCGCCGCCGGCGTAGACCTCGGCGTTGTCGAAGAAGTTGACCCCGCCCTCACGGGCGGCGGTCATGCACTGCAGCGCCCGGTCCTCGTCCATCTGGGTCCCGAAGGTGACCCAGGATCCCAGGGAGAGCAAGCTGACCTTGAGGCCGGAGCGGCCCAGACGTCGGTAGATCATCGGCATTGGCGCGCACCCCCGGTGGTGATGTTGTTGACGAGCCCCAGCCTACCGGCCGTGGTCGCAGAGTCGTGATTCAACAGCGCCCCTGACCGCCGACGGTGGGGCCGCAGCCGGCGGCAACCTCCCGGCTCACCTCCGGCTGCGGGACCGGAGAGGCGAGCGGCCGGGACCGGCCCCGCCGCCTGCGGTGGCCGGGCCGGTCGCCGAGCCCCAGTTCGAGGATGCCGGCCCGAGCCGGTCACACCTCCTTGAACTCGGCGTCGACCACGTCCTCGCCTCCGGCCCCGGCCTCTGGGGCGGTGCCCGACGGGCTGCCCTCGCCGCCGCTGGCGCCGCCCGTCCCATCGGCCGCGGGGGGAGCCCCGGCGCTGCTGGCGTACACCGCCTCGCCGATCTTCTGGACGGCCGCGGTCAGCTCGGTCTCGCCGGTGCGCATGGCGGCCACGTCCTTGGCCGCGATCGCCGCCTTCAAGGCGTCGATCTTCTGGGTGACCTCGTCGCGGACCTCGCTGGAGACCTTGTCCCCGTGATCGCGCAGGGTCTTCTCCGCCGAGTAGACCACGGAGTCGGCGCGGTTGCGGACCTCGATCTCCTCGGCGCGGACGCGGTCCTCCTCGGCGTGGACCTCGGCCTCCTTCACCAGCCGCTCCACCTCGTTCTTCTGCAGGGTGGTGGAGCCGGTGATGGTCACCTTCTGCTCCCGCCCGGTGCCCCGGTCCTTGGCGGTCACGTTGAGGATGCCGTTGACGTCGATGTCGAAGGTGACCTCGATCTGCGGCATCCCGCGCGGGGCCGGCGGGATCCCGTCCAGCATGAAGCGGCCCAGGGTCCGGTTGTCGCGGGCCAGCGGCCGCTCGCCCTGGAGGACCACGATCTCCACCGAGGGCTGGCTGTCGGCCGCCGTGGAGAAGACCTGGGACTTGCTGGCGGGGATGGTGGTGTTGCGCTCGATCAGACGGGTGTTGACCTCGCCCTCGGTCATGATCCCTAGCGAGAGCGGGGTGACGTCGAGGAGGAGGACGTCCTTGACCTCGCCCTTCAGGACCCCCGCCTGGATGGCGGCCCCGACGGCGACCACCTCGTCCGGGTTCACCCCCCGGTGCGGCTCCTTCTTGGCGATCGACTGGACCAGCTCCTGGACCACGGGCATGCGGGTCGAGCCCCCGACCATGATCACCTCGTCGAGGTCGGCGACCGTCATCCCGGCGTCCTTGAGGGCGCTCTCGAAGGGCTTGCGGCAACGCTCGGTTAGGTCTTGGGTCAGCTGCTCGAACTTGGCTCGCGAGACCCGCATGTCGAGGTGCTTGGGCCCGTTCTGGTCGGCGGTGATGAAGGGCAGGTTGATCGAGGTCTCCTGCAGCTGGGAGAGCTCGATCTTGGCCTTCTCGGCCGCCTCGGTCAGCCGCTGCAGCGCCTGGCGATCGCCCTTGAGGTCGATGCCCTGGTCGCGCTTGAACTCCTCGGCCATCCAGTCCACCAGGCGCCGGTCGTAGTCGTCTCCGCCGAGGTGGGTGTCGCCGTTGGTGGCCTTGACCTCGAAAACGCCCTCGCCGACCTCCAGGATCGAGACGTCGAAGGTGCCGCCCCCCAAGTCGAAGACCAGGATCTTCTCCGACTCCTTGCGCTCCAGGCCATAGGCCAGGGAGGCCGCGGTGGGCTCGTTGATGATGCGCAGGACGTTGAGCCCGGCGATCTGGCCGGCGTTCTTGGTCGCCTGCCGCTGGGCGTCGTTGAAGTAGGCCGGGACGGTGATCACCGCGTCGGTGACCTTCTCCCCCAGGTAGGCCTCGGCGTCAGCCTTCAGCTTCTGCAGGATCATCGCCGAGATCTCCTCGGGCGTGTAGTGCGTCCCCTGGAGCTCGACCTCGGCGCGCCCGTCCTTGCCGCTCATCACCTTGTAGGGGACGATGGCCCGCTCGCTGGAGACCTCGTTGAAGAGGCGTCCCATGAAGCGCTTGATCGAGTAGACGGTGTTCTCCGGGTTGACGGCGGCCTGACGCCGGGCCAGCTGCCCGACCAGCCGCTCCCCCCCCTTGGTGAAGGCGACAACCGATGGGGTCGTCCGCCCGCCCTCGGTGTTGGCGATGACGACCGGCTCGCCACCCTCCATGACGGCGACCACCGAGTTGGTGGTACCCAGATCGATACCCACGGTCTTGGCCATGAAGCTCTCGCTACCTCCCTTGGTGCTCTGGATCCGGCGACCGCTGGAGCCTGCGCCCCGTGGCCGGGTCCGACGCCTCTACCCTACCCGCCCGGCGCCGCGGGTCAAACCCCGTCCCGGCGCTCCCGGCAGCGCTGATGGTCCTCGCGGTTGGGCAGCATCCCGGTGCCCATCGCCAGGCGATTGGTGAAGTTGAACATCGCCGTCACCTCAATGATGTCCCAGACCTCCTCCGCGGTGAAGCCCAGCCGGCGCAGCGCGGCCAGGTCGGCGGCGTCGCAGTGGACGGGGTCCCGGGTCAGCTTGACCGCGTAGTCCAGCATCGCCCGCTCCCGCTCCGGCAGCGGCACCCGGCGGTAGTCCAGGGTCAGCCGGTCGGCGACCACCGGGTCGTCGCAGAGCTCCCGCAGGGCCGCGCCGTGGGCGACCAGGCAGTAGAGGCACCCGTTGGCCATGGACACCGCCACCGAGATCATCTCCCGCTCGCGCGCCCCCAGCCCGGGGGTCGGCCGCATCACCTGGCGGAAGTGGCTGAACCAGGCCCGCAGTCGCTCGGGCCGCCAGGCGTAGACCCGAAAGACGTTGGGCACCGCCCCGGTGCGCTCCCGCACCTTCTGGAAGAGCTCGCGCTCGGGGGCTTCCAGCTCGGCCTCGGGGGTCACCGGGAACCAGCTGATCGGCTCCGGCTCAGCGGCGGCTCCCAGCCCGTCCTGCGGGCCCAGCACCTCGTCCACGGCCTCTCCTCCATCGGTCCCTCGGCGGCAGCCACCGGCCAGCCTACCGGAGGGGCCCGGGCCCAGGGCTGAGAATGGGGCCCGTGTGCACCATCCTGGTCGCCCACCGCTGCGTTCCCGGCGCGCCGGTGGTGCTGGTGGCCAACCGGGACGAGCGGCGGGACCGCCCCAGCGCCGCGCCAGCGCTCCTCCCCGGCAGCGACCCGCCGGCGCTGGCCGGCCGGGACCTCACGGCCGGTGGCACCTGGCTCGGCTGCCAGGCGGGGGGCCTGCTGGCCGCGCTCACCAACCGCCGGACCGGCGTCCCCCCAGACCCCGGGCGGCGTTCCCGGGGCCAGCTGCCGATCCAGGCCCTCCGGCTGCTCCGGGCCGCCGAGGCGCCCTCGTGGCTCCAGGGCCTCGACCCCGGGGCCTTCAACCCCTTCAACCTGCTGGTGGCGGATCGAGTCGACGCGATGGTGGCCGAGTGGGATGGGGCGACCCTGCGCCTCACCGCCCTGGAGCCCGGGGTCCACACCCTCACCGTCGACGGCCTGGATGCCCTGCCCCCTCCCCTGGCTCGGCGCGCCCAGCCCCGACTGGCCGCTGCCGGCCGGGCGACCGACGCCGGTTCCTGCCGAGCCCAGCTGCAGGCCGTGAGCCGCTGGCACGGCCCCGCGGGGACCGCGGCCGGCTTCTGCCACCACGGCCCCGCGTACGGGACGGTGTCCACGGCCCACTGCGTGCTGGGGGCCGAGGGCGACTGGGCCTTCTGGTACGCCCCCGGGCTCGCCTGCCGGGCCACCCCCGCGCCGGTCCCGCTCCCGTGGCGGCGGTCGGCCGGTCCGTGAGCCGCGGCCTGGGCCCGCCGGACGGCACCGGCTGGCGGGCGAGGCCGAGGCTGCGGCCCTCGTGCTGGCGATCGGCGCCGGCCCGGCGTCGAGGGTCGCGGACCCGCCGGGCCTGGCGGC
>JAKABA010000271.1 GCA_021802115.1 bacterium | reverse complement strand
TGGCGAAGTTCGCGCGGGAGTCAGGGCTCACGATTACGGTCGGCCACTTTCCCCCGGGAACCAGCAAGTGGAACAAGATCGTTATCTACACCGGGTTTCCTGGTGTCTACGAAGTAACTAACGAGCCTCTTCCCAACTCGCTCTAGACCTCAGCTACTTCGTTATCTGCACCGACATCTACGATGTGGTGCATGTCGCCGACGACAGGTGTTCAAAGGCGACCGTAGGTCCGGGGCACTTTGAGGCTGGAGCTCCGGGAAAGGGTAGGGCCCTGGGCGATGGGGTGGAAAGGAGACAAGTCGTAGTAGTAGTAACCGGGGATGGGGTTTGGGGAAGGGGGCGCACGCCTGGGGAAGCGGGGGACAACCCCGTGGGGGCATGATTAGCTCGTCGTAAGAGAAGACCCCCCCGGCGACGACAGTGCAGACGTTCCCGAGAGGGTCAGATGGTGGAGTCAACCACCGTGGCCATCGTATGGCACTGCTGGCTTCCTGTCGAGAGGTATGCGGCCCATGGCAGGGAAATCCAGGTTCCCCGAAGTCGCTGCCCCGACTGCCGTCAGCAGATGGTCTTCTGGTCGGGGTACTGGCGGTACGTCCGGGAGGAGATTGAGCGCCAGCTGTTCATTCACCGGGCGTGCTGCCAGAGGTGCAGCGTGACCCACGCGCTGCTGCCGTCGTTCCTGCTGCACAGGCGTCTGGACCCGGTCCGGATGATCGGGAGGGCCCTGGCGCTTGGAGTCGGTGGGCTGGGGATGGGGAAAGTGGCGGCTCAGATGGGGGTGCCCCACAGCACCGCCCGCGACTGGCGGCGACGGCACCGGGCTAGAGCGCCGGCGCTGGTCGTGGGTCTTGCCGCTCTGCGCGTGGAACTCGGCGACGAGGTGATCAGCTTGCCCGGGGACCCAGAGCAAGCTGCCCTGGCTGCGCTGGGAGCCCTCTGGGCACCCCGGCAGGTGGTGGTGGGTCTCTGGGAACTGGCCAGCCTGGTCAGCGGCGGGGCCTGGCTGGGCACCAACACGACCCCGCTCTGGGCAGCGCTGGGAGAGCGGCGTTTCATGGCTTCCATGCCGTCCAAGCCGACCCAGGAGGTTGCGTGATGCCCGCTGACCCGACCGAGACCAGTGCTCTTTTCCGATATGCAGTGATTGCGGAGGCCCTGAACGCTTGACTGGGGGCCGGAGAGCGAGGCCGGCTGGTGCGGGAGATTGCCGCGTGGGCGCACACCGTATCGCCGCTACGAGGGGAATGGTTCGCGAGCGGGCCGCCGAGCTGAGTGTCCATAGGGTCGTGATGCCAGGCACCGGCGCCCGGTCCTTCACTGTTGTGGGTCCCGACTTGGAGCCGATAGAGGCGATCGAGTCATACCTGGCCCACCTGGCCGCACTCGAGCGCTCGCCCAGCACCATCCGGGCCTACGCCACAAGCCTGAAGCTCTACTTCGAGTACCTGGCTGGTCGGCAGCGTGCGTGGGAGGCCGGGGACCTAGACGACGTGGGGCGGTTCCTGTCATGGCTGCGCTCCCCGGCAGAGGGCGTGATCCTCCTCGATGCGACTGCGGCCCGGCGCAGTGCGGCCACCGTCAACCGGCACCTGGCTGCGGTGTTCGGCTTCTACGAGTTCCATCTCCGCCGCGGCGTCCCCCTCGCAACCGAGCTGGTCAGCTGGCGGCGAGGGGGACGGGGCTCCTACAAGCCGTTCTTGGACCAGGTCGGGGGCCGAGCCCGCCGGACGCCCCGTCGTCCGGTGCGCTTGCGCGTCCCCAGGAAACTCCCCAAGACCCTCACCGCCCAGGAGGTGGCCACGCTGCTGGCCGCGTGTACTCACCTGCGCGACCGCTTCCTACTGGCACTTCTCTCCGAGACCGGCATGCGGATCGGGCAGGCGCTCGGACTTCGTCATGAAGACTTCGTCTCCAGGCAACGTACGGTGCGCATCGTTCCCCGAGACGACAACGCCAACGAGGTCCGGGCGAAGTGCCGCGATGCGGTGGCGATCCCGGTCTCGGCGGGCCTGGTCCGCCTTTACAGCAGCTATCTCTTCGACGAGTACGGTGACCTCGACTCCGACTACGTCTTCGTGAACCTCTTCGCACCTCCGATCGGGCGGCCGCTTCGCTATTCGGCCGTCGGCAGTCTGGTGGAGCGGCTGCGGTCGGCCACCGGCGTCGACTTCACCCTCCACATGCTGCGCCACTCAGCGGCGAGCGACATGATCCGCCGTGGAGTCCCGATCGAGA
The DNA here is from genome assembly GCA_021802115.1 of bacterium. The sequence continues at coordinate 2,722 of JAKABA010000271.1, read as the reverse complement.
TCGTCTCGAAGATGCTCACCCACGCCAACGTGACGACTACGAGCCAGACCTACGTACACCTCGGTGTGGAGGATCTGCGATCCGAGCTCGCCAAGGCCGGGGTATTGGCGGCGTCGGAGTCTCCGCTGTGAACGCACTTCGGGCGCTACCCGGCGAAGAGCCGGACTGGTTCCTCGAGCGCCTTCAAACCGTCGTACGCCCCGAGTTCGCCGTCTCGCTCTACCGTCCCGACCCCGACGACCCTGTCCTGGCCGGATGTCGCTGCGCGGTGGCTGGCTGCGACCGGCCGTCGCGGTCTCTTGGCCTGTGCGAGGCCCACCACCACCGCTGGGACTGGCAGGGCCGGCCCGACCTAGAACGCTTCGTCGCCACCGCAGCGCCGGTGGCGAGCAGCGTCGCCCGGGTCGACGAGACCTTTGACCTCTCGACGCTGTCTCTTCGCTGCCGCTTAGAGCTGGCTTTCGTGCTCCAGTGCCGCCACGACGAGCGGGGCCGGGGGTTGTCACCCCTGGCGGTGCGCCCGGTGGTGGCGATGTTGGTCGACACCGAGGCTGCATCGCTCCGGGAGCGCCCACTGGAGGAGTGGCTCGGTGCCGTTTCCGCCGGCAGCGAAACGAGCAGGGCCAGCGCCGTGGGTTTCCTCCGCTACGCCTACCGCCACCTCGAAGACCTGGCTTCTGGCGGCGGGGCCGAAGCCGAGTATGCCCGCGACGACTGGGACGCCGGTCACCTGGGCTTGTTCGCCCCAGGCACAATCGGCCACCACCGGGTATCGTTCGGCCGCATTCCTCAGCCGTGGCTGCGCCAGGCGGTGAAGGTCTGGTTCCGGGGACGGCTCACCGGCGGTATCTCATTCGGCGCCATTCGCAGAGACGCCACGGCTTTGAGCTGGTTCGCCACCTACCTCGACCAGGTGTGCCCCGGTGCGGGGGATGCCTCGGTCATCACCCGGGGGCTCCTCGAGGCCTATCTATCCCACCTGGTGGCGACCGGGCCAGTCGCCAACACCCGTCTCGGCTATCTCACGAGCCTCCGCGGCTTCCTGGAGACAGCTCGCCGCCGGGGCCTCTTGGAGGGGCTGCAGGCCGGGGCGACGCTCTACACCGACGACCTGCCAAGGCGCCCGAAGGGACTGCCTCGCTTCGTACCCGAGGACCAGATGGCTCAGCTCGAGTCCGAGGAGGCGCTGGCACAGCTTCCTGACGCGACGACCCGCCACCTGGTGGTGGTCCTGATGGAGACCGGCCTGCGCGCTGGCGACGCATGCCGGCTCCGCGTCGACTGCTTGGTCCCAGACAGCACGGGATGGCCGTGCCTGCGCTTCTACAACACCAAGGTGGCCGCCGAGCAGCTCATCCCATTGAGTGCCAAGGCGGCCACCGCCATCAGGGCCCAGCAAGCCGAGGGGGCACGGGACTTGCCAGCCTCGCCCTGGCTCTTCCCGGCCCCCCGGGCGAATCCCGACGGTGCCCGTCCGTTCGACTACGGGACCCTTAGTGGCCGCCTTGGCCGCTGGCAGGATGCCATCGGCCTGCACGACGAGGCTGGCCGTTCGGTGCGAGTGAGCGCGCATCGCTGGCGCCATACGGTCGGCACGAGGCTCATCAACCAAGGTGTCCCTGAGCACGTCGTCCAGCGCCTTCTCGGTCACGCGAGTCCGCTCATGACCGCCACCTATGCTCGTCTTCACGATTCGACAGTTCGTGAGGCCTTCGAGGCCTACTGTGAGCGCCGAGTAAACATCGAGGGAGAGCGACTCGCCTATGACGCGAGCGCTCCGACGGCGGAGGCTGAGTGGGTTAAGCACCACCTTTCGCGCATCCAGGACAGTCTCCCAAACGGCTACTGTGGGCGCCCACCCCAGCAGGATTGCCCTCACCCGAACGCCTGCCTCACCTGTGCGGACTTCCAGACGAGCGTCGAGTTCCTGCCGGTGCACCGCCGCCAAGCCGCGGCGAGCGCCGAGCTGATTGCAGCTGCCGAGGCCGACGGCCGGCACCGCCTTGCCGCCAACCACCGTCAAGTCCTCGGTCATCTACAGCGCATCATCCTTGCTCTCGAAGCGATCCAGGCCGACGAGGCCCATGACCATGCCTGACCATCGCGACCGAGTCACCTCCATGGTGACGGCCGCGAAGGAGCGCCACGACACGACGCGGCGGCGGGCAGTTGACGCCCTCCGGCACCTCGACGCTGTTGGCGAGGCCGTGAGCTTCGCCGCCGTGGCCCGCGCTGCCGGCGTGTCGAGAGCCTGGCTCTACCGGGATCCGCCACTTCGCGCCGAGATCGATCGGTTCCGCTCCGAGCAGGGACCGCGCCGCCCTCGGCTGGTACCGCCCCGCGCCGAGCGAGCCTCGGAGGAGTCTCTACGCGCACTGCGCTCCTCCCTCCAGGCAGAACTGAACGCTCTCCGTGAGGAGAATCGTCGCCTTCGAGATGCGCTGGCCCGCAAGCTCGGCGGCCAGCGGGCCGACGACAGGGGTGGTCGGCAGTGACGGGGACGCCGCCGCGCCCCAGGCACGGCCCACGTCGTTGACATGTCTACGACGTCAAACCCCTTGCGCGACAAGGGTTTTTCCGGAGCGGGTGTAGATAAAGATCGAGCACCGGCTCTTCTCCCACATCAGCAGCAACTGGCGCGGACAGCCTCTGGTCAGTCACGAAGTAATTGTCGAATTGATCGGTGCGACCACCACTCGCAGCGGCTTGCAGGTGAAAGCGG
>JAKABA010000043.1 GCA_021802115.1 bacterium | reverse complement strand
CCCCAACCCCGCACCCTTGGCCTCCCCGCTGGGGTGTCCGATTTCGGCCGGATTAGGTGGCCGATTTCAACCGGAATGGGTGGCCGCTTTCGGCCGGAACGCCCGGCCGAATTGACCGGAATGCACAGTACACCCGCCCGATGCTCGATGGTCACCGGCACCACCGTCACCACCCCCGTCCCAGCTGCGACGCGGAGGCGTTGTCGCCGTCGTTACTCGCGACAATAGCCGGACGGCGCTTGTTGGCTTCCACACCCCTGACTGGTTCCAGATCGACCAACCGGACGTCACGCCGGAGCATTGGCCTTGAAACCGTCGCCTGCAGCCATCTCCCAAGCGGAGGCATTCCCGGACACTTCCCACTCCATGAATGCGTCCGCATAGGTAGGAGCAAGTTCTGCTCCGCGCAACAGTCGCACCGCCTTGTGCAGAACAGCCGACCGCGTGGGGAAACTCTGCGAGCGGGCGTATGAGTCCAGGAACTCGATGGCCTCCACGGGGAGGCTCACGCTCACCTTCATAATGCGATCCCACCCCAGGTATTACCATGGTAGCAAGTAGCCAGTCGGCTCGGAAGCGGAGCGTCCGGCCACCGATCCGAGTCCGAGGCAGGCCAGACCGATGGTCGGGGTCGGGGTAGACCCGATGGGCAGCGGGCATCGGCAGCGCTGCGGCCTAGCCACCACAACTCCCGGGCTGCCCCACAGCCCTGAAGATGGGGCCGCGTGACAGGTCAAGGTTTCGGTCGGGTTTGGGCTACACAAGTGGAGGCGTAGGCCGCCCCATACAACAGGCGCCCGTTCGGATGCAGCATTCCGAGCGGGCTGCCTGCCCTCACACGTCCAACGGACCTAATGTTTGCTGAACTGGCATGGGGATAGTGGGTTGAGGCTTGGGCGTCGCCTCAGTCAGCCCGCCAGAGTACGTCCCCAAAGCACTTCCCCGATCAGCTCTGGGGACTCTGCGCGAGTTGGTGGACGATGTCTGCGGTTGCCTGGTAAAGCTGGCGGTACAGGGAGTAGAGCTGGTCGTACCGGGGTTTGAGTTCGGGGTTGGCGGTGACAGTGCCAACCACCTCGTTCCAGGACTGGTCAGGAGCAACCGCACCTACCGCCACCCCAGCCATGCGGGCATCGCCGTAGCTGGCACCGACAGACTCTCGGTGCACTTCTTGATCCAGACCGCACACGTCGGAAACGATTTGCATCCAGGACTGTCCCTGGGTGCCGCCACCCACTGCGGCAACCCGTGTCGGAGGGCCTGCGACCTCTGACACCACCTCGAGATTGTGGCGAACCCCGAAGGCAGTCGCCTCCAACAGCGTCCGGAAGATATGGCCCCGGCCGTGGCTCAGGGTGAGCCCAGCGATGACGCCGCGGGCCATGGGGTCGAACAGCGGGGTCCTCTCCCCGGCGAAGTAGGGCAGCGCCAGCAGGCCATCAGCACCCGGGGCCAGCTCGCCTGCTTCTCGGAAGAGTTCATCGTAGTCACGCCCGGAGACCTCTCGGAACCAGGCGGTCAGAGAACCGGAGGTGGCCATTCCCGCAGCCAGGGTGAGCTGGTCGGGGAATACCCCTCGGGTGAGCCAGAGCTTCGGGCTCGGTCTGGCTGTGGCAGAAACCTGGACCAGAAACATGGTGGTGCCATACATCAGCATAAGGTCGCCCACGTTCCTCACCTCCACCGAGACCGCTTCGGCCCAGGCGTCGATTGTCCCAGCCAATACGGGGGTTCCCGGATCGAGGCCGGTGGTGGCGGCGGCGGCGGCGCTCACATGTCCCACTGGCTCCAATGGTGAACAGAGCCGAGGCAGCTCTACTCCGGGGGCGATCAGCTCCGCCCAATCTGACGCCCATGCTTGCTGGTTCAGGTCGTAGAGGGGATTGCACTGGCTAGCTGAGTGGTGGTCGAGTACGTACATTCCGGTGAGGCGGTGCACAATGTACGAACTGGCCATGTAGAAGCGCCTGCATCGGGCCCACACCTCAGGCTCGTTATGGCGCAGCCAGAGCAGCTTCGGCCCGACCGCTTGAGATGTGAGAGGAGATCCCCCTCGAGCCAGTACCAGGTCTTCCCCCAGTTCTGTGGTCAGTTCGTGGATCTCCGAGGACGCCCGGGTATCAATCCCGTACAGAATTGCCGGACGCAGGGGATCGCCCTCTTCGGTGGCCGGGAGGAGACAGGGGCCAATGCCGCTGATACAGAGCGCCTCAGGGTGTGGCAGGTCGCTGCCCAGGAGTTCCCGGCAGACCTCGACAAAGTCCCGCCACCAGACGGTGGAAGCATCGTGCTCGAACCAGCCCGGGTGAGGCATGGATGTGGAGTGAGCACGTTCGGCTTGGCGCAGCATCCGTCCGTCGGCATCCGTGAGACATCCTTTGGTGGAGGAGGTACCGATATCCACTCCCATCAGGATTGTGGTCACGCCGCCGCTCCCAGCCCGTCGTAATCGACATCCGCCAGGTGACAGAAGGCCCTCAGTGCGCGCAGGTGATCGCCGGGTACGGCATGGATGTGATTGGCGCCAAAACGGCTGAGCATCTCATCTGGGTCCACGGCAAGCCGCACGAAGGCGTGGGGCCATTCGTAATTGGATGCATGCGCCAGCCGTTCGGTGGTGGCGGCGTCGAGGGCCACAATCTCTCCCTTCAACACCTGCATCCGGTAGCGGCCGTTGGGCCGGCTCAGCCGTGCTAGCGTCACCTCCCCGGGAGCGGCTACATGTTGGATCGAGGCACCGCCAGCAGGGAAGTAGAACCCCTCCGGAAGGAGATGGACGCGGCGCATGTTCTCCGCCGGATCGCTGGAGCGGGCGGCATACCAGGTCGCATGCTGGCCGGAGTTGCAGAGGTCCCAGACATCGTTGTCCCGGTCATAGCAGCGCAGGTCGGCGAACAAGACCGGAGTCCCATTCAGAACTTTCAGGATCTGCATGGTGAGAGCGCCATCCATGTCTGCCTCGGTGGCGCATACATGGGTCTCCTTGGGACCCTCCCAGTCGTAGGGGTCATTTAGGAATGCCTCGGTGACGTCCATGGTCGCGAAGTGGGTAGTAAGCTCTGGCTGGCCCTTGATCCCCGAGAAGTCGAGGTGCCACTCGTCGATCAGCTGGCGCATCGCGTGGTAGGAGCGGACCTGCCGCTCAAGCAGGGCTGGGGTCAGCTGCCGACCGTCGTAGCGGACCTCGGCGGCGTGACGCTCCAGCCACTCGCGACCGGCCCGGGCGCGGTCCGGATCGATCAGGTCCGCTCGGCGGACAATCTCCATCTGATCGATCTCCTCGACATCGACGCCGAACTTCTCCATCCACTGGGCCGGGTCCGCAACTGCGGTGTACATGCCCATCGGTCGGCCGCCTATCCTCCCAAAGGTCTGGCCCCTCAGTCGGCGATAAGCCGCTCCCGCGGCGATCCACGCGAGGACCCGTGCCACGACTTCAGGGTCGGCGATGTCGCCCCATGCCCTGCCGTAGCGACGGCCAATCTGGTCCAGGGCTCCCGCCGCCGCCAGCATCCCGACCATGCCGGGATATCGGGGTGAGATGTTGGAGAACAGCAGTATTGGCCCCGGAGTCTGGTCCGCGGCAAGCACCGAGAAGTGTGGGAATGCCCAGACCGGGATGTTGAAGAGGGTGACGTCCGGATGGGCGTCCGCCACCCGCCGCGCCTCCTGGACCGCCAGCTGGTTATCTTCGATGATCGCGGCTGTATTGATAACCTGGTGGCCGCGGCGACTCAGCTCAGCGGCGATCTGCTGGTGGACTTCGGTGATGAACTCGCGCAGGTCGCGATTGACGAAGCTTCGTCCGTCGGAGAAATTCAGGAGCCCTACTGTGGCCATTTATGACTCTCCCAAAATCGGTGGTCGGCAAGCTTGTGACGATAGGCGAACTTGGAGCTGGCACTCAAAGCAGAGGTGCTGAGGTGGTAGGGAACGATCAGCCATCCGGAGAAACAAGCGCTCGACGGCTGCAGCTGACATTTCGCGCAACGGCTGGGCCAGAGAGGTGAGTGGAGGATCCAGAAGCCGGGCCCACGGCGGGTCATCGAAGGCGACGATCCCGACCTGCTCTGGCAGGGACACATTCCTAGCCCGCAATGCGTCCAGGGCTCCAATGGTCATCTGATTGTTGGCGATCATGAGACCATCCAGAGCTGGTTCGGCGTCGAGCAGCTGGTCTGCCGCCGTCCGCCCTCCCTCTACCGTGAAGTCGCCCACCGCGGTTAACGGAGTGGCCCCAGCGGCAGCTAGCGCCCGGACATATCCCTTACAACGTTCGGCGGCGGTCCAGAGGGTTTCCCGGCCACCAATAAATCCGACCCGCCGCCGTCCAGAGTTGAGAAGCAGCTGGGTTCCACGGTAGACGGCGGCCGCATTGTCGGTAACTACCGCGTCCGCTCTGGGATCGGCCACGGGGCGGTCGAAGGCGACAATGGGAATACCCAGATCCATGAGCCGAGAAATGGTCGGGTCGCCATCGTCGGTGGGGGAGATGACCACACCCATCACTCGCTCTGCAGCCATCACCTCAAGGTAGGCGGACTGCTTGCCGGTGTCCTCGGCGCTGTTGCACAGAAGCACTCTGGTGCCGCGGTCGTAGAGTGCGCTCTCCAGAGCGCGGACCATCGAGGCGAAGTGTGGGTTCTCGATGTCGGATACCAAAACCCCAACGGTGGCCGTCTGCCCTCGACGCAGGTTCCGGGCGAGCTGGCTGGGCTGGTAGTCAAAGCGTTGGGCGGCCGCCAACACCCGGTCGCGGGCGCCATCCGAGACCCGGCGGGAACCGTTCATGACGCGCGAAACAGTGGCTGGAGACACCCCAGCCAGCTTTGCGACGTCGCCGATGCGTAGGCGTCTGCTCGGAGGAGTCATGGAATCGATGCCACAGGGTCGCACAGCATCGTCGCTGACGTCAAGCGCTCAGGTAATCCTGCCCTTGCACCCAGCCCGAGCCTGCCAGCTGCGGAAGTCCTGGCGGGGCTTGGTGAGCGATCGGCCCGTGCGCTGGGGAGGTGTGGGGTACGGCCCATGGGCCTGCGTCCAGGGCTCGACACCCGGGGACTATGAGGTGAGCCCCGTGTTGAGATATGGGCTCCGCTCTGAGCTGAGGTTGCGAGCCGGGGAGGATGGGACGTTGACGGGGCAAAATGGTGTCGCTGGTCTGGCGGCGCGGCTACTGGGGACCTGACGCCAGGCCTCCTGATCTAGCGCCAGGCTTGATGCAACCGGTCTTGACATCAAGCAGAATCGCCCTGGTCTCTGGGGGACCCCATGGACGTCCCGCGGATCCTGCCTAGCGTGTGGCACGCTGGCGCCTGGCGCTTTCCGCTCTGACACGCCTGTCCGAACTCGCGTCTCTGCGTCCCGCCCTGGGTGCGTCCGGAGGTCTGGACTCGGCCTGGATATATTCCGGGCCGCCACCGGAGCGTCGGCTGCCGCTCCGGCTGCGCCTCTCCGCAGCTCGGCCCAGCCGGAGGTCCCTGCTCCATCCCGGTCCCTCGGTTGACACCCAGGGCAACCCATGCTATATTCGCCGCCAGCCTGATGGGAAAACGATTTCCCACCTCAGTGGCCGTCGAATTAGGGGCATAGAGGAGGACGAGTATGGCGCTACCAAACCGGCGATTGCGGTGGGTCGTCCCGCTGGTGGGAACGATCATTCTGGTGGCGGGTTGCGGTAGTACCACCGCCACTAAGGCGCCCAGCACGAACAACCTCCCAAAGGTGACCCTCAAGTGGTCGTGCCCTTGCCTGTCGGCACCGCCCCAGGCTCCCGAGACGGAAGCCATGTATCGAACCGCGGCACAAGTCTTCAGCATGACCCATGGGGCGGTGACGATCGAGGTCTTCCCCAACAGCAGCCTGCTCCCGCAAGCCACCGAGTTCGAGGGCGTGCAGGCCAACACCGCTCAGATGTCGTACAGCAGCGGCGACGAATATCAGGCCCAACTGCCGCAGGGCATGATCTACGAGATCCCCTACCTCTTCACCAGCTTTGCTCAGGAGCAGCAGGTGTTCAACAGTGCTTATGGGAAGAAGCTGAACGCCCTCATCTCCCAGAAATTAGGGGTGCATATCCTCGGCATCCAGGACCTTGGGGCGCGCGAACTCGACCTCAGCATCACCAAGAAGATCATGACTCCGGCTGACATGGCTGGAGTTAAGCTCAGGATGCCCCCTGGCACGTATTGGACCCAGTTGGGCCAGGCGATGGGCGGCTCTGTGACTCCGGTCGGATTCACGGAGATCTACCTTTCCTTGCAAACTGGAGTGGTCCAGGCCCAGGACAATCCGCTGCCGACTGATATCGCTGACAAGTTCTATCAGGTGACCAAGCAGATCGTGCTGACCAACCACGTGATCGAGCCGGTCATGCCCACCATCAATAACACAGCTTGGAATGAGCTGTCGCCGGTCGAGCAGGCCGACCTGGTCAAGGCGGTCACCCAGCAGGACAACTGGGCCAGCCAGCAGGTGGCGGCACAGCAGGTAAGCGACATCAAGTTCCTTAAGAATCATGGCCTGAAGGTCTACTCGCCTGACATCGCGGCATTCCGGGCGCCGGCCTTGAAGTCCTTCCTATGTGATCCTGCCTACGGAGGCTCCATGCTCCCGGGAATGCTCCCCTACGTGGAGAAGCTGACTGGGGCCACCGCTCCCGTCTGCTGAACGTTCCACTGTGAGCATGCTCCAGAGGGGATCCGCCCAACCCCCGGGCCCCGAGCCCGGGGGTGACGGCGGTCCCCCGCCCGGGGGCCAAGGTCTGCGCCAGCGGGTGAGGGCCGCCTGGGAACTGGCACAGCCGCCCAGCTATCAGGTGGAGGCCGAAGCGAGCGCGCTGCCCGAGCCGCGAATGGGCCGGATAGAGGCGGTGGAGGAGGCGTTGGCCTCGATCGCCTTCTTCGGCACCTTTGCCACCATCGTGGTCGAGGTGGTGGCTCGCTCGGTGTTCAACCGTCCGGTCGTCTGGTCACTCGAGCTGCCCACCTATCTATTCTTCTGGGCGTTCTCGCTGGCAGCCGGTCTCAACGATTGGCGCGATGAACAGATCAGCTTCCCGCTGTTGGCCGACAAGCTTCCCGAACGCCTGCGCTTGGGGTCGTCGGCGGTCGCCAACCTCCTCATCGCGGTACCAATGTTGCTGGTTCTCCCGGGCACGTTTTCATTCCTTTCGTACGAAAGCGGGCAACCCAGCACCGGCCTTCCCTTCAATCAGGTCTGGGGCTACGCCGGAGTGGTGCTGCTGTTCGGGCTCGGCGCCATCCTTCGCGGGCGGCTCTGCTTCCAGCAGCTCCGCCGGCTGGGAGGCCTTCTCCGCCATCGAATCGAGCCCGCACAGTGACGTTGGCCCTCGTGGCGATGGCGGTCGTCATCATCTTCTGCTACTTGGTGGGCGCTCCCCTCGGTTACGGGCTCATCGCCGGCGGGTGCGCCTTTCTGATCCTCTCTGGAACCAGCCTGACGGAGGCGTCCCAGGCGATTGTGGGGGGCATCACGGCCAACTATGTGGTGCTGGCGGTGCCCTTGTTCATCTTCACCAGCACGCTGCTCAACAGCTCCGGGATGACGGACCGCATCTTTCGATTTGCCCAGCTGCTGCTAGGCGAGTCGCGGGGGGCGCTGGCCCAGGTGAATGTCCTTGCCACCCTGGTGTTCAGCGGGATGACGGGAAGCGCGGTCGCGGATGTGAGCGGGGTTGGGGTCATGAGCGTTCGGGCCATGGAAGGTGCCGGCTATCCCAAGGGATTCGCCTGTGCTACCACCACCACCAGCGCGATCATGGGGCCGCTGCTGCCCCCCAGTATCCCCTTGGTGATCTATGGATTCCTCTCGGAAACCAGCGTGGGCGCGCTGTTCGTAGCGGGCATCATTCCGGCCATCGTGCTGGCGATCGCCCACATGGTCCTAATCGGCGTGATTGCACGCGTCCGGCACTTCCCCAAGGAGCGCTGGCTCGGCCTGTTTCCGGTGGCCGTGGCGTTCATTTCCGGAATGCCCGCCATCGTCGCTCCGCTGATCCTGATTGTCGGCATCTACAGTGGGGTGTTCACTCCCAGTGAGAGCTCCGCGATGTCGGTGCTGTACGCCTTGGTGGTATCGGTGCTGGTCTACCGCTCACTCTCGTGGCGCAGCTTTGTGCGGTGCCTGGGGGTGGCGGTCCGGCAGACCGGGTCCGTGACGGCCTTGATCGCTGGCGCCTTCATCATCGACTACGCCGTCACCGCCTCCGAGCTGCCAACCACCGTCACCCAGTTCGTGCTTTCGATCACCCACCAGAAGCTGCTGCTGCTGCTCTTGGTGGCTGTGCTCCTGCTGGTAGCCGGGCTCATCCTGGAGGTGATCGTGCTCGAGTTCGTGATGCTGCCGATCATAGTCCCGATCATGCACGCGGTCGGGGTGAACATGGTCTACTTCGGGGTGGTCTTCACCCTGGTGACTATGATTGCGCTGGGCATGCCCACTTTGGGGATGCTCAACTTCATTCTCAGCAAGCTCACCAACACGCCGCTCGGCGAGGTGGTCCGGGAGATGTGGCCGTTCCTCGGTCTGCTCGTGGCGGGCCTGCTACTTGTGATATTCGTTCCCGAGATGTCCTTGTGGCTACCGGCGGCCCTGCATATAGGAGGCGGTTGAGATGAGGATGGCAGCCAGTCGAGTGCTGCTCGCGCCCGCTGGGGCGTCGCAAACCTTCTCGGATCCCATCGTCTCCTTCGCCGCAGTTCGCGGTACGGCCGGAGTCGGGTGTGAGCCCGGGTCAAGGTGGGAAGCGCGGTTGGTCGGTTGGTGGGCCCAGCTCGGCGGCGGGCTCTGAGGTGGTGACCCGGGTATGACCCAGCAGAAGCTGCTGAACGGGCCTAGCTGCGTGGTTGATGAAATGCTGCGTGGGTTGATCATGGCCCATGCTCCCAGCATTGGAGCGGGGAGCGCGCCGCGCCCCATTGTCTGGTCCGGAGCCTTGGCGCCCGCCGAATCTTCTCGAGTGGAGATGGTCACCGGCGCCGGGGCGACCCGGGCGCTCACCCCCCGGCACGCTCGGGCAAAATGGATGCAGGATCGGGCCAGCGGCCATCCCTATGGCGGCTGCTGGATGGTGAGTCGGGCTCTCTCGACGGCTGGCGGCTGGTACCCGACGACGCAACCGGTAAGGAAGGAGAATGAGACGAGTACCTTGGGCCGGCGGGGTCTCTCCAGGCTCGAGGGATAACGGTGGATTGTTCGGGTTGGCAGTAGCTGCCAGGTAGCGCAGGAGTCAGAGCTGATGGAAGATGCACGTGTCATGGCGGTGAGGTCTAAGTTGTGGACCACCGACTTCAGTGGACTAATCGTCGCGTGCCTCACGCCGATGGGGGAGGACACGGGGCTAGACCTCGCTGCGGTCGACCCCTACGTCGAGTTCCTGCTGGAGCGGGGAGCGGACGCGCTGATGGTGTTGGGGACCACTGGTGAATTCATAGCCCTGAGCCCCGAGGAGCGCGAACAGGTCCAACGACGTTTCCTGCGGGCCGTCGGTGGACGGGTGCCGGTGGTGGTCCATGCGGGCCATGTGGACCTCCGCATCGCTGAGCGTCTGGCGGCCGCCGCGATCGAGGCCGGCGCCGATGCGATCGCCTCGATCACCCCGTACTACCACCACTTCACCACCAGCGCCATCGAGGACCATCAGCGGGCTCTCGTGAAGGCCTTTCCGGAGACGCCGTTCTTCGTCTACAACTACCCTGCGGCCGCAGGCAAGGAGATCAGCTTTGGGTCATTCCAGCGACTGCTTGAGTACCCGAATGTTTGTGGCGTCAAGCTGAGCGTTGCCACCTGGGCGGAGGTGGAGCCATTTCTAGAGTCGCCGCCTGATGTGTTGGTGACCTGTGGCACCGATCCATTTTTGGAGCGATTTCTAGGTGCGGGCGGGCGGGCCGTGGTGTCCGGTAATGCCGCCGCGTTTCCTGAGGTGCTCAAGCTGGGCATGGCTGCCTTCCGATCCCAAGACCAACAGGCTATGACCCTCGCGCGTCGAGCGGGTGGAGATCTTGCAACTCTTAGCCTGGCGGGCGCACCGGACCGATTGAAGCGGGCCATCGCCGCCCGGAAGGTTGGCGTCTGGGGGAGTCGTGTGAGAACCTACACGAGTGCTGACGCAAGCCCCATCGGCGACGAGGTCAAGCGACTTGAGGCCCTGGTCGAGGAGCTGCAGGCGGTGCTCGGCACCGAATCATCGACGACGGCGGCTGGATCCCGGCCATAAGAGCACGGCGATGGCCGTGCCGACCGGCGCATTGCACCGAGGCGGGCCGACTCCTAATCGGTCGCGATGCCCTCGGCGGTCCCAGGATCTCGGTCACCCCGTGATCGGGAAGGATGCCGGCCGACGATCAGCTGGCGAGCCGCGCGCCTCCCGTGCCCCGATGGTAAGAGGGGCCGCAGCTTCGACCAACGAGCGGGATAGCGGCAGCATCGTTGATGACGCTCGGGCGGGGAGACTCCCGCAACCATTGGTGACACTCCTCGAGGCTGCCCAGTTTGCGGATCCAGAGAGTGCAGTGCCTCCAGCAACAGGTACCCCGTGGAGGGAACTCAGAGCCCCTCTCAGGACTAACGATAAGCTTTCTTACCGCGAGCCCAATGGGCTCCAAGCGGCGCTGAGTGATGGCCCGGGGCTGGGTAGCGGGTGGCTCAGCTGAGCTTCCCACCGACGGCTCCGGGAACGGGCCGCGTTCAGCGGGGCCGTCCACTTCGGGGGCACCTCGTGCCCCCACCCGCAGTCCCCGATCAATTGCGGCGGGTGAGAGGGCCCCTCTTGCTGTGGAGCACTGGGGCCCGGTTACCGGCCGAGGTCAGAAGCTGACCGCGGTTAGGAGCTGCGCTTCCCTCTGGGGAGCAGCGCGGGAGCGGGCCGAAGTCGGTCCGGGCGCCTCCAGCCACTGACCCCTTGGTTGCCCAGTCGGTTTACCTGAACATCGGAGGCGCTGCCTCAGCCAAAGGCGACCACATCGGCTAGACGCCCTGACGTTGCTGAGCGCACAATGATCCGAACAAGGACTCACCAGCACTTCTATGCTGGAACCGCAAGGTTGGCCCGGCTTATGGACCGCTAGGCAGTGTCCGTGGCGCTGCTAAGAACCGGGCTCCCAGAGACTAAAGGAGAGGCAACGACCAATGCCAACCGTCGACGACCTCATCACAGACATAAGTCAAGGACAGCTCAGGCTTCCAGAGTTTCAACGCGGGTACGTCTGGACCCGCGATCAGGCCCGCGAGTTTCTAATTTCCCTTTACCGTGGGCATCCGACGGGCCATCTCCTGATCTGGCACGCGTACGGGCCAGTTAAGGCGAGGGGAGGATCAGGCGAGGCCAAGGGCACCACGCTGCTCTTGCTGGATGGGCAGCAACGCCTAACGACCTTATATGCCTTGATTAAGGGGAGCCCACCTCCGTTCTATGACGAGGAAAAGCTCTTTTTCGATTTCTATTTCAGCGTTATTCGGGAAGAGTTTCACTACTACCAAAAGACCCTGATGGATGACAACCCCGAATGGATAAGTGTCCACGAATTTCTCAAGAAAGGGCTCAATCAGTTCCTCGACGACCTGCCCCTGATGCCCGAAGAGCAGCGCACCCTCTACCAGAAGAGCCTCGGACGGCTCAACCAGCTCGACAAGATTCACTCATATAAGTACGAAGTCGACGACCTGAAGGATGAGAGGCTCACACTCGACGAGGTCGTCGCCATCTTTAACAAGGTCAATTCTGCCGGCACCCGGTTGAGCCGGGCGGACTTGGCGATGGCACACATTTGCACATTCTGGCCCGAGGCGCGTACCGAGGTTCATACCTTCCTTGCCCGTATGAGAGCGCACGGATTTGGAATTGATCCCGGATTCTTAGTACGCGCCACTTCGGCGGTCGCGGGCGGATCTGTCAACTACGATCAGTCCTTCTATAACCTCTCAGGGGTGAAATTCCAGGCCGCCTGGCCACAGGTACGAGCCTCGTTCGAGTATCTAATCAACGTGCTTCGACATGACGCCTACATCGATTCACTGGACGACTTGACCTCGCCCCTCGTACTAGTGCCGATGCTTATACATTTGGCTCGGAATGGAGCAACGTTTAAGGATGCCAGGGAGCGGGACGCGTTTCTCCGCTGGATGTACCTAGCTAACATTTGGGGGCGATACACTGGTCAAACGGACACCAAGCTGCGGCGGGACTTTGCAGCCCTGTCTGACGGGGAGCCCGTGACTCGTCTTGTGGAAGCTATCGCAGCGGATCGTGGCCGTATCGTGCTGGAGGCTAGAGATCTTGAAGGGCGTGGCCCAACGAGCGGCGTCTACAAGTTTGCGTTAGTGCTCGCTCGGTCGCGCGGCGCCAAGGACTGGTTTACCGGGCAGACCCTCTACCAGAAGGCAATCGGCAAGTCGAACGGTCTACATAGCCACCACATCTTCCCGAGGGCAGTTCTTCGAAGTGTTGGGATCACAGAACGTGCTGTGGTCAATCAGATAGCGAATCGGGCATTCCTAACCCAGAAGGCAAACTTGAAGATTGCGGCTCAGGAGCCTGTCAAGTACCTGCCTATTGTCGAGAGAGACTTTCCCAAGGCGCTCCAGCAGCAGAGCGTACCGATGGACGAGAATCTGTGGGCAAAGTCTAACTACCTGGCATTTATTGGGCAACGGAGACGAATGCTGGCGCGGTCGATGAATGCGTTCCTGGCCAAGTTCGGAGCAGACGGCGATGGGGCCGGGGCGACCGTAGGTGTGGAGTCGCTGCTTGGGAGCCAGGAGAGTCAGGTGCTCGAGTTCAAGTCCAGCCTCCGGTGGGACTACACTCTAAATCGCACAAACCGTGACCTCGAACAGGCGGTCGTCAAGGCGGTGGCGGGAATGCTCAACGCGGACGGGGGCAACTTGCTGTTGGGAGTGGATGACGAGGGCCAGGTGCTGGGGGTCAGCCCCGACTACGAATCATCCCAGAGCATCGGGGGTCGCGATGGTTTTGAACGGCACCTTCGGGCAGTACTCCGGGCGGCGGTTGGAGACGCCACGATGGCCTTCGTAGGTGTGACCTTTCATGAGATCGACGGGGTCGACATCTGTCAGGTCAGGGTGGAGAGCTCCGATCATCCGATCCACGTGCCCAAGGACGGTGCTCAGGTATTCTTCGTTCGCCAAGGGAATGCGACCAGGGCCATGGATTCGAAGGAGTCACTGGCCTATGTGACGTCTCACTGGCCCGACCACTGACCGAGAAGGCTGTCGCGAGCCACTAACTGATGGAAGTGCCGTGGGACCGCAGCATCAGACAGCGCGCATGCGCGCACGGTGGTATGCGTGGGTTAGCTGTATGCTTAGTGCATCGAGGAAGCGGCTGGCGACCACTAGTGACGTAGACGGGCGGCGTCACCGTGGTGGCGTCCTGCGCTTGTTGTGAAAGCTAGCAGCGAGTCCGCGAGCCGACGGCATGTTAGGGGATCTTCTCCTGGTGGGGTTGCCCCGGTTTGACGGACACTTTGGCTAAGCGGATTGTGCCGCCCGGGAGTGGCGGTTTTCAAATTCAACGGGGCTGACGTTCTGGAGGGTGGAGTGGATGCGGCGGAGGTTGTAGAAGGCCTCAATGTACTCGAAGATGGCGCTCCGGGCCGAGGCGCGGGTGCGCCAGGTCTGTAGGTGTGGGCCAGTGAGCGGGGTACAGGTCACCTTGACTGACAAACAGGGTCCCGTCACCTCAAGGCATGGGCGCGGCTCACCTCTTGTCAACTACCAATGTTCTGCTACTCTCCGCGCTCCGGGAAACGCGCGATCTGCGTCGCGATTCGAGCCAAGACCTCACCGGCAGCCTGTCCCCTTCTTTCCAGTGCTAGCGATCGGAGTGCCGTGACTGCTGCTGCGCGCACGCTACCACTGAACGCTGCCGACGGCCGAGCTTCGGACGTTCGCGCGGACAACCTTCTAAGGACATTGTGCCGCCGATCCCCCGGCAGGATGTCCGCAATGGCTACTGCACGGCGAATGTCGTCCCCCGTAGTAAGGAGAAAGCCGTTGTGATCGAGCACTAGCCCTTCGACCAATCCTTCGCAGAAGGCTGACGGATACACGACCCGGCCTGCAACCAGCGGCTCTATCACATCCATCAAAGGCATGAAGGTATGGTTAACAGTCCAGCGTCGTGCCACAGCGGCTCCGAGCTGACGTTGCTCGGGTTGGCCCATATCATCCAAATGGAGCTTGCCTAGATAATCTCGCAGTTGACCCCGAGAGAAGCCTTGAGAGCCGATGGCAGCCAGTGCGTCACCCAACGAGATACGATTCTCTAGGGCCCGTCGAGCTGCGGCGAGAATCCACCGGCACCACGCAACGGCCGATGCGTAAACAAACTCGGCATGGCTCTCGTCTAGATTCGTGCGAGTTGCGCGTCCATGCCCCGTCCCGTCAGTATTGCGGAGCTCAGTAATCGCCTGAGCCGCACCCACCAGTGAACCGCTCAACTTCTGAAGTGCCGCCCGACCCTGCAGCGGAAGCGGACTTGCCGTCACGGCAGCCAGGGCTCGCTTTGCGAGCGCCGTCATACGGACGTCGGATCCGTAGGATTCGCCCAGAGCGTCGATGACTGCCTTCGCGACCGCCTCAATCAGTTCCTTCGAAGACCCAACAGTTGCCTCAACATCACTAGCGGCGTCAGCCCGCTGGACCCTGTCCTGCGCAGCGAAGATGGCTTCACGGGAGGACGCAGGAAACGGGGCGACGTCAGCATTGTCTATGACGGTCAAAGAGCGGGGAATCAACTTCATGATGAGCAGGAACTTCCGGCCCGGTTGCTCACTCACCCACCGCCTGATAGCAGACCAGATGAATGTCGTGGAGCGTTACCGGCGGAGGCGGGGGTTGAGCGGCGGGCGCCCGCAGACCCTCGACCTCGATGAAGTGGAGGATCTGGCTCCCGATGTCGAGCACGCTCACGCCCTGGGCCTGCTGTCGAAGGATACGGCGAAGCGAGCGCTCCACAGTGACGGGCCACGGCACCTGTAGAGCACGGACCGCCTCCGGAACCCCTGGCAGGTCAAGCAGGTGAAGTAGGGTCACCGCCTCCCGCTGGGCACGGGGTACTGCAGCCTGTCGTTCGGCGGGGTCGGCGAGCCGCTGCGCATCCGCAAGAATGGACCGTCTGGCCTCATCCCACAACTCGAACAGCTGGCCACGGGTCGGAGGCGGGATGTATCGCTCCGTTGCCGGGACACAGCGGATGGCCTGTAGTTGCTGGAGGCGATCCGCTGTTGGGGCGCCTGCAGGGACGGGGACAAAGCGCCAGTGGGCCTCTTCCCCTATGCGGGCCGCGAACACGACGCCACGCTCATTGGCCCTCCGCATCCCGCTGCCCACTCCCCAGGGCAGGGATTCGAGCTCCTGACGACGCTCGGCCATCAGGGCGCGTCGCAACTCGTCGCGGTAGGCATCGCCGCTGAAGGCGTCGAGCCGGGCCTCGGCCCGCTCCACGACTCCTGCGTCACCCCGTGCGAGGTCCTCGATCTCTTGGCGCACGGCGCCGAAGTCACGGGCCACCGCAGCCAGGCCCGGGAGTACAGGGGAGTCGGTACCTACTGCAGCATTGGCGTGGGCGATCTTGTGGCGGAGCCGTTCCTCCAATCTGAGGAGCGCGTCAAGGTCGGCAGCGGGGAAGAAACACGAGAGCACAACCTTGCTGTGCGGCGACCCGATCCGGTCTACCCGGCCATTCCGCTGCACCAGCCGCATGGGGTTCCAAGGAAGGTCGAGGTTCACCACGTGGCCGCACTGCTGGAGGTTTTGTCCTTCGGCCAAGACATCCGTGGACACCACCAGGTCGTACCGGTCCTCCGTCCCTGGACGCGCCTCGCTCGACTGCGGAACGAAGTGCCACACGGTCTCCTGACGGCTCTCGGGCGTCTCGTCAGCACTTGAGCTGCGTCCCGCCAACCAGGTCCACCGCCCTCGATAGGGGGCGAACTTCGCGGAGGCTGCAGCCTGAGTGGGATCGGCACCGGATGCTCCGTCCAAGGTCTTGAGGTAGGCCGCGCAGTATCGAACGGTGTCCGCGTAGGCGGAGAAAGCCACCACCTTGCGCTCGTTGCGATCCGAAGCAACTCCAATCTGCGCAAGCAGCTCCAAAAGGGCCGCGAGCTTGGGGTCGTCCTCAGGCCCTATCCGCTCGGCTTCCTCGCGAAGGTGCCGAAGCGCTGTCAGGTCCCCATCCAGCGCGGAGCGCAACTCGAGAAGCGAGTACTCCGCCGCCGGCTCCAAGCCGTCGAGATCGGCTGCCTCCAGGAGCGCGGCGAGCTGCGAATCGTCCAAATCGCCTCGAAGCCACTCCTGGCTTCCTTCGCCGGTGGCGACCCATCCCTGACCCAGCAGCTCAAGGAAGCGCTCATGGGAAGCGATCAGCGTTGTCAGCGTGGCACGGTAGGCGCCCAAAGATGATTCGAACCGCTTCAGCAGCTGGCTCTGCAGGAGTCCGGCGAGCACCTCCTGGGCCGGGTTGGCAACTGGCGATCGCCGGTACTGGTCCGGCCAGTAGCGTGCCATCGTGAGCCCGCCGATCGCGGCGGTGACGCGCGGGAAGAAGCCGGGGCCGAACGCGTCGGCTTGGTAGTCAACTCGTTGCACCACGGGCTCAGGGAATCGGATCGGCACGTCCCCGTTGGGGGTGTGGATGGTCTCATCCGGGTAGAAGCGCTGGATGTGGTGGCGGGTGCGGCGCACTGCCACGGCATCCAGCAGCGGGAAGAGGGCCATCGGTGCCTCCTCCTCCATGTCGAGCGTCAGCGCCTGCTTGAAGAAGTCTCGCAGGTGGGGGATGCCGAGCCGCTGGAAGGCGGCGTCGTGACGGGCGAAGAGGAGCAGCTGCCAGTAGAGGTCCAACAGGCTGTTGTTGACGGGGGTGGCGGTCAACAGGACCAGGTGGCGCTCGACCCCGCCCGCCGCCATCAGGCGCCGCAGTGCGTGGTAATAGGTGGTGTCGGGGCTCCGGAACGCGTGCGCTTCATCCACCACGACCAACCGGTACGACGAGGCGTCCAGGGCCAACCGCGGCTGGCGGTGGTCGGCTTCCCCGTCCTCTGGCGGGTTGCCCACCTGCAGATCGGTGGCGAGCTCTTGGAAGCTGAGGATTTCGGCACCGAGAGCCTGTCCATGAACAAACTGCCTCCAGACCGTGTCGCGCAGCCCGGCAGGGGCGATGATCACCGCTCTCTGCCCCAGCTCTCGCACATAGTGCCGGATCAGGTCGCCCGCCATGTAGGTCTTGCCCAAGCCGACGCCGTCGGCCATGAGCACCCCGCCGAACTGCCCCAGAATCCGCAGCGCCCGTTGTGTTCCGAGCCGTTGAAAGCTGGCCAGCGGGATCGCTCCCGGGGTGTCTGGCCGGGAAGCCATCTCCTCTTCGACCTCTGGCCCGTAGAGTTCCATCAGCATCCGCAGGTAGATGATGTAAGGGTCGTATTCCTCGTCCCGGGCCCTGTACAGAGACGCCAGGTCATAAGGTTCGGCCTCCACCCACAGGTCGTCGAACCACCTCCGAACCTCGCGGACTTGGTCGGGCCCGTACTGTCCGAGGTCGAGCTCTAGGTTCTGGGTGAGCCCGTGGCCAGTGAAGTTCGCGGAACCTGCCAGCACCCCTGCCTCATCCCCGAAGACGAAGGCTTTACCGTGAAGGAATCCGCGCCGGTACCGGCGGACCTCGACCCCGGGCCGCGACAGAAATGTGCAGAGATAGGAGATCTGATCGCGGGTCACCGGGTCGAATGGGAGCAAGTTCCTATCGACCCGAAGACTCGATTCGGTCGCGGCATCCAGCTCCCGCAGGCGCTCCAATCCAACTGGCTCACCGGGTAGCGGAACCCGGGCCCGGCGTGGCGGGTCGGGTTCGGTTCCCAGTAGGATCCGGACCCCGGGCGCCTGCATCAGCACGTCGGCGATCGCCGAGAACCCCGCCAGGTCGAAGTAGCCAGTGGCTATCGATAGCTCCCGGTGGTGCCCGTAGTAGTCCGCCGCTGACTTGATGGCCGCAGCCATAGTGTTGCCGTGGCGGTTGTCCACGAAGGACCTGCGCTCCCCAGACATCAGGCGGAAGCCCCCTGGGCCATGTAGTGGAGGATGCGCGCCCGACGGGTCGCGGACAGTCCTGCCTCGCTGGTGGGGAAGTCGTCCAGCATGAGCCGTACATCGGCTTCTGAACAGCCGTACAGGAGAGCGACGGTGGCGTCGAGCTCGGCGATCATCTCCGCCTTGGCCTCCGGGCTCACCGCTCCGTACGGCACCCCGACGGCCCGAGCAAAGTCAGCGAACCGCTCATCTGGACAGGCCAGCCGCCCGGCCAGCTCGACCACCCGTCGCCGGCGCGGACCGTCTCGGGCGGGGCGAGGCACGGGCAGGCCATTGAGCACGAAGAAGGTGAGATGGGTCTCGACCCTCCTGCGGGCGCACCAGTCGAAGGGCACCGAGGCCATGATCCCCAGCACGAAGGCGACGTCGCTGGGGTCGCCCCTGGGGAACAGGAGCGACGGCGCAGTGTGAGCGGCGAAGACCCGCGGTGGGACGAGGCAGACCCTCACCGTGCGGCTGTCCGTCGCGCGGGTCACGTCCCGGAACAGGATTCGGGCGCCGTGCTGCGGCAGAGTCTTGGGGTCGCGCAGCACGCTTGGGGGGAAGTGGCGGCGCCAAAGGGACGAGTGCTGGCGCTTGCGCTGCAACTCCGCCAAGCCCTCCTTGGGCGGAAGCACGAACGGCGGCGGCATATGGTCGGGCTTCCAGAGGTCGAAGGAGTCCCCCGAGTAGACCGGCCACCCTGGCCCGTGCTCGCGAAGGAGCCCGCTCTTGCGGTCGTTGGTCATGTCGAGTTCTCGCCACGGGACCGCGTGGAACCCGCCAGCGTCCGCCCTGAACGGGGGCTGTTCCCCGCACAGGCGGTGGAACAACTCGCCCGCCGCGTGCCCGGGGATCAGCGGCACCTCCAGGCCGTCGGACAGCTTCTCCAGCTCCGAGGCGCGCCAGTCGACCCGCTCGTCGTCCAGCCGATCGAACGCCGTCCGGTTTGCTGCCGGACCCGCCGTCGAGACCACAGCATCGTGCTCGCCAGAGGTTGGCTGGGCGACACAGAGCGCGATCGTGTATCGGGGCTCCATGTCGAAGATCCAGCGCCCTGAATTCAGCAGGAAGTCCAGGTCCACTCGCGGCCCGCTGGCGAACAGCGCCTTGCGGAAGGGGGCCGTCCCGTCGGCGGCGAAAGCCGACCTGGGCAGGACCACCCCGATCGCTCCACCTGCACGGCAAAGCTGCAGGAACCGCTCAGCGAACGCCTTGTAGAGGTCAGGGTCTCCGCTCTGGGTCAAGGAGTAGTGGGCGCACAGGTAGCCGCTGAGTTCTTCAGCTTGACGTTTCTCAGCCTCAAACTGGTGCGACAGTTCGGGATGCCTCGCTTGATGCAGGGCAATCCGTTCTTGTTGCGCCTGTTGCGACGGCTCACTTCTTAGCCCGGGCAGATGAAGCACCCAAAAACCCAGCTGCTCGACCTTTACCTTTTCCCAGGGGGGATTCGCCAGGATGACGTCGAAGCCAGGGCGATCCCGGAGGAACACCTCAGGAAAGGCAAGCTGCCAGTGAAGCGCTGCCTGCTCATCTGCG
Organism: bacterium; assembly: GCA_021802115.1. Next base: position 5,366 of record JAKABA010000043.1, on the reverse strand, counting down.
AACTCGTCTGAGAAGGTGGCCCAGCGTCTCCATGACGCCGGCAAGCGACCCTCCATGAGCTCGTCGGGATCTCCCTGCGAGAAGAGTGTCTCCAGCGCGACTCCTTCCTTGAATGCACTGGCGCCATACAGGTTGAAGAATTGGCGAAGGCCGGTCGTTTCCTCCTGGAGACGCTCCTGGCGACGGCGCGACTCCTCGACCTCGTCGAGGCGGAGGTCCGAAACTCCACCAATGGCACGTGCTTCGCTGAGCGGACCCGCCAGAGCATCTTGAAGGGGGGCGCTCCAGAGCGGTCCTGGGCCCACCTCCTCGATCCGCCTCGCCATATCGGGCCCACTCACCCCGACGAGGGCGTTCCCGTGTCGCAGCGTGTGCCCGAGGTAGCCAAGCGGCAGGCCCGGAACGAAGGCGTGCAGCCACAGACTGAGCCGCGCCAACTCCACGGCCATTGGGTTGAGGTCGACGCCGTAGATGCAGCGCTTCAGCACCAGCCGCCGCAGCAGATCCACATCTCCGACCTTTTCGCCCAGGCCCTCGGCACCATGGGACCGCCCGATGGCAGTGATCTGGGAGCGCGCCTGCTCCAGCTCCTCGGAGACTCCAGGCAGGCGGCGCTCCGTGAGCACCTCGGCCAGCCGCCCCGTCAGTTCGTCCAGCGCCTGCACCAGGAAGTGCCCCGACCCCATGGCGGGGTCGCAGACACGGATGCCGAAGAGTTCCGCTGCCGCATCCGCCGCGGGCCTACTTCGCAGCTCGGCCAGGTGGCGCTCAAGGACCGGTCCCAGAGCACGCTTCACCAACCGGTCGACCACGAACCCCGGGGTGTAGTAGCTGCCGGTGAGCTTCCGCCCGCCTCTTGGGGAGAGCAAGTACGGCTCACCTCGATGAACCTCAACAAAGTCTCCCGGCCCAGCGGTTCGGTAGGCCTCAGTTGGGTCCTTGCGGTCGATCGCGAGGTCCGAGTCCGCGACCGCGACCTGGTAGGTGAGCAAGCCCTCGTAGATGGTGCCGATATGTCTGACCCCGAGGTCGCCGAAATCGACCTTCCCGGAGCCCTCGGCGTCTTTGTCGAACGCCAAGGAATACAGGGCCGGGCCGAGCACCGAATTGGGCAGGCGAACTGCGCCCAACAGCTCGCCCGCACCAGACTCCGGTGAGTCGACGAAGAGACCGCCGTCGTAGGGAGGGATTCCCCACTCACGGTGGCCATCGCGGACCGCGGCAAACACTTGGGCCAGGTCTTCCCACAGGTCCGTGGCACGTGTGTCGAAGGAGCGTCCCGGTTTCTCCACGACGCTTCGGACTTGCTGGAGTCTGGAGGTGAGCGAATGCGCTCGGTAGTAGGGGTTCTCGACCGGCAGCAGATTGCGGTCCTCCGCGTACAGGACGAACAGCAGCCGGAAGAGCAGTGTCAAGGTCGCGCGCAGCAAGGAATCCGGGTCCGCGGCGGTCCCGCGAGGCGCCGCTGCCGCCAGGCCCCGGACCAACGTTGGCACGACGTCGCGGTAGACACGGTCGCGGAACCGGTCGCGCAGGCCGACGGCAAAACGCGCAGAGTTCTGGACCAGTGAATCGAACTCGCCACCGGGCTGGAGCGACTCGGCCGAGCAGCACGCCCACAGCAGGGCGCTCCGCTCTTGCGGGAGCAGGTGAGTCTCAACCTCCAGGAACGCTGCGGGGGCCACGGACTCCTCCAATTCCTGGGCCGGATCGGTCGAGTACAAGCGCAGGACTGGGCCCGCGCAGAGGAAGGCCCTGCCCAGCCCGTGGCGGCGGGCGGCGGCCAGCAGTTGCGCGGCGGGCGGAGCACCTGACTCCGCCCGGATCCGGTCCAGGTTTGTTCCAGCCGGGTATAGGTGGGCCAGAGCCACTGGGCGATCACCAGCCTGGCACACCACCTCGCGGGGCTCCGCCTCCACCAACGTGTATCCGAGCGCTGAGAGGAGTTCGCGCCCCGCCTTCGCGCGAGTGGCTTCGGCTTTAACCTGCCATGCAGCCCAAGTCACAGGGTTGCGCCTGGGGAGCATCTCGGTCAGCACGTGGGTGCTCAATAGCTGGCGGTTGCGGAGGCCCGGAACTCCCCCGCTGCCCTGGGCTCTGGCCAGCAGCGCGAGGACACCGGGCACCACCTCGGAGGCGTCCAGGGCCATAGCGCGCCGCAGTACGTCGTTCGCGATGGACGTCGACATCTCCGACAGGGGTGGGGGAGCGCCTTCGGGACCACATATCCGGATGGTGTCCCCTGGCCCTGCGGCAACGATCAGCACTGGGACAGGGCGCCCTCCTCTCCGCCGCTCCCAGGCTCGGCGAAGTGCGGATGCGGTGGTCTCACCAGCGACAGTCACTTCGCAGATCTCGAGGCCGGGAGACCCGGCCCCGACCCAGAGCCGGGTCAAGGTGAGGTCACGGTCTAGAGGGCTGGGCTCGCTGCGGAGCGGTGGCTGACCCAGGTCGATAGGCAACGCTACTCTCGTGCCGCCACTTCGAGGCGGCGCAGGTCGGAGGCGGTTAGGGGTACGGGGGCATTGAGTAGCCGCAGGCCCCAGGGTCCTGTCGGCTGAGCGAAGCTAAGCGTAGGGAGCAGATCACCGGAGAGGTCCAGCGTCCTTTCTACGTGGATCGGCCGAGCTGCGGCAAAACGCTCCTTCCCACGAGCCGCCCACGGTGGGTTGGCCAAACGCTGGACCGGCCCGGTGATTCGTGCCACGGCCCGGATTCTGCGGACCCGCGGGGTCTGGCGGCCGACACGGGCGGTGCTGATGTAGACCCAGACCCGGTCACCGTCAGCCATTCGGCCAAGGCGCCGCTCTCCGTCGCGACCGAGCCCCAGCCACCCCTCCCGGGCGCAGATCTCCCAGTTGTCTTCGGATAGGACTACGAGCCAGTCAGCCACACTCTGCCCCTCCGGGTCGGCCCCCGCCAGCCAAGCGCATGGCCCTAGGCTCGGCGCACCGCGGTTGTGGCCACGACATACGCGCGGCAACTTCGTGCCCGACCGAGCCAGGATGCCTGGTTGGCCAGGGAACGCGGTACGAGGAATGTCGAAAAGCGACCACAGCAGTCCAGCCGCCCTCAATGCCCCGGCGAGCCAGATCTGCTATTCGGCCAGGACGATCCCGGCCGCCCAATGATGGACTGAAGTGGCGACCAAGCTGGTCACGGGGGGGTGCCACGATCAAGAGGCACTTGCGGCACCCCTGCGCTGGCGCTCCGGCGGACCAGGAGCGCCAGCGAATTCGCGCCGGGCCCTGCTTGCTCAAGCTAGGGTTCACGTGGCCGGGCCCAGACGGAGCAGGCGAAAGCGCCGTGGACGTCACGGGCGTCCCGCGTAGTACTTCCAAATAGTAGCGAGCCAAGTCGGCCAGTCACCCTTCCACCCCAGCTCGTCGAGCATCGTCTGGAATCCGGGGCCCGGACGAAGGTCCTGGGTTACGGCCACTGCCGACACAACCATCAGGCGACCGATCCGTTCACTTTCCAAGAGATTGACTTGCCCGAGAAGCAGGCCGATAGCACTGCCGAAGGCCGACCCTCTAGATGGAATCTCCGTGCTGGTGATGGAGTCCACGATTTCCAGGTACGTGGTCACGCTCCTCCTACGCGCCGTCGCTATGAGATGCGACCGGACCTCTCGCTGAGCGCCCTGCCACTCGTCCGGTGGCCGGTTCCAGGTGTCGTGAGCCCACTTGGGCTCGGGAGACTTGAACGCCATTGGCCCTCCAGTACGCTCAGTGCCGCCGGTCCGACAAGGCTCTTTCCAACCTTGGCTCCACCGCCAGGACGAGCCTCCACATGGGAGCCCGGCTGGAGATGCTCACAGGCGCTACTCTACACGGCCGAACAGGGGTGCTACCAACCCTGTTTCGGAGAGGCGCCCGGATGCCTCGGCCGAGACGATGCTCGACTTCGGGAAGCGCCATGCGGATCAATCTGAAGCTTGGAGCGGGAGACCAACGACACACTCTGGTCCGCGCGCAATCGACCTCCGGCAAACGGGGTCCCCTCATAATGCCGAAACGGATTCCATTTTGACGACCGGTGGATCAGAGAGCGGACATCAGGTGGGTGTGTGCCCTGGCAATTACACTCCCCGGGAGGACCGTCTGTGAGGCGCTGCCCGCGAGCAGGCACCCACCACTCTGCACTACCGCCTCCACACCTCGTCCATGTGCCACTCCAGCTGCGCCGGTGATGGCCGGTCCGCCAGCGCCGGCGGCAGGACGGGAACCTGGCCCTGAAGGGCGCGGTACTCCACCCCGTTCTGGAACTCCAGCTGCAGCCGGGGGCTGGCCTGGATCTGGAGCGTTTTCGGGTGGAGCCCGAGGTACCCCAGGTCGAAGAGCTGGTGCACGTCGGAGCGGAGCAGAAGGCCGTTGCTCACGGCGTGGCTCCCGCCGCTGGCGGCCGGGCGGATGTGGCAGGCTTCCAGGGTGGGGATCACCCGCTCTTTGGTGAAGGCGCAACGGCGCCCATAAGCGTTGGCCACATAGGCGGCGAAGGCTCCCTGCCCCAGCCGGTGCCGGGACCACCCTTCGGCGAACTGCACCTCCTTCTCGTCCCTATGCTCCCCCGGGGGTAGCAGCGCTCCCGGCAGCCGCTCCAGCACCTGCTCCCACAGCTCCCGGCCCACGCCCACCGCAGCGTCATATCCCTTGCCCTGGACTATGTTGCGCTCCCAGTCGGAGGGCTCGGGAATCCAGTCCTCGCTAGGGAACATCACCAAAGAGCGCAGCATGACGCAGCCCAGCTCCTCGGACTCCGAGATCGGCTGCCCGTGGCGCAGGGAGCTAAGGCGTTCGAGGAACTCCTCGTAGGTGGCGGCGCCGTTGCCCTCGCCGAACGACTTCCAGGCGAAAAGCACCGGGAGCCGGGTGAACCCCTCGAACCAGCCCATCCCGCAGATGGCGCGCTCGGGGTAGTTGAGCTTGAAGAGGAAGGGATCGCCGGGCTCGAGGACTCGGAACTCATCTTTGGAGCGGGGGCGCCAGAAGTTCACCTCGTCCAGCTCAGGGTGCTGGGCGAGGAAGCGGTACCAGTCCCGATGCGTGAGTCCGACGTAGAGTCGCATCGAGGGGGAGTGTAGGCGAGGCAGGCGGATTCCGCCACCCTCGCGCCAGCTGGCTGAATGCCCCCCACCCGCCGCAACCTGCCCTATCCCGCGGCCCGGTGGGCCGCCGGATCCCGGGCTCAGCTTCCTCTACGGCCCGGCTCTGCTGACCCGCGGGCTGCAGCCTCCCGGATCTCGCGGGTCAGCTCCGCTGACACTCGAGATCCGGGAGTGGGACCCAGCCGGACTCGCCCGCCGACCCCAGGACCCGGTATCCCGCGGTGAGGTGGGCCCGGGGATCCCGGGCTCAGCTTCCTCT
>JAKABA010000270.1 GCA_021802115.1 bacterium | reverse complement strand
CCACGGGATCATGGTGGTCACCTGGCCCTCGAACCGGAAGATGCCCCCGTCCACCATCGGCTTGCCCAGGAACACCGCGACGTCGTTGGCGAGGTAGCGGGTCGGGAAGTTGTCGCAGCCGTTGACGATGATGTCGTACTGGGCGAAGATCTCTCCCGCGTTGCTCCCGTCCAGGTGGACGTTGTGTTCTATGACCTGGACCTCGGGGTTGAGCGCCCTGAGCGCGATCGCCGCCGACTCGGTCTTCAACATCCCGATCCGATCCTCGGTGTGGAAGATCTGGCGCTGCAGGTTGCTGCGCTCCACGCGGTCGAAGTCCACCAGCCCGATCGTGCCGACGCCTGCCGCGGCCAGGTAATAGGCGACCGGAGCTCCGAGCCCGCCGGCTCCAATCAGGAGGACCCTGGCGTCCAGCAGCTTGGCCTGCCCCTCCTCACCGACCTCATCGAGCAGGAAGTGGCGGCTGTAGCGCTCCTTCTGCTCGGCGGTCAGGGCCCGCGGCACCCTGAAGGGCATCCCCTGATCCTTCCAGGCGCCGAAGCCGCCCTTCAGCGACCTCACGTCGCTGTATCCCATGGCCTTCATGGTCTGGGCCGCCAGCAGGGAACGCACCCCTCCGGCGCAGTAGATCGTGATCGGACGGCTTCGGTCCGGGAGCAGGGTCTCCACCCGCAGCTCCAGGAAACCGCGGGGCACGTGGATGGCCTCAGGAATCAGCCCCTGGGCCACCTCGTCCGGCTCGCGCACGTCCAGGACCACGTGCCGCGGGTCCCGTTGCGCGATCTCGCTGAGCTGAGAGACGTCCACCTCGGGGATCTCCGCTCGCGCCTGATCAAGAAGGTCTCTAGAGCTGAGGGGCATCGTCGCTTCATCTCCAACTGGGGGCGGGGCCGGTGGCCCAACACAAATCCGACTTGCGCCCTAAGAATAGCGCCCTGAGCGCAGTCGGGGGCCCTCAGGCGGGGAGTCGGCGCATCGGACCTGCCATCACATGGACGTGCAGGTGGGGCACGGTCTGGCCCCCACCGGGCCCGACGCTGACGTAGAAGCGGTATCCCTGGGGATGACCGAGGTCCGCGGCGACCTTGTGCGCGGCCTGGGTCAGGCGCAACCACAGGGTCGCGTCCTCGGGGCCGAGATCACGCAGGTCGGCGATGTGCCGCTCGGGGATCACCAAGGCGTGGGTATCGGCAACCGGGTGGATGTCCATGAATGCCAGCAACCCCTCCTCCCGGTGGATGACCTGGGCGGGAAGGTCGCCCGCGACGATCCGGCAGAAGATGCACTCCTCGCTCATGCCGCCCATGGTAGGTGCTGGGTGGCCGCGCCTACCGGACGACCCTAAACTCGTGGAGTCTGATTCGCGGCCGCGGCTAGAACCAGCCCCCAGCGAGGCCCGCTCCCCCAATGTCTGCCACCGCGCGCTCCCATTCCTATTCGGCCGTGCTCCACCTCCCTGGAGTGCGCCCGCTGCTGGTCAGCACCACCATGGGACGGACCGCAAACCAGATGACGTCGCTGGTGCTGATCCTGTTGGCCCTGCGGCTCTTCCACTCCCCGGTGCTGGCCGGGGGCGTGGTCCTGGTGCAGCTGGTGGCGGTCCCGGTCGGGCCGTTCGCAGGCGCCCTGGTCGACCGTCTCGGAAGCTCGGTGATGATCGCGATCGACTTCCTGATCGCCTGCGTGGTCACCGGCGCGATCGCGGTTCTCTACTGGGCGCATCTCCTCCCCGTCGGCCTCTTCCTGCTTTTGATCCTGCTGGGGACGATGACCTGGCCCTTCAGCGGAGCAGGCGTGAAGGCACTGCTTCCCCAGCTGGTCCCAGCCCCCCTCTGGGACCGAGCCAACGCGGTCGACAGCGTCACCTCGGTGATCGCGGTCATCGCCGGCCCGGCGCTGGCCGGGACGATCTTCGGCCTGCTGGGGCCGTTGCCGGCGCTGCTGGTGATCGCCGCCCTCTACCTGGTCTCCGGAGTGCTGGTCCTGGGGATACCCGGCCCTGCCCGCGCCACAGCCCAGCCGCTCCTGCGCCAGGCGCTGGGAGGAGTCCGCTACTTCTTCGCAAACCGCTCGCTGCGGCGGCTGGCGCTGGCGATGGTGCCTTCCAACGCCAGCATGGGCATCCTCATGGTGGCGGTGCCGGTCCTTCTGCTGCACTCACTGCGGGCCGGGCCCGCGCTGGTGGGCTGGGTCTTCGCGATCGTGGGCGGCTTCAGCCTGGGTTCGGCGCTGGTCATCGGGCGGCTCGGGACCCGCGGTCGGGAGCGCAAGCTGCTGGCCCTTTCCATGGCCGGCCCGGTTCCGCTGATCGTGGCAGCGGCGGCCTTTCCCAGCGTGCCCATGACCTTTGTCATGGCCGCCGCCTTGGGCAGCTGCCTCGGCCCCGGGGATGTGGCGCTCTTCTCGCTGCGTCAGCGCGCCGTGGATCCCGCCTGGTACGGTCGCGCCATCGCTGTGTCGATGACGCTCAACTCTTCCGGCGGCGCCCTGGGGGGCGGCCTGGGCGGAGTGCTGGCCCAGGCATCGCCCGAGATGGCGATCGCGGTCGCAGCCCTGGTCTCCGTGGTCGGAGCCGGGGTGGCGCTGACCATCCCGCAGAGCCGCCCCACCCCCCCGGCCGGCCCGAGGAGCGCGCTGGACCACGGTCAGCCCACGGTCACTGCGGCATGAGCCGCGTTGACCTCGGCCCGCTGCTGGAGGAGCTCCGAACCGAACTGACCGGGCGGACCCGCGACCGACGCCGCGCGCTCCGCCTGGGAGTGCTGGTGGAACGGGGCAACGTCCCCGGTGGGTCGTTCGCCCGCTCGCTCGAGAAGGAGGCGCAGCTGGCAGGGATCGCCGTCGAGCACCGGGTCGCGGAGCCCGATGCTCCTGAGCAGACCCTGATCCTGCTTGACGAACTGGTGGTGGACCCGACCATCGCAGGGGTCGTGGTGGTGCAGCCGGTGCGTTCGCTGCCGACCGCGGTGGTGGCCGCGCACCTGCCCGCCAGCAAGGACGTCGAGGCGATCACCCCAGCGGCGCTGGCGGCGGCGGCGGCGGGGGTTCGCCGCGGGACGCCGGTCGCCGAGGCATGTCTGGCCACCCTGGTCCACCTGGGGGTGAACCTCGAGCAGGCGGCGATCCTGGTGGTGGGGCACGGGCCGACCGGCGGCCGGCCGATCGCCCAGCGGCTGCTCGCGGCAGGGGCCCAGCTCACCGTGGTGCAGCGTCAGATCGACGCCCTTGACCCGCTGCCGAACTATCAGGTCCTGATCTCCGCGGTGGGACAGGCGGGTGTGATCCCCGCCTCGGTCATCCACCCGGGGACCACGGTGCTCGACGTCGGCACCTCCATGGTCGCCAACCAGCTGCGCGGCGACCTGAGCCCGGAGGCGGCCCTGCGGGCGGGCCGGTACACCCCTGTCCCCGGCGGGGTGGGCCGGATCACCTCGGTCTGCGCCCTGCTGTCATTGACCGAGCTCGCCTCGATCCCTCCCGGTCCGGTCGCGTCCTGGTCACTGCTGGAGGCCGTGGCACGGCTTCTGTCCCCCCGCGATCCAGCCGGCGGGGCAGCTGCGGCGGCGATCACCGGAGCGCTCGCCGCGGCCCTGGACGGGCTCTGCCGCATGCACCGGGACCCCGCGGAGATCGCCGGCTCAGGCCAAACCGCCGTGCGGCTGCTGCTGGCCGCCGATCGGGACCGCGCGGCCTTCGGCGAATATCAAAGGGCGCAGCGGTCGGCGTCGATCGATCTGGAAGCGCGGCGGCTGGCGGCGCTGGCCACCCCCGCGGAGATCGCGGCGCAGCTCAACGCCCTCGAGCTGCGCCTGCGCGAGCTCACGACCACCCCAGCCTTGGAGCTGGACCGGCGGCTCGCAGAAGAGATCGCCGGCGCGGCCCGCGAGGCGGTGCTTCGCCTCCAGCAGGAGTTCTCCGAGCAGAGCTGATCAGGGGATCAGCACAGCCGCTCCCGCCACCTGGTCGTGCTTCAGCCGCTGCAGCGCCAGGTTCGCATCCGCCAGCTTGTGGACTTCGATGGAAGTGCGGATGGGGATGCGAGCCGCCAGCTCCAGGAGTTCTCGGCTGTCCTGGCGAGTGAAGTTGGCGACGCTCTGAATTCGCCGCTCCCAGTACAGATCGCCGTAGGGGAACTCCGGGATGTGGTCTAGATGGATGGCGTTCACCGCCACCATCCCGGCCCGGTCCAAGCTCTGAAGCGCCGCGGCCACCACCGACCCGACCGGGGCGAACGTGATCGCAGCCTGAAGAGGCGCGGGCGGCCGTTGTCCCAGGTCCCCGACCCAGGCCGCGCCCGCGGCCCGCGCGCGCTCGCGCGCCTCCGCCCCGCGGGTTACCACGTACACCTCGCAACCCTCGAAGACCGCCACCTGACAGACCAGCAACGCGGAGGCCCCGAAGCCGTAGAGGCCAAGCCGGTCACCACGACCCGCCCCGGTCAGCCGGTAGGAGCGGTAACCGATGATGCCCCCGCAGAGCAGCGGGGCGGCTGCCTCAGCGGCTAGGCCTTCGGGCATCGGGTAGCAGAAATCGGCGCGGGCGGCCAGGCGGGTCGCATAGCCCCCGTCTCGGTCCCAGCCGGTGAAGGTGGCTTCGCGGCACAGATTCTCCAGGCCGCGGCGGCACATGTCACAGTGGCCGCACGTGGAGGCGAGCCAGCCCACCCCCACCCTGGTCCCCAATCGATCGGGCGACACCCCTTCACCCAGTTGGACCACGCGGCCGACCACCTGATGCCCGGGCACGACCGGCCTGCGGTGGGCTTCCAGATCCCCTTCAGCTATCTGCAGGTCGGTGCGACACACGGCGCAGGCCTCGACCTCGATCGCCACCTCACCAGCGCCGGGGACCGGATCCGGAAGCTCCACCCTCTGGAGGGGAGCATCCTCCACCGAGCCGGGCTGCTCCAGCCGCATCGCCTGCATGGCTGCAATTTTGCGCCCGCGCCGGCGGCGATCCAGGGGGCGGACGCTACGCTT
>JAKABA010000269.1 GCA_021802115.1 bacterium | reverse complement strand
AACTCCTTGGAATCCCGCTTCTCAGGGCCGCTCAGGCGTCCTGGAATCTCGAGTGTAACGCTCATGTGGGTCGCCTCCTGGTGGTGGTTGGGGTTGGTGATCGAGGAGGAGCTGTAACAGCATCCGAAGCCGCTAGTAGAACTGGTGTTCGCCATTGTAGCATCGGGACCCCGCGGATGGCATCGGCCCTCCCCGGAACTGGATGTCCGTTCAGGATCCCAGCTCCTCAGCCAGCATCCGCAGGGCCAGCTCGACTGCCGCGACCCGGTTCCCGTGGCGGCCCCGATCACGGTCGAGTTTCCCGAGCCTGGTTCCCCTTGCCGAGGACAGGGCCACGTACACCAGGCCTGCCGGCTTGCGCTCCGACGAACCCGGTCCGGCGACGCCGGTTACGCCGATCCCGACTGCCGCACCAAGGGCCGACCTGACGCCCGCCGCCATTGCCGCCGCCACCTGAGGGCTGACCGCCCCCCGGGTCTTCAGCACGGCTCCGGGGACGCCGAGCAAGGTCAGCTTGGCCGCATTGCTGTATGTGACCACGCCACCCAGGTAGACCGCCGAGCTCCCGGGCACCGCGGTGAGGGACGCCCCCAAAAGACCGCCCGTGCACGACTCGGCTGTGGCGATCGTGGCCAGCGGAGGGCCGAGCGCCTGAAGCAGCACCCGGTGGGCGGCCGGAAAGGGATCTCCCAGGTCCTTCACATCCAGACCGGCTCCGGCCGCGGCGGGTGGGGGATCCGGCTCGGCCCCGGCAATCCGCGCGGTCGTTGCCGGCCTCAGCGGTAGTTGGTGAACTGCAGCGGCACCGGGAGGTCGAGCTGGCGGAGGTCCTGAATCACGGCCTGAAGGTTGTCCTTATCCTTGCTCACCACCCGCAACTCATCCCCCTGAATCCTGACCTGGACCTTGGGATGACCCGCCTTGATGCGCTTGCTCAGATCCCGGGCCGTGTCCTCATCGATTCCCTTCTGGATCTTGATCACCTGACGCACGTTGCCCTTGGCAGCGGGCTCGGGTTTGCCCGGGAGCAGGATTTTGAGGGACAGGTTGCGGCGAACCAACTTGCTCTTGAGCACATCCAAGACCGCGTCCGCCCGACCCTCCGAGGCCGCCAGGATGACTATCTCCTTGTCCTGGAGTTCGATCTCGGCAGTCACGTCCTTGAAGTCGTAGCGGGTTGCAATCTCTCTCCGGGCCTGCTCCACGGCGTTGACCAACTCCTGGCGGTCGAAGTCGGACACCACATCGAATGAGTGCTCAGTGCTTGCCATGGTCCAAGACTAGCCGCCTACTCCTCCTCGTCGCTGGAATCCAGCATGTGTTCCAGTTCCGCCATGTTCATCAGAACCTCGCGGGACTTGCTGCCCTCGTAGGGCCCCACCACCCGCGCCTCCGCGAGCTGATCCACCAGCCGGGCCGCTCGGGTGTACCCAACGTTCAGCTTGCGCTGGAGCAGCGACGCGGCGGCCCGCCCCTCCCCGATCACGATCCGCCCCGCGCGCTCGAACAGCGGATCCCGTCGGGTGGCGCCGTCGGCCGGATTCGGGCTGAGCGCTGCCGCCTGCAGGATCTCCTCCTGGTACGTGGGGCGCCCTTGCGCCTTCCACCAGCCGATGAGCTGGTCCAGTTCGCGGTCGGAGACGTAGGCACCCTGCAGACGGGTGGCCTTGCCGGCATCGATCGGGAGGTAGAGCATGTCGCCGCGGCCGAGGAGCTTCTCTGCCCCCATCTCATCCAGGATGACCCGGGAGTCAACCCCGCTGCTGACGGCGAACGCGACCCTGGAGGGGATGTTGGCCTTGATCAGCCCGGTGATGATGTCCGCCGATGGCCGCTGGGTCGCCACGATCAGGTGGATCCCCACCGCGCGCGCCAGCTGGGCGATCCGGCAGATGAGGTCTTCGATCTCGCTGGCCGCCACCATCATCAGGTCGGCGAGTTCATCGATCACGATCACGATCTTCGGCAGGGTGCGCAGGCCCAGCTGAGGGGCACGCTCGTTGAAGACGGTGATGTTGCGCGCGCCATGCCCGGCGAAGAGCTTGTACCGCTGCTCCATCTCCACCACCGCCCAGCGCAGCGCGGCCACCGCCGAGTCCGGCTCCACCACCACCGGCACCAGGAGATGGGGCAGCCCCGCGAAGCCACTCAGCTCCACCCGCTTGGGGTCCACCAGGATGAGCCGCAGCTCCCTGGGGGTCGACTGCAGCAGGAGCCCGGCCAGGACGGCGTTGATGCAGACGCTCTTGCCGGAGCCGGTGGCGCCGGCGATCAATAGGTGCGGCATCGCGGCCAGGTCACCCAAGACCGGATGGCCGCTGACGTCAGCCCCCAGGGCGACCGCTAGCCGGCTCTTGAAGTCGCCGAATGACGGCGCCTGGACGATCTCCTTGAGCGTCACCAGTTGGGCCGCTTTGTTCGGAACCTCGATCCCGATCGCCGACTTCCCGGGGATCGGAGCCTGGACGCGGATCGGGGCGGCCAGGGCCAGGGAGAGGTCGGTCTGATAGGCCAGCACCCGGCGGACTGGCACCCCGGGCCCCGGCTGCAGCTCGTACTGGGTCACCGTCGGACCGGCGTTGACCCCCATCACCTTCGACTCCACTCCGAAGTTGTTGAGGGTCGCCTCGATCGTCCGGATCCTGGTCCGGATCTCGTTCTGGAGACGTTCACGCTTGCCCTGGGCGGAATCCAGCAGATCCAGGCTGGGCAGCACCCAGTTGGGTTCCGGCTCCTCGCCGTCGGGTTCGTCGGTTGCATCCTCCCCCAACGCTGAAACGGGCAGCGGCGGTGTGGAGACTGTGCCGGGGACCGCCACGGCCTCCGGGGTGGGCGTGGGCTCGTCCACCGTCTGCTCGTCTTCATCGAGGTCATCGAAGATCCTCTGGAACGGTTCCGGCAATCGCACCGGCGCCTCGGCGGCCTGGATCGGGGCCGAAACAGGGGAGATGGCCAAGGGAACCGTCTCACCCCCACCCCGAACCGGCTGGGGTCTCACCTTGGGCCCGTCGGCACCAACACGCGGCGCGAACAGCGCCGAGCCGGCCGCCGACAACGTCTCCATGACGATCCCGCCCGACCTTGCCAGGGAGACTCCGAGCCCCACCACCAAACCCGCGGTAGCCACCGCTCCCAGCGCAACCATCGCCGCCGCAGGCCCAATGAGCCGGGCCAGGTGGAGGCCCACCTCCCTGCCGATCAGGCCCCCCGCAGGAGCGCTGGCCACTGCGGCCATCGAGATCGCCGCCAGCGCGGAGACCGCAAGCGCCGCCAGGACCTGGCCGAGGCTGCGCTCGGCCGCAGGCCCCGCCAGCAGAGCGACCCCGCCCGCCACCAGTGCCAGCCCGAGGATCCAGCCGCCGATTCCCACCCCGGCCGCCATCGCGGTCGCGAACTCGCGGGCCACCGGAGCGTCATGGAACCCCAGCAGGATGATGTCGATCACCCCCAGCGACAGCGCGCCCAGTGCGCCCAGCTCCCGCCGTTGCTGGGCGCTCAGCGCAACCAGCGGCCCCTGGCGCCTAGTGCTCGGCCTGGCCCTTGAGCGGGTTGGAGAGCGCCGCGTGGCCCTCGCTCTCTGGGGCGGACGCCTCTTGGTTGTCGCCATCGCAAGGTGCCTCAATGCGGGGTGGCCTGGATGGAATACAAGATGGAGGTGCCACCCGCTGCGGGCAGTTTAGCAGCGACTTCGCACATCTGCTCGACCTGGTCGTCAGAAGTGAGTGTCCAGCAGCCTCCACTCCCAACTCGGCCCCGGCACCGGACCATCGGCTACCACCGGATCTGAGCGGCTCGGGCCCCCGGGCACGGCCGCCCCCACCAGTCCCACCTCGCGGTCGGACACGACCGGCCCATGGATTGGCCCTGGGGATGCGGAGAGCGCGACCACAAGCCCGGGCCAGCCGAGAAAGTGAACGGGACCCAGGGCGCTCAGGCTCGCGTGCGCGCCCCACCTGGTGTGCACACTCCCGACCACCTGGCCCTCCTTGATGGGGGTCACCAGCTCCAACCTGGGCCAGGTCGCGGCGAGCAGGTTCAGGCTGTCCTGCTCCGCGGCCACGATCCCGGAGTAGGCATTGCCGGGTTGGGCCAGCACGGCGCCCAGGAGCTCGGCGCTGATGCCGTCCACCGTCTTCCGGGCGGCGAAGACGAAACACCCGCCAGCCTCCTCGGTCCACCCGGTCTTGATCCCCACCACCCCCTGTTGGCCGAGAACGAAGTCGTAGTTGTGAACCACTCCGGCGACCGGAAGGTCGGCCTTGGAGAGCGCCACGACCTGGGCCAAGACCGGCTGGTTCATGATCTCGACCGCCAGCTTGGTGAGGTCGGACGCGGTGCTGATGCTCCCCGGGTTCAGCCCACTGGCGTCCGCATACACCGTGTGGGTCATGCCAAGCGCCTTCGCCTTCCGGTTCATCGCGGCCACGAAGCTGCCCTCAGAACCCGACACCCATTGGGCAAGGATTCGGGCGAAGTTGTCCCCCGATGGGAGCAGCAGCCCCTGCAGCAGCTGCAGCTCGGTCAGCGACTCGCCAACCCTGACCGGCACCACCGAATCGCCCGCGGCCGCCTCCGCCTGATACACCGACTGATCCTCACCGCTCACCGTTAGCGCGGGCCCGGCCTGGCCGGGCTCCAGAGGATGAGCCTCCACCACCAGCAGGGCGGTCATCAGCTTGGTCACGCTCGCGATCGCGACCGGGGTCTGCCCCGGCGTTTCGGCCACCCACCCCGTTCCCTCGAGGTACAGGGCGGCCTGCCCAGTGGTGGGAAGCGGCACGTTCAAGGCTGGGCCAGGGGCCCGGTAGGCATGGGCCAGGTCGATCGCGGCTCTGGCTGCGGGGACCGGCCGCAGCAATTGCGCTCCTCCGAGCCCGCCCACGCAGAGGATCACCAGCCACCCGATGATGAGCGAGCGGCGCACCTTCAGGTGCGGGACACGATCGGCAAAACCCGGAGGTGGTCGATCCGCTGATGGGCCAGGG
>JAKABA010000268.1 GCA_021802115.1 bacterium | reverse complement strand
CGGAGGGGCGAGCCGGCCGACCACCCTACCCGGCCGGGTGGTGCGCCGCGCTATGGTAGCGGCCATGCCTCGCCGTCACCGCACCGGCCGCCACGCCGCCCGAGCCGTCAGGCGCGCTGGTTGCTGTGGGATGGAGGCTCTCGGCTGCTGCCTCGTCCTGACCCTGGCGATCGGGGCTGCAGCGGCACTGACGATCTGGTCTCTGATCTGAGCGCCTGCACCTCGTACCGGGGGCGCTGAGGGAAGCTCGGCCCCGGGCTAACCGCCTGGCCCACCGGGCCCAGGCGGGCCGCCCTGGCCGGGTGGGCCGTTCTGGCCCGGTGGGCCATTTTGGCCGGGCGGCCCATTCTGGCCGGGCGGGCCGTTGCCGTGGCGACCCGGTGGGCCACCGGGAGGACCGCCCAGCGAGCCACCGCCCAGCACCTGGTTGGTGGGCCCGGTGCCCGCCAGGTAGTACACGGTCTGTCCCTGGTACTGGCCGACAACCAGTCCCGAAGGAACCTGGTACCACTGGGCCGGGTGGCTCTTGAGGGCGGTCTCCATGAAGTCGTGCCAGAGGATCGCCGCCCCGCTGATTCCATTGATCCCACCGCCATACATGGGCTGGTCATTGGCGTTGCCGACCCAGTCGGCCCCGACCAGGGTCGGCGTCCAGCCGACTGCGAGGTTGTCCCGGAAACTGTTGGAGGTCCCGGTCTTGACCGCGACTCTTCGGCCCGGGATGACCAGGGGGGTGTCGGGGCCGAACGCCAGCAGGCGATTGCTGTTGCGGGAGAGGATGGTGTTCATGATGAAGGCCACCTGCGAAGAGACCACCCTGCGCGTGACGGTCGGCGCCGAGTAGAGGACCGTCCCGCGCTGGTCGGTGACCCTGAGCACGAACCGGGCGGGGTGAAGGGTTCCCTGCGCCGCCAGCACGGACCCCGCCTGAGCCATCTCCCAAAGGGGAATCGGGTAGGCTCCCAGGGTCAGGCTTGGACCGTACGAGGAGTCGGGGCCGTCGAGGGTGGTGACGCCAAACGCACGGGCCATCCTCAGGACTCGGGGAATCCCGGTCGCCAGTTCCACCCGCACCGCGGGCACGTTGAGGGAGTTCCCGAGCGCGACCTCAGCCGGTACGACTCCGAAGTACTGCCCGTCGTAGTCGTGCACCACGTATGGGCCTCCGCCGGGGCCCCCTGAGGGTAGGGTCAGGCGGTTGTCGAGGATCGGGGTGGTCATGGTGATCGTGTGCGAAGCGATCGCCGCGGAGTAGGTGAAGATCTTGAAGGTGGACCCGGTCTGCCTGGGCACGGCGGCCATGTCGATCTGGCCGCCCGGCACATTCGGCCCGGCTCCGCCCACCCAGGTCTCGATGTCGCCGTTCTGGGGGTTCTCCGCGACCAGGGCCCCGTCGGTCATGTGCATCGCGGCGCGTGCCGCGATCACCTGGCTGACCAGCTTCTGGGCGGTCTCGTTCAGGGGCAGGTCCAGGGTCGTGTACACCCGAAGGCCCAGGGTTGGGTAGGAAGCTCCAAAGTGGGAGCGCAGCCACTGCTGTACCTGATCCATGAAGTAGGGGGCCAGGTTGGAGCCCGAGCCCGGATGCAGTGGCGTGGGGTGGGCCAGGATGGCGTTCGCCTCCTGCTGGGTGAGGTTACCCTGAGCGACCATCGCGTGCACCACCGCGCGCTGGCGCAGGCGGGCGCCGCTGGGGTTGGTCAGGGGGTCAAGGTAGGAAGGCGCTGGTAGCAGCCCCGCCAGGAGCGTTGCCTGGGCCGCGGTCAGCCGGCTTGCCGGAACTCCGAAATAGGTCTCCGCCGCTGCCTGCACCCCGGTTGCGCCCTGGCCGAAGTAGACGTCGTTCAGGTACTGGTCAAGGATCTGGCGGCGGCTGAGTCGGCTCGCGAGGTCATTCCCGTAGAAGATCTCCTTGATCTTGTAGATGAGGGACTTGTTGTCGCGCAGATACAGGATCTTGGCCAGCTGCTCCTCGATGGTGCTGGCCCCTTGATCCGGGGCCCGATGGACCGCGTCGTAGAAGGCGGCCTCGACGATCCTTCCCAGGTCGAAGCTCGGCGAGGTCCAGTAGCCGTGGTCTTCGATGTCCACCACGGCCTGCTGCATCACTGGGGATATCTGATCGAGGGGTACCGGGATCCGGCTGCCGGCCGGGGGATGCAGGTCGGCGATCTCCTGTCCACCCTGGGCAAAGACCAGCGTGTCGGACGCAAACGTTCTGGCTGCTGCCGGCAGGGAGCTGTAGGAGTGGGCCAGCGCGGTCAGAGGGACCGCCAGGAGCACCACCGCGGCCAGGGCCGCCAGCCCCAGCATGGCCACCAGGCGGGTTGGATGCGGCGCGGGGCGGTGCAGCCTGGCGCGAGCCCTGCCCGCTGCACGCTCCGCCAGGCGTCGGGCGTGGTCCCAATCGTGCTCGAACTGATCACGGATCATCGCGTTCTCCTCGGTCGGCACCGGCCTGGCCACCTGCGGAGGCGGCCCGGGGCGCTGTCGGGGTACACCGGTTGCAACGCCGCAGAGGAGAGTGAGTTTCACTCTCCGTCCGGGGCCTGACCGCTCACGGCGCTCCGGGCCTCAGGGTGCCTGACCAGCTCGGTGGTCAGGGCGAGCTTGCCGCGGGGGCCCCTGGTCTGTAGTATTCCAGGAAATTTCGCACCCAGGAGCAGTGTTCAGAGGAGGGGGACGTGACACTGATATCAGAGGAGCTTGCCGCCGGATCTCCGGGCCTGCGCCGGGGCGCGATCGGTCTGCGGGAGGTGCTGTTCCAGAGCATCACCGACATGGCTCCGGGAGCCGCCATCGCCGCCTCCATCCCTGCGGGGGTCGCCTTTGCGGGAGGCGCCCTGCCACTCGCCGTGATCGTGGCCATGGTGGCGTGCCTGCTCTGCGCCTCCTGCGTGGGGGAGCTGGCCCGGGAGCTTCCCTCGGCCGGCTCGATGGGGACGTACACCGCTCGCGGCCTGCATCCATCGGTCGGTTTCTTGGTGAACTGGGGATACGTCGCGGTGGCTGGTCTCATCCCACCGTTGGTGCTGCTGCAGCTGGGCTACACCACGGCCTCCACCATCAACAGTTACGACCACTCGTTCTCACCCAATCTGTGGTGGCTGTTCACCATCGCGGGCGCCCTGATCGTGCTGGCGGCGGGCTACTACGGGATCCGCACCTCCGCCCGCTTCGGGACCATCCTGGGGGCGTTTGAGATCCTGGTCTTCGTGATCCTGGCGGTGCTGTTCGTGGTCAAGGCCGGCCATGCCAACACCCTGGAGGTCTTCACCACCAAGTTCACGCCCACCCACTTCCGCGGGCTGAGCGGCATCATCGCCGGGTCGGTGTACACCGTGCTCGCCTTCGGCGGCTTCGAGGGGGCGGCGCCGCTGGCGGAGGAGGCCAAGGATCCTCGCAAGACGATCAGAAGGGCGGTCCTGCTGGCGACCCTGGGAATCGGGATCATCTACATCTTCACCACCTACGCGGCCGACGTGGTCTTCGGGCCCGCCCACTTCGCCACCTTCAGCTCTGCGGGACCCGCATCGTGGGAGGGGATCGCCAAGGCCTCCTACGGGGTGTTCTGGTTCTTCGTCTTCCTGGCGATCATCAACTCCACCATCGCCAACTCCAACGCGGGGGTGACGGTCTCCAGCCGCACCGCCTATGCGATGGGCAGGATCCGCGCCTTCCCCGCCATCTTCGCGGCCGTGCATCCCCGCCACCGCTCGCCCCAGTTCGGGATCCTGATGGCCTTCCTGGTCAGCGTGGGGGTGGCGGTCGGCCTGGGCCTGCACTTCAACCCGTTCGTAGCCTTCTCGATGGTGGGCACTGGGATCGTGATCATCCTGGCCGCGATCTACATCCTGGTCGACGCCGCCTGCATCGGCTTCTTCCTCAAGACCAGGGGCACCTCCCTGAACTGGTTCTTGCACGTGGTGGTGCCGGTGCTGGGGATCATCGCCTTCATCCCGGCCTGGTTCAGCGCTGCCGGGATCCCGGTCTTCTCGTTCATCTCGCCGTTGCCGCCGCCGTACTCGTATATGGGCCCGGCGATGGGGGCATGGATCCTGCTGGGCCTGATCTACATGGTCTATCTCTACTCGCGTGACCCCGAGCGGGTGACCCAGGTCGGCATGGTTCATCTGGATGAGGAGCCGATCGGGGTGGGATCCTGACGGACGGCGCCAAAGATCAACCCCGGCTGCCGCGGGGGACCGGCAGCCGGATAGTGGGGGACACTCCATGAGCTCAGTCGAAGTCGTGACCTTGACCCAGGACCCGAAGCGGTATGCGTGGACCTTCGGAGGTGCGGAGCCGGTGGCCCGGATTCGCCCCGGGGCGGTGGTGGAGCTCTTCACCGAGGATTGCTTCGCCGGCCGGGTGACCAGCGAGCGCGACCTGGTCTCAGAGGTGTGCCAGTTTCCCTTCCTCAACCCTCAGACCGGTCCCTTCTACGTGGAGGGGGCGGAGGTCGGGGACACCCTGGCCGTCCACTTCATCTCCATCGAGCCGGCTCGCGATTGGGCGGTCTCCACCACCGTCCCGCTCTTCGGCGCCCTCACCGCCACCCACCTGACCGCGCTCCTCCACGAGCCCCTGCCCGAGGTGGTGTGGATCTGGGAGCTCGACCGACAGCAGCGCAGCTGCCGGTTCCGGGCCCACTCCGGACGGTTTGAGGTGGATCTCCCGATGGAACCCATGCACGGGACGGTGGGGGTCGCGCCCGCCAACTTGGAGGTGCGCTCGGCGCTGGTCCCAGACGCCTTCGGCGGCAACATGGATACCCCCGAGATGCGCGCCGGCGTCACCTGCTACCTGGGGGTCAACGTCGAGGGGGCTCTCCTCTCGCTGGGCGACGGACACGCCCGCCAGGGGGAGGGCGAGACCTGCGGGGTTGCCGTCGAGTGCGCCATGAACACGGTGATCGCGGTCGACGTCATCAAGGGCAGGCCCTGCCCCTGGCCCCGCCTGGAGTCGGACCACCACATCTTCTCCACCGG
>JAKABA010000267.1 GCA_021802115.1 bacterium | reverse complement strand
CTCTGGTCGGCGGCAAGCGTCCGCGCACGACGCTCACCCCGACTCTGGTGCTGCGTGACGGCCAGCCCTGGCTGGCCTGCGGTACCCCGGGCGGAGACCAGCAGGACCAGTGGTCGTTCGTGTTCTTTCTGCGCCATCTCCACCATGGCTTGGACCTCCAGCGCGCGATCGAGGCCCCCGCGTTCCACTCGACTCATTTCCACAGCTCCTTCTATCCCCGGGCCGCGGGGCTGGGCCAGCTGCATCTCGAGAGCCGCTTTTCGGAGGCCGTGACTCAGGAGCTTCGCGCTCGCGGGCACGACGTGCAGGTGCATCCCGCGTGGTCACTGGGCCGGCTGTGCGCGGTCGAGATCGGCGCCGACGGCCAGCTCCGGGCGGGTGCCGATCCCCGCCAGGGCCAGGCGTACGCGGCGGGCCGGTGAGGCCCAAGGCGGCGCCACCATCGGCCGATGCCGCACAATTGCCGGGTAATTCGGCGGCCGGCCCAGGGAGGTGCGATCATGATGGAAGGAGGTGGCCTCGGTGGTGGCCTGGACTCCACGGGGCTGATGCTGCAGGAGCGTCTGTCCCTGCTCAACGCGTCGCTGCAGGATGCCGAGCAGCGTGAGAGCCAGGTCGAGGAGGCGGAGCGGCTGCGGCACCAGCGCCACATGGCCAGCCTTCGCCACCTGACCGGACAGCTCAAGGCGGCCCTGGAGAAGGTCCGTGACGGCTCCTACGGGAGCTGTGACTCCTGCGGAGCCTCGATCCCCAAGGAGGAGCTGGACCATGACCCCGCGACCACTCTGTGTCCCAGCTGCCAGGGTAAGGGCTGAGTCCTCCTCAATCACCTGGGGGAGGCCTCTTCGTCGCGCCGCAGCTCTTCGAGCGCGAGCACTGCGACCTGCAGGGACAGACGGGATTCGGGGGAGTCCAGGTTCACCCCGAGCAGCTGCTTGACGCGGTCGAGGCGAGAGTAAACGGTCGGTCGGCTCACCCCGAGGCGGGTGGCGGCGTGGGACTTGTTGCCGGCGGCCTCCAGGTACGTGCGCAGCGTGACCAGGAGCTGGCCGCGACCGTCGGGATCCGCCGCCAGCAGAGGCCCGAGCTCACGCTCGCAGAACGACTCCACCCGCTGGTCCTGACGGAGCAGGTGGAGCAGGCCCCGCAGGCGGATGTCGGGCAGCCGGTAGAACGGCTTGGGAGCGGGGTCGCCAAGCGCGCTCAGAACCTGCTCCGCCTCGGCCAGGGACCTCCGGATTCCGCCCATCTCGGCCACCCGGGATCCGAAGGCGATGAGCGCGTCGCCGGTGCCATGGGCAAGCAGGGTCCCGTGCATCGCCTGGGAAAGGCGCATGAGCACCGGGTCGAGCGGCAGGCGGTGGGGGATGCTGAGCACCAGGCTCACCCTCTGCGGGGCGGTGACCCCCACCAGGCAGTCGATGCGCTGCTGGCGGGCGACTGCAGCGACCAGGTGAGCGATCTCCTTCCCCAGCGCCTCGCCGCGCAGTCCGGGCACCTTGGGAACTGGTTCCAGGGGCCGCACGCACCCGGCCACGAACGCCCTTCCGCTCTGCGGCAGACCCAGAGCCTCGGCCCGTGGGCCCAGTGCCGCCGCGGGCTGGCCGCCGGCCAGGATCTCGGAGAGAAAGAGCCGCTGCGCCTGCAGCTCCAGACTCTCGCGGTCCCGGTCCGCCAGCCGGTTGAGCGCCAACGCCATCGCGGCCCGGTCCAGTACGGCCCTGGAGCGGTCCGACCAAGCGGTGGAGGTGGTCATCATCGCCAGCAGGCCCCAGCTGTCGCCGCGGGCGCCGACCGGCGCGACGACCCATCCCATGGCCTGCACCGGCCTCTGGTCGCGGCGGCCGGGGGCGACCCTGTCGGCTGCGGCGCGCCAGCTGGCGAGCACCGCCTCCGAGGTCAGCGGTCCGCCGTCCACCGCCAGGACCTGATGGCTGCGGCCCACCAGCAGGACCGGACTTCCCGCCATACGCGCGGCCTGGGCCATGATCTCCTTGACCGAGGCGCCCTCCACCGCCAGCTCGGTGAAGATCTGGTCGATCTCCTGGCGCGCCTGCAGCTCCGCGAGCTGGGTATCGATGATGAAGCTGTGCGCCTCCTGGGTCACCCGGACGAAGCGGATCTGGCGTCGCAGGAGTATCACCGGAAGCCCGAGCCGGTCGGCGGCTTCCGCCATCGCCTCAGGCACCGAGCTGAAGCGCCGCCCAGCCTCCAGGACGACCCCTGCGGCCTGGACGTCAGCCAGGCTCAGGACATAGTCGGCCAGTCCCGCCGGGGTGGGGTCGAGGGCGATCCCGGTTGTGAGCAGCAGCTCGCCGCCGGTCAGCAGATGGGCGATGTCGCCCAGTTCGCTCACATGGACCCAGCGGACCTCGCGGCTCAGCCCGGTCCGGCCGCCCACCACCACGGGCGCACCCAGCTGCAGCTCGGGGAGAGCCAGGATGTCGGTGACGGTTGGCAGTGCCAAGTTTGGTCGACCTCCCTGGGGTCCCGGTGGTCGCCTGCGGTGGTGACCACCCCACACCAGCCGGTGACCGCTGACGTCCGCTTGTCAATGCTGGACGGCCACACTTTACATCGCTGCCGTTGACGGACGTCGTAGCCGGTGAGACGATGCCGGTTGCCCACGGTCCGTGCCGGAACCGGGGCCGAATGCGCGCTCCAGGGAGGTCTTCACCCATGTCCGAAACCGCCACCCAACCAGTGACCCGGGTCGCCACCTTCGGTGAGGGGGTGCTTCCGCTGGTTCCCAACGTCATCTCCGGGGAGGTGACCGTCGGCAGCTCGGAGCGCCGGGGGCCGGTCTTCGACCCTGCGCTGGGAGTCGTTGCCAAGCAGGTGCCTTTTGCCAGTGCGGCGGAGGTGGACGAGGCGGTCGCGTCGTGCGTGGAGGCTCAGCGGGCCTGGGGTAGGGTGAGCCTCTCCCGGCGGGCGGAGATCATGTTCTCCTTCCGCGAGATTCTGAGTCGGCGCCGGGAGGAGGTGGCGCGCGTGATCACCGCGGAGCACGGCAAGGTCCTGGCCGACGCGGTGGGCGAGGTGGCCCGTGGCATCGAGAATGTCGAGTTCGCCTGCGGCCTTCCGACCCTGCTCAAGGGAGGCCACAGCCTGGAGGCGGCTACCGGGGTGGACGTGTACGAACAGCGCCAGCCCGTGGGGGTGGTGGCGGGGATCACGCCCTTCAACTTCCCGGCCATGGTGCCCCTGTGGATGCTGAGCAACGCGATCGCCTGCGGCAATGCCTTTTTGCTCAAGCCCAGCGAGAAAGACCCCTCAGCGGCGGTCGCGCTGGCGCAGATGTTCCTGGAGGCGGGGCTGCCCCCGGGGGTCCTGAACGTCATCCAGGGGGACCAGGTCGCGGTGGAGCGGATCCTCTCCCACCCGGACGTGGCCGCGGTCAGCTTTGTGGGTTCCACTCCGGTAGCCCGTTCCATATACCAGCGCGCCGCGGCCGCGGGCAAGCGGGTCCAGGCGCTGGGCGGGGCCAAGAACCACATGGTGGTCCTGCCCGACGCCGATCTGGACCTCACCGCCGACGCCGCTGTCTCTGCGGCCTATGGGTCGGCGGGGGAGCGGTGCATGGCGATCTCGGTGGTGGTGGCCGTCGGTCCGATCGCCGACCCTTTGGTGGCGGCGATCGCCTCCAGGATCGAGAAGCTCCGGATCGGGGCCGGGTTGGACCCGGAGTCGGAGATGGGCCCCCTGGTCACCGCCGAGCACCGGGATCGGGTCGCCTCCTACGTGGGGATCGGAGAGGGGGAGGGGGCTCGGGTGGTGGTGGACGGCCGCCGCCGCGAATTCTCAGAGCCGGGCTTCTTCCTGGGAGCCTCGCTGCTGGATTCAGTCAGGCCGGGCATGAGGGTGTACGAGGATGAGATCTTCGGCCCGGTGCTGGGGGTGGTCCGGGTCGCCAACTACGAGGAGGCGCTATCCGTGGTGAACCAGAACGCCTACGGCAACGGTGTCGCCATCTTCACGCGAGATGGGGGCGCGGCTCGCATCTTCGCCCGCGATGTCGAGGCGGGGATGGTGGGGGTGAACGTCCCGATCCCGGTTCCGGTGGGCTTCTACTCCTTCGGGGGGTGGAAGCAGTCGCTCTTCGGCGACACCCACATGTACGGGCCCGAGGGCATCCATTTCTACACCAGGACCAAGGTCGTGACCAGCCGGTGGCCGGATCCCAACCAGAGCCAGGTCGACCTGGGCTTCCCGAGGACCCGGTGATGGATCAGGATGAGCGGACGGTCCGCCGTAACGACCAGGAGCATGTCTTCCACTCGTGGTCGGCCCAGCGCAACCTGAACTCGCTGCCCGTGGCGGGGGCCGAGGGCTGCTTCTTCTGGGATTACGAGGGGCATCGCTACCTGGACCTCGCCTCCCAGCTCGTCTATGCGAACCTGGGGCACCAGCATCCGCGGCTGGTGGCGGCGATCAAGGAGCAGGCCGACCGGCTTTGCACGGTCGGGCCGTCGTTCGCCAACGCCGCCCGGGGGGAGCTGGCGAGGCTGATCGCAGAACGGGCGCCCGGCGACCTCGATCACGTGTTCTTCACCAACGGTGGCACCGAGGCCAACGAGCACGCGATCCGGATGGCGAGGCTTCACACCGGCAGGTTCAAGGTGCTGAGCGCCTATCGCAGCTACCACGGGGCGACCGGAGCCTCGATCACCGCGACCGGCGAGCCGCGGCGCTGGGGGAGTGAGCCGGGGATGGCGGGGATGGTCCACTTCCTCGGCCCCTACCCGTACCGCTCCGCCTTTCATGCCACCACCGAGCTGGAGGAGTCCCAGTTCGCCCTGGAGCACCTGCGGCAGATCGTGGAGTTCGAGGGCCCGCACACCGTCGCGGCGATCCTCCTGGAGACGGTGGTCGGCACCAACGGGGTGCTGCTGCCACCACCCGGCTACCTGGCCGGGGTGAGGGCGCTGTGCGATGAGTTCGGGATCGTCATGATCTGCGACGAGGTAATGGTCGGCTTCGGGCGGATCGGGGAG
>JAKABA010000042.1 GCA_021802115.1 bacterium | reverse complement strand
CCGGCCTGGGTCGCCGGCGGAGCCGGCCTGGCCGCCGTCGTCGGCAACGGCTGGCCGATCTACTTCCGCTACAACGGGGGCCGGGGGGTGGGCACCGCCACGGGGGCGATCTTCCTGTGGTCCCCGGTCGGGGTGGCGTTCGTCCTCTTGCTGCTGGCGGTGAGCGGGATCGGGCACCGCAGTGGCCTGGGTGTGCTCGTCGCCTACCTGGGGCTGCCAGCGGTCCTGATTCTCGCCCGCGCCCCCACCGCCTACGCCGTGATCGCGGTGGGGATCCTGCTCTGCCTGGTGCTGCGCCGCTTTGAGGGGTACTACCCCCTGCACAAGGAACGGCGAGCGACCCAGGACAGCTTCATGCGCCGGCTGCTCGATGACTGGCGGCCCGGGCCTGAGGTTCCCGATCCCGGTCCCCCCGTAAACTCAAGGGCATGAGCGAGGAGCCGGTCCGCGTAGAGCGGGACTCGATGGGCGAGCTGGCGGTGCCGGCGCGCGCCTACTACGGCGCCTCCACCCAGCGTGCGGTGGTGAACTTCCCGATCTCAACTCTCCGCCTCCCCCGGCGCATGATCGCCGCGCTGGGTGCGATCAAGCGGGAGGCGGCCCGGGTCAACCTCGAGCTGGGCCTGCTCGACGAGGAGCGGGCGGTGGCGATCGCCACCGCCGCGGACGAGGTGGCCCAGGGTCGCTTCGACCAGGAGTTCGTGGTCGACATCTTCCAGACCGGGAGCGGCACCTCGTCCAACATGAACGCCAACGAGGTCATCGCCAACCGCGCCCTGGAGCTGATGGGGGCCGAGCGCGGCGACCGGGCGACCATCCACCCCAATGACCACGTCAACCTTGGGCAGTCCAGCAACGACGTGTTCCCGACCGCGATCCACCTGGCGGCGCTCTCCGCCATGAGTGAGGAGCTGATTCCCGCTCTGGAGCAGTTGCAGGCGGCGCTGGACCGCCAGCGCGAAGCGCTCTGGGGCATCATCAAGACCGGCCGCACCCACCTCCAGGACGCGACCCCGATCCGGCTGGGGCAGGAGTTCCTCGGCTACCGCGGCCAGGTGGAGCGCGCGCTCGCCCGGCTGGACGCCGCCAGGGGCCAGCTGGTGGAGGTAGCCCTTGGGGGAACCGCCGTCGGCACCGGGATCGGGTCCCACCCCGAGTTCGCGGCGCGGGTGATCAAGCGTCTGGCCGCCACCTACGACCCCAACCTCAAGGAGTCGGAGAATCACTTCCAGGCCCAGTCCACCCTGGACGCGGTGGCCTTCACGTCCGGCGCGGTCCGGGGGGCCGCCGTCGCACTCCACAAGATCGCCAACGACATCCGCCTGCTCAGCTGCGGACCGCGGGCCGGGATCGCCGAGCTGAACCTCCCCGCCGTCCAACCGGGTTCGTCGATCATGCCCGGCAAGGTGAACCCGGTCATCTGCGAGTCCGCGCTGATGGTGGTGGCCCAGGTGATCGGGTGCGACGCGACGGTCGCCATGGCCGCCACCACCGGGTCCTTGCTGGAGCTGAACGTCATGCTCCCGGTCGCGGCCCACAACCTGCTGGAGGAGATCGAGCTGCTGGGGCGCGCCGCCGCCAACCTCGCCCGCAGCGCGATCGACGGGGTGACCGCCACCAGTCGCGGCCCGGAGCTGCTGGAGCGCGGCCTCGCCATCTGCACCGGACTCGTGCCGGCGATCGGATATGACGCCGCGGCGGCGATCGCCCACACCGCCTACGAGTCCGATCGCACCGTCCGTGAGGTGGCCGTGGAGCGGTCAGGACTCTCCGCCGAGGAGATCGATCGGTTGCTGGATCCCGAACGGCAGGTCACCCCCACTCTCGGGGGTGGCAGCCGGGCTGGCTGAGGTCACTGCCGCGCGAGCGGCTCCGGATCGAGCACGGTGCTGATGTACCAGCGCTTGTGCACCTCGACACTCTGCAGCGCCGAGGGCAGCCCCAGCGGCTCGTGCTGGATCAGCTGGCAGGTGTAGGAGCGCGCGGCGCGGTGGCGATAGCACACTTCCACAGTGATCGCCACCGTCATGGAGGCACCCTCCCCGATCGCGCTCTCCACGACCGGGGAGACCAGCAGGACGTGGTCGGCGCGAAGCGAGGCCAGCTCCTCGGCCGCGCGCCCCCTCTCCGCGGGAGCGAGATAGCTCTGCAGGCTCGCCAGGTTGTGCGAACGCAGAGCGTCGATGTAACCGACCGCAGCGCCGGTGGGGCTGAGATGAGAGGGGCGGGGCTGGGGATGGCTGGTCACCAGCTTCAGCAGCACCAGGATCAGCAGGATGCCGGCAGCCAGCCCGGTGACGCGCCAATTGGCGCCCCGGCGGGGGGGGCTCAGCACCGGCATCGCCGCCGGGCCCTGGCCCTGCTCCTCGCTCAAGCATCACCTCCCAGACCCACTGCAGCTCCGACGCTGCTCCTCAGGCGCTGATTGTCCTGCAAAGGCGAGGACGGCCCGGTGTGGCCCCCCGGCGAAGAGATGGATCGAAACCAAACGGCACCTCGGTGCGTTGCTAGGGTTGGGCACGGCGCGCGATGAGCGCCTCCCCCGCCTGGCCGGGTCCTGGGAAACCAGTGGCCGCTGGCCCCGCGCCGTGCCCAATCGACAATCATGCGAGAGATCAACCTGCAGACCCGCACCCGAGCGAGCGTCCGGCGCCGTCGCGGCGGGTCAGCCTTCGGCGGGTGGAGCTGGCGCCGCTGGGTCGCGGTCGTGGCGCTGGCGGGGCTGGCGGGGCTGGTGATTCTCAGCGTTCCCCTGACCGCCCTGGCGCGCGCGTACAGCGCCCTGCCTGGCGGAGTCGCCCTGCCCACGGACACGGTGATCTACGGACAGGGCAACCAGGTCATCGCCGATCTGCACCCCGCGGGCTCGAGCCGCATCCCGGTGCCGCTCAGCCAGATCGCGCCGGTGATGCGGACGGCGATCGTGGACATCGAGGACCACACCTTCTGGACCGCCCCGAGCTTCGACGTGGGGCGGATCGTGGAGGCCGGGATCTTCGACCTCATCCATCACAGCGCCGCTCAGGGAGCCAGCACCATCCCCGAACAGGTCGCCAAGATCCTCTACCTGCATGACAACAAGTCGATCGCCTACAAGGTCAAGGAGATCCTGTACGGCAACGAGCTCACCTCCCGGCTGAGCAAGCCGCAGATCCTCGACGACTACCTCAACGACGTTTACTTCGGCCAGGGCGCGACCGGGATCCAGGCCGCCAGCGAGACCTACTTCGGGGTGAGCGCCAGCCAGCTGACCCCGGAACAGGCGACGCTGCTGGCCGGGCTGCTGCCGGCACCGTCCTACCTGGATCCCATCACCAACCTGGCGGCCGCCCGGATCCGGCAGCAGGCGGTGGTCGCGGCCATGGTCAAGTACAGTGGCCTCAGCGAGTCGGCGGCCCGCGCGATCCTGGCCAAGCCACCGGCCCTGACCTCGGGAAGCGAGGCGCCGGTCGACAACGCGCCCTACTTCGTCGACCAGGTCAAGTCATGGCTGCTGGCCCGTTACGGCTCGCGCTACTCCACGATGGGGCTCAAGGTGTACACCAGCCTCAACCTGCACCTGAACCAGGTCGCCCAGCAGATGGTGACCGCGGACATCGCCCGCCATCAGGCGATGCACATGACCGACGGCGCGCTGGTGGCGGAGAACCCGGCCAACGGCCAGATCGAGGTCTGGGTGGGGGGCGCGGGGGCGAATGTGCCCGGGGGCCAGATCGACATGGCGGCGGTCCCCCGCCAGCCGGGATCGACCTTCAAGCTCTACACCTACTCGGCCGCGCTCACCGCGCACAAGATCACCATGACGACCCCGGTGCTGGACAGCCCCTTCTCGCTGCCCACCGGAGGTCCCGGGGGTGGACCGTTCGTGGTCCACGACTACGAGGGCACTTACGCGGGGGTGGTTCCGATCCAGGTCGCCCTCGGCAACTCGCTGAACGTGCCCGCGGTGCGGGTCGAGCTGGCGGTGGGGATCCCCAGGGTGCTGGCGATGGCTCGTGCCATGGGGGTGACGACCCTCCCCGGACCGGCATCCAAGTACGGGCCCAGCATGACCCTCGGCGCCTACCCGATCCCGCTGTGGGAGACCGCCCAGGCGGGGTCGGTGCTGGCGGCCCAGGGGGTGCTGCATCCGGCGTACTTCGTGGTCAAGGTGGTCGACCAGAGCGGCCAGGTGATCTACGCGGCCCACCCCCAGGCGCAGCAGGCGATGTCGCCCCAGGTCGCCTACATCATGAACACGATCCTCTCCCGCAACAGCAACCGCCTGCTGGCGTTCGGGCCGGACACACCCCTCGTCCTTCCCGGCCACACCGCCGCGATCAAGACCGGGACCTCCAACAGCTACCGGGACAACCTGGCGGTGGGCTGGACCCCGACCCTGGTGGGGGCAACCTGGGTCGGCAACGCCAATGACCAACCGATGTATGGGGGCGGCATCAACGGGATCAGCGGCGCCGCCAGCCTCTGGAACCAGTTCATGGAATACGCACTCGCGAATACCCCCAACAGCTGGTACAAAACCCCCACCGGGCTGATCGCCCAGTACAGCAACGGGCAGACCAACTACTACCTGCCCGGCACCGGGCCGACCTACCAGGTCCTGGGCGGAGGGACGGAGGCGCCGTCACCGACTCCCACGCCCCAGGCGACCCCCACGCCCCAGGCCACGCCGACGCCCACGGCGACCCCGAGCCCGCAGCCGAGTCCCTCCGCACCGGCATCCCCACCGGGGGGAGCTCCGAGCCCGACTTCCGGGTCCGGCTGAGATTCAGCGGCCGACGGCCGCCTCCGCCTTGGTGAGCGCAAGGCCCCGGTCGGGCCGGGAGGACTCCATCTCCCCGGCCATCGCCAGAGCGTCGCCGAGACAGGCCAACAGCTGATCCGCCCTGAAGGGCTTGGCCAGATGTCCGAAGCCGCCGGCCAGCAGCTCCAGGCGCAGGTCCACCTGCGGTTGGCGCGCACTGGTGAAGATGACGGGGGTCCAGTTCCATCCCGCCTTCCCCAGCAGCCGGCGGCAGAGGTCGAAGGATCCGCCGTCCATGAGGTTGAGATCCAGGATGACGCACGAGTACGGGCCGTTGCGGGCCTGGTGGAGGGCGGACCGGGAGGAGTCCGCCTCCACCACCTCGAAGTTCAACCGCTTCAGGATGGCGGCGGTCGCGGTGCGGGCGAGCTCATCCCGATCCGCAACCAGGATGGTGCGCTCTCCGGAGGGACGGCGCAGGAGGCGGGGGGACGATGCTCGAGCGGGCACGAACCCCAGTCTAGATTTGGCAGACGTCGCTGAGTGCAAGTTCCTGCACCGGTCCGGCAATGGCCTGTAACACAAGGGCAACCGGCCTGTTGAGCGGTGTCGCGAGCCCCGCCACCAGCTCCTGGCTGTGGGCGGACCCATTCATTGACGGTGGGAAAGCAAGGCGCATCCGGGTGGCAGCCAGGAGCGGGAGGGTCCGGGGCCCTGGTGGGCCTGGGCCTGGCCATCCTCGCCATCCGCTCGCTGGAGCAGCTCCGTGGGGAGGGCGCCGGCATGGGGGCCGGGATGGGCCCGACCATCTGGCGAGCCTGGTCAGGGTACGCAGCGGTCGGGCTGGCGCTGGCGGTGGCTTGCCTGCTGGTGATGCTCGCCCGGCTGAAGTGGCGAAGCCCGCTGCGGCCCGGACTGCTGGGCTCAGCCCGACGCGCCGGCCGACGGGACCTGCGCCCCTTCCGCGGTGGCCGTGGCTCGGCCCGGGTCCGCCTGGGAACCCACCGCCTGGTGCCGGTGCGCCTGCCTGTGGAGGATCACCTGCTGGTCCTGGGGCCGACCGGGTCCGGGAAGTCGAGCGGGCTGGCCATCCCGGCGATCCTGGAGTGGCAGGGGGCGGTGGTGGTCACCGACCCCAAGGGGGAGCTGGTGCGCGCCACCCTGGCCGCCCGGCGGCGGCTGGGGCGGACGGCGATCTTCGCGCCCCTGATGTCGCCCTCGGACAGCTGGAGCCCGGTCAGCTCGGTCCACAGCTCGGAAGACGCCCTGCGCACGGCGGGATTGCTGATGGGCCGGCCACCCGACAAGGAGCCGTTCTGGCATGACCTTGCGCTTCAGCTGCTCCAGGGGCTGTTGATCGAGGGGGCGGTGACCGGGATGGACGTGGGCGACCTGTTGGGAATCCTGCAGCTGGTTCCCGCCGAGGAGATCGCGGGAGAGCTCACCCACCCGGTCGCCCGGCGCCTGGTCCAGGGCGCCACCAGCGGTGGCGATCGCACCGCCATGGGGGTCGTGGCGACCCTGGTGGCCAAGCTCGCCCCCTACGCAACCGAGCTGGTGGCGGAGGCGACCTCGAGCAGCACCTTCGAGGTGGGCGACCTGGTCAAGGGCGAGCTCAAGTCCCTCTACTGCGTGGTGACGCCCCACGACGCCCCGCTTCTTCGGGGTCTGGTGAGCGCCCTGCTGGCGTCCTGCTGGCGCGCGATCTACTCGGCGCCGCCCCCAGTCCCGGTCCTCTTCGTGCTCGACGAGTTTGCCCAGCTGACCCTGCTGCCTGAACTGCCGGCGCTGGTGCAGCTGGGCCGTTCGCAGGGGGTCAGGATGATGCTGATGGGGCAGGACCTCAGCTCGATCCGGGGAACCTACGGACCGGAGACAGCCTCGTTGCTGTGGGCGAACTGCCGGACCAAGCTGCTGCTGGCGGGGATCTCCGAGAACGACCTTCTGGAGAGCACCAGCCGGCTGGCGGGGATGGCCACCCTGCACCGGCGCGAGCCGGACCGCGCCGACGAGCCGGTGAGCTCCCACCCGCTCATGGCGCCCGATGCGATCCGGCGCCTGCCGGAAGACCGAGCCCTGATCCTGCGCGGCAGCGGCCACCCGGCGGTGATCAGGCAGCGGCGCTGGTATCGGGATCGGACCCTGCGCCAGCTGGTGGCCCTGCCGCTGGCGCCGGGCAGCGTCCCCACCCCCGCGGCCGGCCGGCCCCTTGAGGTCCGGGGTTGCCGCAACCTCCAGCCGGGCCCTAGGACTCCCAGGCTCGCTTGGGAGGACGAAGTTGGCGAACCTGTCAAGACTCCTCTGGAGGCCCCACCTTGCTGATCCTGGCATCGTTCACCGCCGGCCTGGACAATCTCATCCACACCG
The DNA here is from genome assembly GCA_021802115.1 of bacterium. The sequence continues at coordinate 18,112 of JAKABA010000042.1, read as the reverse complement.
TCACCACGCTGGCGCTGGGCGCGGTCGCGGTCCTCTGCCTCAGCTTCGCGGCGATTCGCTACATGACCTCTCTGGACAACAGTCAGCGGCGGGCGGCTGCGATCCAGGGCTTGGTGACCGTCCTGTTGGGAGTGCTGCTGCTGGTCAATGAGGGCGCCATCCTCAGCTTCGTGGAGGGGCTCTCCGGGAGCAACACCGCCTGCACCACCAGCAGCTGTTCCGCCAGCTCCCCCTGACCGCTCGGGCGCGGCTCGTCCTCGTCGTCAGCGCCTCTTTGATACCGCTGGTTCTGCTGGGCGTGGCGGGCTTGAGTCGAAGCGCGGGAGGAGTCGACCTGGAGCTCGCGGCAGCGAGGTCGACCCCGTCACCCACCCCCCCGGCCCCCACGACCAGCGTCGCCGGCACCAGCACCACCAGTCAGCAGTGCCCCGGCATCACCGATCCCTTCTGCTACGTGATGGACGCCTTCGTGTCCGGGCCGGTGGCGATCATGGGCAGCCTGGACGGCAGCCCCGACCCCTCCCACATCGACCCCGCCAACGGCACAGTGACCGCCGGTCCCTGGAGTCTGATCACGACCCTGGTCGGATCGAACCCGGCCGTCGACAACTACGATGGCTCGCTCGGCGAGCCCGCCCACGAGTGCGGCCCCGGCGGCTGCATCCCCTGGGTGCAGCGCCTGAACTCGATCCTGACCCCCTTGGCACTGGCCCTGATCGTCCTCGCCTTCGCCCTGCAGGTCTCGTTCTTCATGGCGGGCCAGGAGCTGAACCTCAGGGCCGGGATAGTCCCATGCCTGATCGCCGCCGCGGTGATCGGCGCGGGCCTCCCGCTGCACCTGGCGGGCCGGGCCATCGACGCCGGGACCTGGCTCTCCCAGGGGCTCTTGGGGGCGACGTTCTCGGGGATGGGCGCGCACCCCTCCCAGCCGCTGGACATGATGACCATCCTCGACATGACGGCATACTGCCCCGAGGACAGCCCCATCACCCACCCTGGAATTCACATCTCCGCGCCGGGGAACGCCCCGCGCCAGCAGGTCCTCGTCAAGCCGTGGATGGACCCCCACTTCACCCAGTCGCACTGCATCGCCGCCGACAGCCCCGACTTCACCAAGGAGGTTCTGGACCGCTCCCAGAACTTCTTCGGGCCCCCCCTCCACGATGCCAACTGTGATCGAGGAGACGCCAGTCCCAGCCAGCCCCTCTGCACGAACACCGACAACCAGGTCAACGACAACCAGAACCAGTCCTGCCTGGAAGGTGGCGGCAACCCGGAGCTGGGATCGCAGCAGCTGAACCTGCTGCCGCTGCCGGGGGAGCCGATCGCGGGCAACGGCCAGAGTCCCTCCGACTGCAGGTACGCCGACATCTACTGGGGGACCGTCCCCACCTTCACGGACGTCTGGGCCGGGGTCGGCCCCCACGGGCGCAATGGCTATGACGTGCCCGACGGGATCCAGGGCATGCTCGCCTACACGGTGCTCACCCTGCTCGGGCTGTGGCTGGCGATGACCTACCTGGCCCGCTATCTGGTGCTGGCGATCCTCGCGGGCTGCTCCAGCCTGGCGTTCGTGATGCTGGCCCTGCCGGGCGGACGCGGGCTGTTCAACCGCTACTGGCGCACCTTGGCCGAGCTCTCCGCGGTGGTGGTGATCCAGACCCTGATCTTCATCGTCTTCGTCGCGGTCATCTCGACCGTCTCCGGGCTGGCCCCGGTCGGCTCGGCCACCTCGTGCCCCTTCATCTCCGCAGGGTCGACCGCGGGCTGCGCCGCGACCTCCCACGGCCTGCTCGCGGCGGTCGGCAGCGGCAACCCCGGCAACCAGTTCGCCAAGTGCCTGCTGGCGATCGTGACGGTGTGGCTGATGCTGGAGGTGCCCAAGCGGATCAGCCACGGGGAGATGTCCACCTACCGCAGCTTGCGGGGGCTGGCCTCGGCTTCCTCCGGCGTGCTGCTGGGAGGTGCCCTCATGGCCCGCACCCAGGCCGGGCCGCGCGTCGCTCGCTTCGGGGCCAACGTGGGGACCTCGCTCCGTGAGGTCACCGGGCTGCCAGGGCCGATCGACCATGCCCAGGCCACCCGCCTGGAACAGGGAGAACTGGCGGGGCAAGCGCGCTGGCCCCAGGTTGACGGCTACGAGTCCCGTGAGCACTTCATCGGCAGACAGCTGGTGAGTCGTCCGGAAGCCGGGCCGGAGCTGACCAGGGTCCTGAAGGTCGAACCCAGCGAGTTGGCATCCCTGAGGGCCGATCTGCGCTCCGCAGCGGGCCAGGAGCGGCTGCGACAGCTGGGCAGCAACTATGCGCTGGCCCAGGGCCGCCTGGTTCACGACCTCGATGCCAGCTATCTCAACGCACTGAGACGCGGTCGGCTGGCGCCTCTGCGCCCGGACCGGGCGGACACCAGTAGTTGACCATGGCGCCCACAGAGGTTCCGATGCCCATCTCAGCGATGCCGACGCGCTGGGGGCTGTTCACCGGACATCAGCTCGGCTGGATGGGGGCGGGCGCCCTGCCCGTCTATGTGCTGCTGCGAGCCCACCTGGCGGCGGCCGAGGCTCTCTTGGCAGGCTCCCCGTGGCTGCTGGTGGCCAGTGCCCTGGCATTTGGCCGGTGCCAGGGACGAGCGCTCGATGCCTTCTTGGGAGACTGGGCCCGCTTCCAGATCCAACCCAAGGTGCTGCTCCATCCGGAACTCTTCCGGGCGCCCGACTCAGCGCGGTTCACGCCGGTCGACGCCCGGCACCGCTCCGCGCTGCCGTGGACCCGGCCGTGAGGCTCGCAGCGCTCCCCGGTGGTCGGCACACGACCAGCGTCGTCGACGTCGCCTGTGTGGAGGGCAACACCGCAACCTTGGTCTCGGGCGCCCTCCGCGCCGCGCTGGAGATCGACCCCATCAACTTCCTGCTTCAGGACGACGAAGGTCGCGAGGGGCTCTGGCACCGATACCGTCAGCTGCTCACCTCCCTCGGGGCGCCAATCTCGATCTACATGTGGTCCAGACCCCTGGCCGGGGGCATTGGAGCGCCCCGGGCAGGTGGCGGCGCGGAGCCGCCCCCCGCCGAGTGCGACCGCCGCTTCGCCGACCACTTGGTGGCTCGCCACCAGGTGCAACTCCAGCGCCACCTGGTGGTCGTCTGGCCCGGGCCGGTTCCTCGCGCGCTCCACCCGTGGCATCGCCAACCCACGGCCTCCCGGGAGCAAACGGACCTGGACCGAAGGTGCGACGCCCTCCTGGCCGGGTTGGAGCGAATCGGGCTGCGCGGGCGACGGCTCGACCAGGGCAGCTGGTTCGCGCTCCTCCAGGAGTGCTGTGGTGGCCGCAGCGGCCGCTGGCCGGCAGACTTCCGGAGCTGGCTGGCTCCGTCCCGGGTCACCGTGGAACCAGATCGACTGGTGGTCGACCGCCGGATCTGCCGCAGCCTGCACGTGTCAGGGTTTCCCCGCCGCGTGCGCATGGGGTGGCTGGCGGCCCTGCTGGTCAGCCCGCCATGCGGCCTGCGATTGGCCGAGCACATCTATCCGATGCCCAAGCTGGCGACCCTCAGCCATCTCCGTCGGCGGATCCGGAGCTTCGAGACCAGCCTCCAGGTGGACCACCTGCGCGGTCGGCGCCCCGACCAGGGCACGCGCTCAGCCCTCGGCGATGCGCTGGAACTCGAGGAGCGGGTGCTGCTGGAGGAGGAACGCCTCTTCGGGCTCGGGCTCACGCTGACCCTGGAAGCCCAGTCGGAGGAGGAGCTGGAGTCGGGGTGGAGCTGGGTCTCATCCGCCCTGGCCGAGATCGGCTGCACCACCACGCCCACCACCCATCGGCAGGTCGACGGCTGGCGCACCACCGTCCCGCTCGGCGCTGATCCGATGGAGTGGCGGAGGGATATGACCGCGGGCGCCCTGGCGACCGCCATCCCCTTCGTCCGAGCCGGGCTGACCGGCTCGGACGGGGCCCTGCTGGGGCCAAGCCTGATCTCCAGAGAGCTGGTGTTTGTGGACCCGTTCTCGCGCCAGAATCCGAACTTCAACGTTGTGGTCCTGGGAACCTCTGGTGCCGGCAAGTCGTTCACTGCCAAGCTGCTCTCAGCCCGCCTATCCCTGCGGGGGGTGAGGCTCCGGTGCGTCGACCCGGCCGGCGAGTATCGGGAGCTGGCAGGGCTGTTGGGGGGTGAGTTCACGGAGCTGGGCCGGACCGCCGGGGGCGGCCTGAACCCGCTGGGCCCGGCCCTGCACACGACCGACGAGAGGGCGGCGGAGCTGCGCGCATTCCAGGTCCTCCCGATCCTGGAGCGGCTGGCGTCCGCCGACGGCGACGCGCTCGACGACTCCAGCCTCGAGCAGATGGAAGGGGCGCTGCTGGCGGTCCTCCGTGACGGTCACGGGGAAGCCTGCCTCCAGCACCTGGTCGACGCGCTCGCGGCCGCCGGCGCCAACACGCTCTCCACCCGGTTGCGGCGGCTGACCACCGGGGTGGAGCAGGGCCTCTTCGACGGCCGGGCAGAGTTCGCCGGGACCCACTTCTCCGCGATCTCGCTCCGCGAGCTCCGCCATGACCGCGACCGCCTGCTGACAGCGCTGGTCCAACTGGCTCTGGTCTACCTCGAGTCGGAGCTGGAGCAGCGGGCCGGCATCGCCCATCTGCTGGTTGTGGACGAGGCCGAGGTGCTGCTGGGTTCGGAGCGATCCGCCAAGTCGCTGGAGCGGCTGACGCGACGGCTGCGCAAATTCGGGGCCGGCCTGGTGGTGGTCTCCCAGGTGGTCGAGGACTTCCTCGAGTCACCAGTGGGGAATGTGGTGATCCGCAACTGCCACACCAAGTTGCTGCTGCGCCAGGAGCCGGTGGCGATCCCCGCGGTGCGGAAGGCATTTGGGCTCTCCGCGCGGGAGGCCGAGATGCTGGGTTCGTGCGAGCCGGGATGTGGCCTGGTCCTGGTTGGCGGCGAGCACGCGGCCTTCCGGGGCGCCGCCCCCACGGAATGGCTGCCGGCTCTGACCACGAATGCGCTGGCCGGGGACCAGGGAGCGGCCACATGAGGGCGTCGAGATTGATCTCGGCGGTGGCGCTCACGGGATGCGCGATCCCGTTGCTCGTCACCCTCTCCCTGCTCGGGCTTCTGGGGGTCGGCGCAGCCGCGGCCGGGTGGCCCGCGGTCTCCGGGCTCCTGCCCAGCCCCGGTGGCTTCATGCTCCCTGCCGGACGAGTCATCCTCTCCGGTGGCGCGAACTTCCCGGAGTGGGCCGTTCCCTGCGGTCCGGAGCCCGGGGCATTGGCGATGGACCCGTCGGCCTGCACCGGGCATCCCACGCCGTACCCCTACGCCTATCAGGGTTTCGCGACCGGGCAGTGCACCTGGTACGTGGCCACCCGGCGCCGGATAGCCTGGTACACCCCGAGCGGGCTGCTGGGCGGCAACGCCGGCCAATGGCTCGGCCTCGCCGCCCAGGCTGGCTTCGCGGTCGGCAGCACCCCCACGGTCGGAGCGATAGCCGTCTACACCGACTCGGGGGACGGGCATGTGGCCTTCGTGGTGGGGGTGGATGCCCAGGGCGATTACACGGTGGCCGAGGCCAACTGGGCGCTGGTAGGGCCAGTGCCACCCTTCGTGGACCTGCGCGGGGTTGCCGCCGGCGGCACCGGCAGCTCGTTCGAGCACCTGGCCGGCTTCATCTATGGGCCGGCGAACGGGTCTTCCGGCGCCTGATCGCTCCCTATCCTGTTCTCGATGGCTGCCGAATCAGGGGTCGCTGCGCGCCCGGTCCCGCGCCGGCGCGCGCTCGGACTGGTGGCCGCCTCCCATGCCGGCCAGCACATGTACTCCGGGCTGCTGCCACTCACCTACCCCGCGATCCTGCTCGCCTTCCATCTCAACTACGCCACCCTCGGCCTGGCGGTGGGGCTCATCGGGGTGGTCGGCGGCCTCACCCAGGCGAGCGCCGGCTACGTGGGCAGGCGAGTGGCGGCCCGCTGGGTGCTGGGGTCCCAGAACCTGGTGGTGGCGGCGTGCGCGATCATCCAGTCGCTGGCGCCGACCTACCCCCTGTTCGCGGCCGGCCAGGGGGTGGCCATCCTCGGCAGCAGCCAGCAGCACCCAGTCGGAAGCTCGGTTGCCGCCCGCACCTATCCCGAGCGACGGGGCACGGCGCTGAGCCTCACCACCATCGGCGGCAGCGTCGGCTCGCTCGTGATCCCGATCCCGGGGGCGCTGATGATCGCCGACCTGGGCTGGCGCCCCGCCCTGCTGATCCTCTCCGCGCCCCTGTTCCTGATGGGGATCCTCCTGCTGCTCACCTTTCCCCCCGTACCCGGCGAGGAGCGCCCCCGCCGCCACTTCCTGGAGCGGCCTCGATTGCGCCTTCCCCGCTTCGACCGCAGCCAGTTCGTCAACCCGAGGGTGGCTCTGTTCGCGATCTTGGCCGCCACGGTGGCCGCCGGGGGCCGCGGGCTGGGCACGCTCAATGCCTACATCCCGGTCTACCTCCGCGACGGGATTCACCTTCCCGAGGTCGAAGTGGGCGCGATCTTCAACCTGGTCCTGCTCGGGGCCGTGCTGGGACCGCTTTTGGGCGGCTACCTGTCGGACCGCCTGGGCCGGATCCCCGTTCTCTGGAGCGCCTACCTGCTCTCAGCCGTCGCGGTCGTCGCCTTCGGCATGGCGGCCCACTTCCCGATCGCGGTGCTGGTGGTCTTGGCTCTGCTCGTGGGCCTGGTGGCCTATGTGGAGAATCCTCTGCTGCAGGCTCTGGTCAGCGACAGCGTCACCGCGGGCAGCCAGTCCAGCGTGTTCGGCGTCTACTTCGCCGTCTCCTATGGGGTGGGCTCCGTGTGGATCATCGGCCTGGGGCAGGCGATCCAGCACCTGGGCTTCGCCGCCGGCTTCGCGATCATGGCGGCCTCGTATCTGGGGGCCGGCCTCATGCTCATCCCCTGCTACCGGGCGCTGCGCACCTCCCATGGATGAGTTGGAGAGCGGCCGCCTCGCGGCGCAGCGCCATCAGCTGGACCAGGCCAGGACCGAGGCCCGCGCGGCGCTGAGGAGGCTCCGGCGGGTGCAGGAGCGGTTGGCGGGGCAGGATGATCTGGTGGCTGCGGCGGCCGATGCCGAGGAGATGCTCGAGCGTCTGCTGCAGCGGCTCGAGCAGGCCAGTCAGGAGCAACGACAGCGGCTGCGCCGGGCGCTGCTGGGAGGAGAGGCTGATCCCTGAGGGCGGCTGGCCGCCCCGCCGAGGATCAGGGCCGGCGGGCTTGATCCGAAGTCCTGGCCGTCCCCGGCCGCGGCTCCGGCAGTCGGCTCGTCGTGGCCCAGTCGGCCAACCCACGCAGCTCCGGCCGCCGCTTCGCGACCTCCGCCACCACCCGGTCGGCGCTGTCCCGATCCAGCCTCATCTCCAACCCTTCCGGCATGTTCTTCAGCATCGCCTTGGCGGCACGTGACCGTCCCCGGGTCAGCTTCTGGATCTCGAGCCGCGAGGCCTGCAGGCGGAAGACCACGATGTGATTGCCGGGCACCGCGACCTCCAGCCCGGTGAGCGCGGCCCACGGGGCGACCACGGCGCAGCCGCGCGAGAGCCGGCGGATGCCGGTCTCGCCCACGAAGACGGCGTTGTGAGCCTGGCCAAAGTAGGAGGTGACCGCCGCCACCACCGCCCAGCTCTCAACCACCACGATCCAGACCCACGATCCCGAAAGTACTGCCAGGACCAGCCCGATGGGCAGGCTGAGCAGGCCCAGCGTCCGCCCCGCCAGCACCGCCGCACGGGCACGCTCCCGCTCGGAGGGCCGGATGCGGAGTTCCGGCCCCTCGCCGCCGTAGTCCCGAAGAACCTCAGCGGGATCGGTCAGGCCAGGGCTCATCCCCACGTGCCCATCCTATTCTTCATCCGGGAACGCCCGGCGCGGGGATGCCAGCCAACCCGCCGCCAGGATGCCTGCCGCCAGCACCGGGAGGACGAACGGGTGCTGGCCGGCCGACCGATGGGGGCGATTCTGGTGCCGGTCCCAGGCCAGGATCACCAGCGCGGCGGCGGCGCGGCGGCGCGCGGCAGGCCTGGTTGCCGGGGGTGCGAGCAGACCGACCAGCGCGGCCGCGACCGTTAGGAGCAGCTGCGTGAGCCCCTTGCAGCGCTCGGCTCCCAGCAGGGCGGGCAGGCTGCGGCGGCCGGCCTGGCGGTCTCGCACGGCGTCGGGTCCGCCGTTGGCGAGATGCAGGCCAAACCCCAGCAGCGCGGCCAGGAGGGAGGTCAGGGCGGGTCGGCGGGCACGCGCACCTACCGCCGCCATGCCCACCCAGGGCACGGTGACGATGCCGACCACGAAGGGCGCGAACGACCATGGGGTGCGGCTGAGCCGAACGTCATAGGCCCACCCACAGGCCAGTCCCAAGATCATCCACCCGCCGGCGGCGGCGCCGAGGGCCGCCGCCATGGTGGCGGACAGGGCGGCGGTCGAGGCGGCGAAGGCGAGCGCGATCGGCGCCGGCACCAGCCCCTTCGCAATCGGCTTGTAGGGCTGGTGCCGGCGGTCGGCCACGCGATCGCAATAGTCGTTGAGGCTACCGGTGCTGATCTGGGCGAGGAACATCGCCGCCGCCGCCATCACCAGCCGCCGCCCGGACCCGGGGGCGGTGATCGCAGCCGCGCGCAGGGCGCTCCGCCCCGCCATGACCGTGAGGGCGGTGCAGGCCACCGCTGGGCCTGGATGGGCCAGCTGCACCAGCCCGCGACACGACACGCCCCGCCGCGGTTTTGTCATGCTCGGGGGGTGACCGTCGTGAGCCGGCCGGAGCGCCCTTGCTGAGACAGTCGGCCCAGCGCCTGCTGGCCGCAGTCAACCGGCGTCCCGCCGATGCCACCCCGGTCTGGTTCATGCGCCAGGCGGGCCGCGCCCTGCCCGACTACCGGGTGCTCCGCCAACGGCTGTCCCTCCTGGAGATGGTCAAGGATCCGGCGGTCTGCAGCGAGGTCACCCTGATGCCCGTCGACGCCCTCGGCGTCGACGCGGCGGTGCTGTTCGCCGACATAATGCTGCCTCTGGAGGGGATGGGCGTCCAGTTCCAGATCCTCGAGGGGGTCGGCCCCGTGGTCCCCGATCCGATCCGGAGCCGCCCCCAGGTGGAGAGGCTGCGCCGGGTCGACCCGCTGGAGGCAACCCCCTACCTCTTCACCGCGATCGGCGAGATCCGGCGCCGGCTCGGGGAGCGCGCCGCCCTGATCGGCTTCGGCCCCTCCCCATTCACCCTGGCCTGCTATCTGGTGGAGGGGCGGGGCTCCCGCGACTATCCCACGGTCCGAGCCCTGATGCGCTCGGACCCCACCCTGTGGGCCCAGCTCATGGACCGGCTGACCCGGATCCTCACCGACTACCTGCTGGCCCAGGCCCAAGCCGGCGCCCAGCTGATCCAGGTCTTCGACAGCTGGGCAGGGGTCCTGGACGCGAGCTCCTACCGGGAGCTGGTCTCCCCCCATCTGCAGGCGATGTTCGCGGCGCTGGCGCCGGTGGTCCCCGCCATCTACTTCTCCACCGGCTCCAGCCACCTCTTGGAGGAGATCCGGCGGGTGGAGCCGGCGGGGGTCTCGGTGGACTGGAGGGTTCCTCTGGGTGAGGCCTGGGCCAGGATCGGGCACGACCGCTTCATCCAGGGCAACCTGGACCCGGCATTGCTGCTGGCGCCGGACGCGGCCCTCGAGGCGGGTGTCAGCTCCGTCCTGGCCCAGGCGGCGGGACACCCAGGCCACATCTTCAATCTCGGCCACGGCGTCCTGCCCGACACCGATTGGCACCGGCTCCGCGAATTGGTGGCGATGGTCCATGAGGCCACCGCGCCGTCCGGCTCGGAGCGTGGGGAGCAAGGTCGGGGTTGACCCCGGCCACCCCAATCGGTTACCGTCGGCCCTCGTAAACGGTCGCGCTATGTGGGAGGACGTATGCGCGGAGCCCAAGTTATTGGGCGTGTCTGTCTTGCGGTCGCCATGGCTGGCGTGGTCTGGGGTGCGGCGCTTGCCGGCCCGGTTCCCACGACGTCCGCGAAGCAGGGACTCGCCCTGGACAAGGCTCAGCTCAGCTCACTGCTGAATCAGCTGGCAGCGCAGGGAGACCTGGCCGCCAAGGGTAAGGTGATGGCGCTGCTGGTCAAGATCGAGACTGAGCAGAACTACCTGGCCCAGCTGAACAAGCAGCTGGCGGGTGATCTCGCCACCACGGCGACCCTCAACCGGCAGCTCGCGGGCGATCAGACCGTGCTCATGAGCCTGGTGAGCACCGCTTACGTGGACGGCAACGGCAGCCAGGCGGTGGCGGAGGCGCTGGCCGCCCCGAACATCTCCCAGTTCCTGAGCAGCACCACCCTGCCGGCCGCGATCGCCTCGCAGGTGGCGACCCTGGTCGGCACGATCCGCCACGATCGCCAGGTCGTCATGAGTGACACCGCCCAGCTGCACCAGGACGAGGCCCAGGCGCTGGTCTCCCAGCAGCAGCTGGGCGCGGAGTCGTTGCAGCTGCTGTCCCAGCTGTCGCCCGCCGCGCCCCCGCTGGTCGGGTTGGGCCCCGGCGGATCGGGGGGGTGGTCCTTCGCCTTCGGCGAGTGCACCTGGTACGTGGCCACCCAGCGCCAGGTCACCTGGGGGGGGAACGCGGACCAGTGGTGGGCCAACGCGGCCGCCGCCGGCTACCTGGAGGGACAGACCCCTGAGGTCGGCTCGATCGTGGTGTGGGGACCAAACGTCCCGGGAGAGAGCTTCGGCTACGGCCATGTGGCCTACGTGGAGGCGGTCCAGGGCAACCAGTTCGAGGTCTCGGAGATGAACTTCAGCGGCGTCCCGGGAGGCGGGTGGGACAGAGTCGACTACAGATGGGTTCCGGATGGCGCAGGGTACCTGGGCTTCATATACGGCCGCGGTTGAGTTGAGCCTGCGGCCCGAGGAGGCCGTGGCCCCACTCCCCGCGCTGCCGCTGCTGGCCGGCCGCCTGAGGTGGATCCTGGCCGCCGCCACGGTGCTGTTCGTCGCCCCCGTGGCCAGCGTGCTGCTCGCCCAGGGGGCGCCGCGCCCCACCGCCGCCGAGCCGGCCGCGATCACCCAGATCGCGGGCCAGGCCCGCAACATCCTCTCCCCCACCAGCTATGCGGTGACCATGCCCCTGCAGGAGGCCAAGGTGACGCCTCCGCCCACACCGGCTCCCGTGATTGCGGCCGCCCCGGCGGCGGGCGCCGCTAGCTCGCCCTACGGCGGCTCATTCTGGCAGCCGGTCGCAGAGCCCCCGGTCGGCACCATCAAGCAGATCATCTGGGCGGCCGCACAGAGGTACAACGTCTCCTACTCCTGGCTGCTGTCGGTGGCCGAGTGCGAGTCGGGCCTCGACCCCACCAGCGTGAACCGCTCCTCGGGAGCGACCGGTCTCTTTCAGTTCATGCCGGCGACCTTCTACGGCCACGGCGGCACCGACATCTGGAACCCCACCCAACAGGCGAACATCGCGGCCAAGATGTTCTCCATGGGAGAGTCCTCGGAGTGGGTCTGCACCTAGACTGAACCGCGATGGGACTGCTCGCCCGCCTGCTGCTCAGTCGGCGATGGCAGGAATCCTCGCTCCGCCAGGACCTGCAGGGCATCGTTTTGCTGCTGGGATCCTTCTTCGGCCACCAACCCCCGCACATCGACCCGCTACCCACCTCAATCGGTACCCCGCTGGAGCGGGAGGGGGACGAGCCGGAACTGCGGGTGCGACCGCCTGGAGACGAGGGGGATGTCCTATAGAATCAGGCGATGACCCTCTCGGAGCCGGCGGCCCGGGCCCGGCTCGGATGGCTGTCGGCGCACAGCTCCACCTTCGAGGGTCTGCTCGCCGAGCTGGTGCGCCAGCAGTCTCCCAGCGACGATCAGGACCGGCTGGTGGCGATGGCCGAGCTGGTGGTAGCGAGATCGCGGGAGTTCTTGCGACCTGACCGGCTCGAGACCGTGCCCGACCTCGGGCGACCGGCGGTCCGGGTGACCGTGGGGAAGGGCGATGGGCAAGGGGTGCTGCTGCTGGCTCACCTCGACACCGTCTGGGACGTCGATGCCTTCTCCCCGCTCTACGCGGTCGAGGGCGGCTTAGCCCGCGGGCCGGGAGTGTTCGACATGAAGGGCGGGGTGGTGATCGGGCTGGCCGCACTGGCCGCGCTCCGGGAGCATGGCTGGAGCGGCCCCGAGGTCACTCTGCTGCTGACCACCGATGAGGAGGTCGGCAGCGCCGCGTCCCGTGCGCTGATCGAGTTCGAGGCCAAACGACACCAGGCGGTGCTGGTCCTGGAGCCGCCCGTTGCGGGCGCGGTCAAGATCGCCCGCAAGGGAGTGGGCACCTACCAGGTGGAGGTCACGGGGCTCGCCGCCCACGCTGGGTTGGAGCCCGAGAAGGGGGTGAACGCCGTGGTTGAGATGGCGGGCCTGATACCCCGGATCTGCGCCATGGCCCGCCCCGACATCGGCACCACCGTCACCCCCACGGTCATTTCGGGAGGTGGCCGGACGAACGTGGTGCCCGCCTCGGCCAAGCTCAGCTGTGATGTGCGGTTCAGCACCATCGCGGAGTCGGCCCGCCTGGAGCAGGAGATGCACGGCCTGCGACCCGTCGACCCGCGAGCCGAGGTGGTGATCAGCGGGGGCAGCAACCGTCCCCCCCTGGAGGCGTCCGCCTCCGAGCGGCTGTTCGTGCTCGCGCGTCAGGTGGCCGAACTGCTGGGGCTGCCAGAGCTGCAGGGGGCGGAGGTGGGCGGCGGGAGCGACGGCAACTTCACCGCCGCCCTGGGGGTGCCGACCCTCGATGGCCTGGGAATCGTCGGGGGCAACGCCCACGCCCCCGGGGAGTGGGCCGATCTCGCCAGCATCGCTCCACGGGCAGCTCTGCTGGCAGGAGTCATCGAGGCGCTGTCGGCGGGGGCCCTGCAGTGAGACTCGACGACCTGGGCGCGGTCGCGATCGAGCGGGCCCGCCTGCGCGTGGTCTCGCTCCCTCTGGTCTCCCCGTTCACCACCAGCTTCGGCACCCAGGTCGAGCGGCGCGCCCTGCTGGTGGAGCTGCATGCGCAGGGGATGGTCGGGTTCGGTGAGTGCGCCGCCGGAATCGACCCGGGCTATTCGTCCGAGACCTACCGGACCGCCATGGAGGCCCTGCGACGCCACGTGCTGCCATCGATCCTGGGGCGCCCCGCCGCCCCCGTGGCGCAGCAGGCGCAGCGTTGGAGCTGGGTTCGTGGTCACCTCATGGCCAAGGCGGCGGTGGAGATGGCGCTCCTGGACCTGAGCGGGCGGATGGCCGGACTCAGCCTGAAGGAAATTCTCGGAGGCGAGAAGGAGCGGATACCCTCAGGGGTGAGCATCGGGATCCAGCCCTCTCTGGACGCGACGCTGAGCGCCATCGAGAGGTACCTCGCCCAGGGCTACCAGCGCATCAAGTTGAAGTGCAAGCCCGGCTACGACATTCAACTGGCGGCCGCGGTCAGGCAGCGGTTCCCCGACACCCCGGTGATGCTGGACGCCAACAGCGCCTACTCCCTCGACGATGCACCCAGGCTCAGGGAGCTGGACCAGTTCCACCTCATGATGATCGAGCAGCCGCTCGGCCACGACGACCTGATCGACCACGCGGCGCTGCAGGAGCAGATCGAGACCCCGATCTGCCTGGACGAGAGTGTCGAGTCACTCGCGGACCTGCGGGCTGCACTGCGGCTGGGATCGGGCAGGATTCTCAACATCAAGCTCGGCCGGGTCGGCGGGCTGCTGCCGGCCCGGCAGATCCATGACCGCTGCCGGGCCGCGGGCTGGCCGGTGTGGTGCGGGGGAATGCTGGAGACCGGCATCGGCCGGGCGGCCAACCTGGCCCTGGCGTCACTGCCAGGGTTCACCCTTCCCGGTGACACCTCCGCCAGTGACCGCTACTTCACCGAGGACCTGCTCACAGAACCATTCACCCTCGCCGCCGACGGGACCCTGCCGGTGCCGAGCGGGCCGGGGCTGGGCGTTGAGGTCGACCCTCAGCGGCTAGACCGGGCCACGGTCCTTCTAGAGGAGGTGGCACCTAACCGCCAGGGAGGCCGCGATTGAGGGGCCTTCACCGGGGCCGGACGTCATCCCGGGGACGGTCGGGAGGGAGCCGGTGGGCGCGGTGATCGTGGTGGGCGATGCCGAGCTGCAGAGGCGGACCCGCCAGCTGCTGCCGAATTTCGAGGTCCTGGGAGTGGCCGAGGATCCCGACTACGGGGACCCCATCACCAGCGTCGCGCGGCTGCGCAGCCTGATCGAGCGCGCCGATCCTCCGGACGCCGTGGTGTGCTCGGGGGGCCCCGGGTTCACCGTGCTGGGCCAGCTGCCGCATTTCCCCGCCAACCGCTGTTTCATCCACCCCGGCAACGCCAGCAACTGGCCGCTTGAGACCCTGGGATGGATGGCCGAGGCGACCGGGATGGTGCTGCTCCCCAACCTCGAGTCATTGCCCGCGGCCATCCTGGCCCGGGGGATGCAGGTCGCTCCCCGCACCAAGGATGCCCCCGTCGCCCCGGCCACCTCCAGACCGGCGGGGGATCGGGAGCGGTCGTCAAAGGGCCCCGACTTCGCGTGGGCGGACACCACCCCGGTTCAGGTTCCCCCGCCCCCGGTCTCCCTGGACCCCGAGCCCGTCCCCCAGGGACCGCAGGTGATCGATGCCGGATCGACCCCGTCCCGGCCCGCCTACCTGCCCACGGATCTGCTGCGGCCGCTGCGGCCACGCGCCGGCTGAGCTCCGGTGCCAAGCATCCCGATCCGCCGTCGGCCGGCCCGACCCGACCAGCTGGAGCGCGGCAAGTCGGAGCTCCAACGGGTGATGGCGACGATCGACGAGGTCGCGCGCACCGGCAATTTGGCGCGGCTGGGACAGGCCTTCGCCGGCGACGCCCTGAGCGAGGTTCGATCCCGGTTCCACGCCTACCAGATGGCGGGGATCGAGGTCAGCCCCTTTCGCGAGTCGCTGCACGTGGAGCTGGCGCCGGGCCGCCCGGGGGAGCGGCTGCCGCTCCGGGTGCGCTACCGAGACCGCACCAGCTTCCTCTGCGCCGGGCAGGCGCCGGTCACGGCCAACGACCCGGTGCAGCTGGCCCTGGTGCTGGACACCACCTCAGAGCCCTGGAAGGTGATCTCGATAGCGGAGGAGTGACCGCGGCGGGTGGCGGCCCGGCGCATGCTACGCTGGAGTTCGTGTGCCCATGCGCTCTGGGCTCCAACCGTTGATCGGGAAGCAAACTTGACCAAAGCCCAAAGACCCGACAGCCACGAGCCGTCCACCGCCGCCGCGGAGGACGGCCAACCGTCGGCTGAGGACGATCAGATAACCCTCGATCCCGAAGACGAGATCGATGAGGAGGAGCTGGCGGAGCCGGAGGCGCCCGCGCCGGTTCGGCCGCAGCCCCGCCCGTCGCCTCCCCGCCCGTGGGGCGGCAACCGGGGCAACATCGCTCCCGAGGACCTGTCACCGGACGAGCTCACCCCGGAGATGCGGTGGCCGCCGGGGACCTGGGTGAGGGTCACCGACGTGGTGCGCCACAGCACGGGTGAGCCGATCGGGACCATCGCGGTCGGGGATGTCGGGCAGGTGACCGCGGCGCTGTCTCAGACCCTGGTGGTGCTGTTCCCCACCCGGGACAACCGGCGCGAGGTGCTCCACATCGACTCCATCGAGACGGTCGACGCACCTGAGTGAGCCCGGAGCCACACGTCAGGCCCGCGTCGGCTGACCCGCGGCCGGGCGAGCTGCCCGGCACCCTGATGCTCCACGGCTTGCGATTCTTCGGACACCATGGCAACGGCGAGGCGGAACGCCGCATGGGCTCGCACTTCGTGGTGGACCTCGATCTCAGCACCGACTTCGCCCGGGCGGCGGCGTCGGACCGGCTCGACGACACGATCAGCTACCCGAAGATCTACGAGCTCGTGCGCGGGCTCACGGAGCAGACCGAGTTCCACCTGCTGGAGGCCCTGGTCGCCCGGCTGGCGCGTGAGCTCGTGGATCTTCCGGGAGTGCTGCACGTGCGGGTACGGGTCACCAAGCAGCCACGGCTGCCGCTCCAGGAGCAGGGCTTCGCGGTCCAGATGGAGTTGACCAGGGACCGGTAGCGCCTCCGACCTTCGCAGGGGCGGGCGATTGCGGCCCATGGCCCGGAACAGCGGACTATCGCGATTGTGAGTCCTCGCGCCTCAGTCCCGAGCTCGCCGCCAGGGGATCGCCCCGCATGATCAACTTCACCTCGCCCTCTCCTCACGAGGAGATCGTCGCCTTCGGGCTGCCGCCCGGACGGCTGGGGGTTGTCGCGGCCGGCGCGGTCGCGGCCGCCCTCTTGCTCCACCTCCCCTCTCCCGAGTGGCTCCGCGGCATCGGGGGAGGCAGCGCGTTCGCGCTGTCAGCGGCCCTCGCGTGGGTGCGGCTCTGGGGAGTCCCCAGTGGACATTGGGCATGGCGGCTGCTCGTGCTCGCCCACCGCAACCTCTCGACCCGTGCGCGCCGCTCGCGGCAGTGGCGGCCGGTCGACGGTCCCGGTCAGCAGCCGTCCACGCTGCGCGGCAGGCCCCACCTCGGGTGACCAGCGCGGTCTGGCGAACCGTGGGGCCGGACCTTCTGGATCTCGCAGCCAGCGAGCAGCAGCGCCTGGCCCAGGGATTCGGGTCATGGCTCCACCTTCTCGATGATCGCTGCACCTTCGTGATCTGCAAGCAGCTGTGGCCGGAGCCGGCGGCCGGGCCGGGTGGGCCGCCGGTTCGGCCCACCCCGCGTGGCGGGGCCACCGCTGCCGACTCCGCAGCTCGCCGGATCACCACGTACCTGGTCCAGGAACGCCACGGCCAGGGACGCTACCACGAGCTGCTGGACGCGCTCCGCAACCGGTGCGAGGTGCGCAGCGAGGCCGCCGATGCGGCGCCCGCCCTGGCCCGCGGACCCCTGCTGGAGTGTGCTCGGGAGCTCCGCATCGGAGGCCGGCATCTCCATTCGCTCCGGCTGCATCGCCTCCCCGGAGTCGGGGTGAACCCCGGGTGGCTGTGGCAGCTCCTGGGGGGCGCGGGCGATTGCAAGCTCGCGCTGACCATCTCCCCGCGCGATCCCGAGCTTGCGGATCGCGACCTTCGGCTCCGTCTGCGCGGCCTGCGTGCTCGCGAGCTCGCCGCGGTCGAGCAACCACCCGATCCCCGCCTCCGGCTGCTGTCCCGCGCGGCCCGCGACCTGCGGGAGGTGCTCGCCCGGGGGGAGGAGCGGGTGTTCGAGCTGGCCCTCACGGTCACCCTCGCGGCCGACTCTCCAGCCGAGCTGCGCACCCTGACCCGGGAGCTCGAGACCGCCGCGGCATCCCTGCGAGCCACCTTTGTTCCCGCCTACTTCGATGAACTCCCGGCGCACCTGGAGTCACTGGGCCAACCGCCTTCGGGGACTCGACCGACGATGCTGGCGGCCACCGGAGAGGTCTCCACCCTGTGGCCCTGGTTCGAAGGGCCGGAGGCCAATCGCTTGGAGCAGAGCCTGATCGGAATCCATCGGCGCACCGGGCGCTGGGTGGGGCTGGATCTGCACCACGACCCTCGACTCAACAATGCGAACCTGGCGGTGGTGGCGGCCTCGGGGGCCGGCAAATCTTACCTGGCGGGGCTCCTGGCGATGGAGGCAGCCCGCCGGGGGCAGTCGGTGGTGGTGGTGGACCCCGAGAATGAGCACCAGAGGTGGTGCGAGCTGGCGGGGGGCACCTTCCTCGACCTGGTCGACCCGCGTGCCGCCCGGTTCAACATGCTGGAGATGGGCCCGGCCGTGGAGACCGTCCCCGCCACCGTGGAGCTGGTTTCAATCCTCTGTGGGCCGCTCAGCAACTCCGAGCGCGCGGCGCTGCTGGAGACGGTGGGGGAGCTGATCGCCCAGCCCCCGGTCGGCCGGGCCCCGGTGCTGGGCGACTGCCTCCCCAGGCTCCAGGCCCGCTTGGACGGGGAAGCACTGGCGGCACGGCTGCAACCCTGGGTGAGCGGCGAACCCCAACAGCTCTTCAGCACCCCAGGCCGGGGTCCGGCGGTCAGCTCGGTGCTGGTCCTGGGCACCCGCAACGTCCCGGAGTCGTGGACCCCGGCGGTCACCCTGCTCAT
>JAKABA010000266.1 GCA_021802115.1 bacterium | reverse complement strand
GCAAGAGCCGCGGGCACGGTGCGCTCCACCACCGCGCTCATGGCGAGGGAGAGACCGTCGACGGCCTCCGGCTCGCAGCCTATGATCCGCACCCGCGCGGGCAGCACCCCGAGCTCCTTGGCCAGAATCAGGGCCCGATCCGGGGTGGCCCAGTGCATGTCGGCCAGAAAGTCGCGCCGAGCGGAAAGGCTAAGCCCCGACAGGTCAGGGACGACGGGCTCGAGAACGTGCAGGGTGCCGGGAGCGCTGCCGTGCTGGACGGCGTCCAGCAGCAGGAGAGCGTCGTAGCCGTTCAGCAGCTCCTGGACCAGGTGCACCCCCCCGATCCCGAATTCGCGGACCGTTACCGCCAGCGGCGCGCCCTCGGCCCGGGACCCACGGCTCGGGGCCGTGCCCCCCCATCCGCCGGGGCACCAGCCGGGCATCGCCATCAGCCGCTCCACGACCGCGACTCCGAAGGCGTCGTCTCCCCGCAGGACGTTCCCCATCCCCGCGATGAGGACCTTCGAGGAGCCACCGTTCGGACGGCCCGGGCGGCGACCGGACGGCGCTGGGTCGCGCTCCCCGCCAGGACCACGGTGCAGAGGCCATCCCTCCGACCCTGGCCGGGGACCGGAGATGGGGTCAGCCACCGTAGGCGCGGGCCAGCCGCTCGGTGGCGCACTGGGCCGCTCGGGCCGCTGATTGGTGGCACCAGCAGTCTGGCCCACACTCCCCGTGAGCCTGGCCGGTCAGACCCTCGAACTCCATGGCGAAGGCCCTCTTGCCGGCATCCTTGCCCATCTCGGTGAGAGTCCAGGTGCCATCTCCCGACGACTCCAGAAACCCCTCGTCGCTCACCCGGGTCATGAGAGCCTCGAGCTGGGGCTCGTCGCCGCCCAGGAAGGTGCGCAGGGAGGCCACCCCGACCGAGCTCCCCAGGCCCTCCCCGGCCATCCAGTACATGACCTGGAGGATCTCGTCGCGCCAGAAGAGGTACTCCGCCTCGGGCGGCATGCCGGCGGGCGGCTGTTCACGCATCGCGGCCGACCTCGGCCCGCAGCATCTGCTCGAGCTCCTCCACGGCGCGCTCCACCGCCGGGCTGAAGCCGTCCCCGAAGCCCTCGTCCTGCGGCTCCACCTCGTAAACCCAGGTCGGCTCCGGCAGTGCTCCGAAGTGACCGGCGACGATCAGGGTGTGCTCCAGGCTGATCACCGCCTGCGCCGCCTCCGCCACCCGCTCCTGAACCGTCTTGGGATCGTGCCCCCCCTGCCACCGATAGTGCCGGATGGTGCCGGGGGTTGCGCCCCGGATCGCCGCCCCATAGAACACAGCCCGAGCGTAGCCGGCCTCGCGCAGCCGGTGCACGGCGTCGATGGCGCCGAAGCTGAAGTCCTCCACGTCCACCCCCTGCGGCCACTGCCGAGACGCCAGGCGCTCGGCCAGGACCGGGCCTACGGAGTGGTCGCGCAGGTTGGTGTACCCGATCCCGGCCAGCAGGGTGCGGGGCCAGCTGGCCTCACTCTTCGAGTCCACAGCCACAGGTGTTGACCTCACGACTCACCATCAACTGGCCGTCAGAGTAGATGTGCGTGGTGCAGGGCATGCAGGGGTCGAAGCTGCGGATGGTGCGGAGGATGTCGATGCCCTTGAAGTCCTGGGGCCGGTCAAAGCTCTCCAGGATGGGGGTGTTCAGCACCGCCTCCTCGTACGGTCCGGGGTTGCCAAAGGGGTCCTTGGGCGACGCGTTCCAGGTCGAGGGGGTCACTATCTGATAGTTGCTGATGACCCCCTTGTCGATCACGCAGTGGTGGGTCAGGAAACCACGCCCAGCCCCCCAGAAGCCGACCCCAAGACGCTCGTCCTGAGGGATCTCGTAGGGAGTGTGAACCCGGGTGTCACCGCTCTTCATCAGGTCCCAGGCCCGCAGCACATCGTTCATCGCGACCAGGGCGGTGTAGGCGATGCAGTAGGCCCGCGCCCGATTGCGCTCGAAGGCTCCCCACAACTGCGGGACCGTCCACTCCAGCTCCATCTCCGGCAGGGTGCCCTGGGGCAGCGACATGCGCAAGCTGTGTCCGGTCGCCTGGATGAATGGGTTGGCGGGGAGCTTCTGGGCCAGGGCGGTGACGTACATCCGGGTGTAGGCGCCCCCCTCCATCGACACCCGGTCCCAGCGTGGGGCCGTGTCCCAGGTGTACTTCTCCTTCCAGTTGGTCCCCCCCGGCCTGGGCCTGGTCTCCTTGTTCCACATGTGATGGGGGCTGAGGGGATTGCCGGCGGGGTCGGTGGGATGGCGGGTGGGAAGATCCGACCACTCGTCGTAGAAGGAGTGCTCCACGAACTCCTCAAGACCCATGTTGATCTGCTGCAGCTTGGTGGTGCGCAGCTCCCCGTCCACGATCACCCCGGGGGTCGCCCAGCGGCGCTCCCCCCACTCGTTGCAATTGGCATAGGTGGCGTCGTAGGCCTCCGGGTCGTCCCAGATTCCCACATCTATCTGGTTGGCCGGTCGCGCTCCCACCCGGCGGTAGTCGGGGTTGGCCTCATACATGAAGTCGACCAGGTCGTCCCAGATCGCCACCACCTTCTTGCCGTAGTCGAAGAACTGGACCAGCCTGGCGTAGTACTCGTGAAACGAGGTGTTGGAAATGGTGGAGGTGACTCCCCCCGGGATCATGGTCTGGGGGTGGGGGTACTTGGCATGGAGCACGACGTAGGCCTCTCGGGCCAACCGGGTCATCTCCAGAGCCTCCAGGTAGAGGCGGCCGGTGAGGGGATTGAGGTCGCGCATGATGGCGCCGACGGTGGCATACCCGTGCCACTGGCCAAAGCGGGTGGCACTGCTGGCCGCCCTCTCCCAGACCTCGGGGTTGGTCTCCCGCACCGCCTGCTCCGAATAGTCGGGCCCGGCCAGCAGGAACAGGTGCAGCGGGTGATCGTAGAGGAATTCCATCGCCAGGCCCAGGTTGCGAACCACGATGCCCAACGGCGGTGGCTTCACCCCGAAGGCCATCTCCAGGGCCAGGGCCGCGGTCGCCGAGTGCACCCCGCCGCAGACCCCGCAGGCCCGGCTGGAGATGAAGATCGCGTCTCGCGGGTCGCGGCCCTTGAGGATCAGCTCATAGCCCCGGAACAGGGTCGCCATGCTGTTGGTCTCCAGCACCCGCCGCTCCTCAAGGTCGCAGACGGAGTGAAAGGCGAGCGCCCCCGCGACCCGGGTCACCGGGTCGACGTTGAACTCCTTCACATGACCGTTGCGCGCCAGGAGCTCGCGGATCTGTTCGTGCTGGAGTCCCGGCGCCGTCGGCGGGCGCACGGTCTGGGTGTCGTAGGCCTGCGCGAACTCAGCTCTGAGATGAGCCTTGCCCGCCTCGTCGAAGTCGACGGGCAGGTTCTTGAAGCACATTTAAACTCTCACTCCCTCTTTCCGGCGGCGGAGGCCCCCTCCGCCGGCCGCGCCGCCGCCACCGCCTCCACCAGCCGGCGGTAGTGGCCGCCGACCGCTAGCAGGCCTTCCAGAAGTTGGTTGAGAGCGCCGTTGATGGTGCCGATCTGCTGCGGCAGATCGGTGGTCTGGCGGGCGACCTGGTCCAGCCCCTGGCCCAGCTTCCCGGCCAGGTTGGCGGCGCGACGAAGGTGGACCAGCACCAGCACCAGGGTCACCGCCAGCACCAACACGTAGACGATGGCCAGGGCGAAGGAGATAACCATCAGGACCTCGCTCATCGGCCTGCCCCCTGGAGTCGGCTGGTGAGGAGCTCCTCGATCGCGGCGGAGGTGTGCTCGATGGAGCCAGCCGTGTCCAGCAGCTCACCGGCGGCGCTGATCGTGCCCCCCAGCTCGGTGGTCGCCGCGGTGGCGGCGACCACGCCGGCCGCCGCGGTCAGGATGACCGCGAAGTGGCGTTCGATGTTGTGGGCGGCGCGCACCACGCGCCGGCATTGGAAGACCACCAGCGGGGTGACGACCAGGACGATGATGGCCAGGGTCACGATCCAGATGATCTGCGCAGCCAGCAGCATCACTGATAGCTCCGCTGGGTGGTGGCGGTGACCGCCACCGCCTTGAGTCCGTGATCGATTCGCTGGAGGCCACCCTCCACCTGCTCCAGCTGCCGGTTCAACTGGGTCACCTGGGTTGGGATGTGACCGGTCTCAACCTCGATGGCGCGCACCCCCCAGGCGATCATCTCCAGAGAGCTGCGCCCGCCGGAACCGATCCTTTGCAGCACCTCCACGATGCGGACCAGGAAGACCGCCAGGGCTCCGAGGAACGCCAGCGCCAGCAGGCACAGGAGCAGCGTCAGGATCACCAGCACCGCTTCACCTCCCGCCCCCGCTCAGGCAGGCGGGGCATCCCGGACAGCGGCCGGCATGGGCGGCGATGCGCTGCACTGCCAGCAGGATCGCCCCCGCCCCCTCGGCGATGTCGGCCACGATCTGGTTCGTCTGGACCAGAGCCGGGATATGGACGGTGTTGCGAGCCACCAGCTTGCCGACCACCCACACCTGAGCGGCCCCGGCATCGATGGCGCGGGCGGTTCGCAGGATCGCGTTGAGAAGCAGCGCCACCACCAAGGTCACCACCAACCCCAGCACCAGGGAGATCAGCATCAGAGCCGCGGCCTGCCCGCTCATGACTGCCCCTCCCCCGCCTCCGCCGATTCGAGTGCCCCCGCTAGGAGGCTGGCATCGCGGGCGATGCCGGCGGCCGCAGTTAGGATCCCGGCCGCGACCTCGTTGGTGGTGGTCAGATCGAAGAGGGGCGTGGTGTTCTGCCGGATCCGCTCCACCGCCCCCAGGCTGGCGGCGGCGCCGCTCAGGATGTCCTGGGCGGCGCGGCGTATCGCCAGCAGCAACGCGGCGACCACCACGACCACGACCAGGGCGCACACCAACCCGATCAACCAGTCCCGGAACAGTCCAGTGCCCGCAGCGGCCACCATCAGGTCTTCCCCTCTGAGTCTCCGACCTTGGGCTTGGACCCCTGGTCGGGCGGGATGGTCTCGTGGGTGTAGGGATCACGCAGGCCCGGCTGGGGGCGCTTGGCTC
>JAKABA010000265.1 GCA_021802115.1 bacterium | reverse complement strand
CGCGGTCGGCTTCGCCCTGCTGTTCGCCCTCCTGGGGCTCCAGCAATTCCTGCCCCTGAATCCGGCGCATCAACCGCGTGTCCCCTTCTGGGTGAGCGTGAACACCGCCATCAGTTTTGTCACGAACACAAATTGGCAGGTGTACGCGGGCGAGACCACCATGAGCTACCTCTCCCAGATCTGGCTGACCGTCCAGCAGTTCGTATCGCCCGTGACCGGCATCTGCCTGTTCCTGGTGATCGCCCGCGGCTTCGCGCGCCACCAGACCGGGACGCTCGGCAATTTCTGGCATGACTTCGTGCGCGCCCTGCTGTGGGTGGCGCTGCCGCTGGCGATCGTGGGGGCGATCGTGCTGGTGGCTCTGGGCAGTCCCCAGAACTTCAGCGCCTATGTTCACGCCACCACGCTCCAGGGTGGCCATCAGCTGATTGCCCAGGGGCCGGTGGCCTCGATGACGTCGATCATGCAGCTGGGAGACAACGGGGGCGGCTTCTTCAACATGAACGCGGCCCAGCCCTATGCCGGCCCGAACGTCATCGCCCTGGTCGTGCAGTTGCTTTTGGGCTTCGCGGTGCCCGCCGGGTGCATCTACCTGTTCGGCAAGATGATCGGGGATGTCCGGCAGAGCTGGGCGTTCTACGCGGTCATGGCGATCATGTTCCTGGCCGGCGCGCTGGTCCTCTACCACTCCGAAGCGGTCGGCAATCCGATCATCAACCATCTCGGAGCGGCGGGCCACGCGAACTGGGTGGGCAAGGAAACCAGGTTCGGCATCGGCACCAGCTCGCTGTTTGAGAACTCGACCACCGCCGTGTCATGGGGGTCGGTGGCGGCCTCCAACGACAGCTTGACGCCGCTGGGTGGGATGGTGACCCTCTTCAACATGATGACCGGTGAGGTCATCTTCGGATCCTGGGGCGTCGGCATGGTCGGGATGATCGCCTACGCGGTGCTCGCCGTCTTCCTGGCCGGGCTGATGGTGGGGCGCACCCCCGAGTACCTCGGCAAGAAGATCGAATCGTTCGAGGTCAAGATGTCCGTGCTGGCCATGATCGTGCCCAGTTTCGTGATCCTGATCCTGGCGGCCCTCTCGGTGCTGTCCGGTGCGGGCCGGGCCGGGATATTCAATCCCGGCCCGCACGGGCTCTCGGAGGTCCTCTACGCTTTCAGCTCGGGGGTGGGGAACAACGGCTCGGCCTTCGGCGGGCTCAATTCCGCGAGCCCCTGGTACTCCGCCACGGTGGGCCTGGCCATGCTGCTGGGCAGGTATCCGATGTACATCCCCCTGGTGGCGATGGCGGGTGCGTTGGCACGCAAGCAGCGCATTCCCGTGACCGCGGGAACCTTCCCCACCCACACACCGCTCTTCGTGGGGCTGCTGACGGGGACGGTGGTGGTGGTGGGCGCGCTGCTCTTCTTCCCAGCCCTGGCCCTGGGCCCGCTGGCGGAGCAGTTCATCATGCAGAGTGGCCATGTTTTCTAGGGAGCGTGCCGGCACGAGGTCGGGGACACCGAAGTGAGCGTTGAATTGGACGCGCCGCACCTGGCCGCAGACCCGGTCGGCGGGGGCAGGCGGCCGCGCCGGCAATCCTTCTGGACCTCCGAGTCGGTCCGGCAAGGGCTGCGCCAGGCGTTCGTGAAGCTGGATCCGCGAACCCTGGTGCGCAATCCGGTCATGTTCGTGGTCGAGGTGGGGAGCGCATTCACCACCGCCGATGCGGTGCGCTACGCGGTCGTCGGCAACCTGGCGCAGTTCTCGTTCGTGGCGCAGATCTCACTGTGGTTGTGGCTCACCGTTCTGTTCGCCAACTTCGCGGAGGCCATGGCGGAGGGAAGGGGCGAGGCCCATGCCCGGTTCCTGCGCCAGTCAAGGACCGAGACCAGTGCCCGCCGGCAGCTGCCCGACGGGACCGAGGAGGTGGTCGGCGCCTCGGACCTGAGCAAGGGCGACATCGTGCTGGTCAGCGCCGGCGACGTGATCCCGGGCGACGGGGACGTCATCGAGGGGATCGCCGCGGTGGACGAGTCGGCGATCACCGGGGAGTCGGCGCCGGTGATCCGGGAGTCGGGTGGCGACCGGAGCGCCGTCACCGGGGGCACGCGGGTCATCTCCGACAGCCTGAAGATCCAGATCACCGCGTCCCCGGGGGAGTCCTTCCTCGACAAGATGATCAGCCTGATCGAGTCGGCGAAGCGCCAGAAGACCCCCAACGAGATCGCGCTGGCGCTCCTGCTGGCCGGTCTCACCCTGATCTTCCTGGTGGTGGTGATCACGGTGGCCCCCTTCGCCGCCTATTCCCACGCCACCGTCTCGGTGACCGTGCTGATAGCGCTGCTGGTGGCGCTGGCACCGACCACGATCGGGGGGCTGCTCTCCGCCATCGGCATCTCGGGGGTCAACCGGCTCTTCGAGCGCAATGTTCTGGCGCTCTCGGGCCGGGCGGTGGAGGCGGCCGGCGATGCCAACGTGATCATGCTCGACAAGACGGGCACGCTGACCCTCGGCAACCGTCAGGCGACGGAGTTCCTGCCCGCTGCCGGAGTCAGCCAAGCCGAGCTGGCGAGGGCCGCGGAGCTCTCGTCGCTGGCCGACGAGACTCCCGAGGGACGGTCCGTGGTCACCCTGGCGCAGACCAAGTACGGGCTGGAGGGGTCGCCGTCAGATGCGGACCACATGACGTTCGTGCCGTTCACGGCCGAGACCAGGATGAGCGGCGTGGACGTGGACGGGCGGCAGATTCGCAAGGGGGCGGTGGACTCGGTCGTGGAGTGGTGCGGTCAGGCTCCCGACCCCGCCCTGCGGGAGGAGGTGGGCCGGATCGCGGGTAGCGGCGGCACCCCGCTGCTGGTCGCCGAACCCACGCGGATCCTCGGCGTCATCCATCTCAAGGACGTGGTGAAGCCGGGGATTCGGGAGAAGCTGGACTCTCTCCGGCAGGCGGGCATCAGGACGGTGATGGTCACGGGGGACAACCCGGTCACCGCGGCGGCCGTCGCCGCCGAGGTCGGGGTGGATGACTTCCTGGCGGAGGCGACCCCGGAGCGGAAGATGGAGTACGTCAAGTCCATGAAGGCGGACGGCTACATGGTCGCCATGGTTGGCGACGGGACCAATGACGCCCCCGCCCTGGCCAGCGCCGACGTCGCCGTGGCCATGAACACCGGCACCATGGCGGCGCGAGAGGCCGGCAACATGGTCGACCTCGATTCGCAGCCGACCAAGCTCATCGAGATCGTGGAGGTGGGCAAGCAGATCCTGATCACGCGCGGGGCCCTGACCACCTTCTCGGTCACCAACGACGTGGCCAAGTACTTCGCCATCATCCCGGCAATGTTCGTGGTGGCATACCCGGGCCTGAACGCGCTCAACATCATGCAGCTGACCTCGCCGCAGACGGCCATCCTCTCGGCGATCATCTTCAACGCCCTGGTGATCCCGGCGTTGATCCCGCTGGCGCTGCGCGGGGTGCGCTATCGACCCGCCAGTGCGGCCGTGATCCTGCGCAAGAACCTGCTCGTATACGGGCTGGGAGGACTGGTGGTGCCGTTTGTCGGGATCAAGCTCATCGACCTCATCGTGACCGCTCTGCATCTGGTCTCGACGGTGCGGTGATGAGGACTGCCTGCGACGCGCGGCGGCCGGGGCTGGCGTCAGCCAACGGGTTGGCGGTGAGGCCGGAGTCGTGGTGCCGGGGATCGGGGTCGCGCCCAGGGGAAGTGGTGGAGGCGGAAGGATGACCCTCCGGAGTGTCTGGTCCGCGATCCGGCTGATGGTGCTCTCCTCGCTGGTTCTGGGGCTCGCATACACCTTTCTGATCACGGGGATAGCCAGTGCGGTCTTTCCTCAGCAGGCGTCGGGCAGCCTGGTCACCCTTCATGGCCGGGTGGTGGGATCGAGCCTGATCGGTCAGGAGTTCACCTCCCCGGGCTTCTTCTGGGGACGGCCCAGCGCCACGTCGCCGGCCTACAACGGCGCCGCCTCCGCGGCCAGCAACCTGGGTCCGACCAACGCCGTGCTGATCGCCCACGTGAGGGCGCGTTTGAAGGCCTTTCTCAAGGCTAATCCGGGAGTGCGGGCGAGTCAGGTGCCGCTCAGCCTGCTCGAGAGTTCCGCCAGCGGTCTGGATCCCGACATCACCCCGGCGGCCGCGTTGATCCAGGTGCCGCGGGTGGCCCGAGCGGACCACCTGAGCCAGGGGCGATTGCGCAGGCTGATCCAGCAGTACACGAAGGGACGCTTCCTGGGGATCTTCGGCCACCCGTACGTGAATGTGTTGGAACTGAACCTCGCGGTGCTGAGTCTGAGACGGACCTGAGCACGGGAAGGAGGAGTGGCCAAGTGTTTGTCTTGACGTGGTTCATCGGGGGAGTAGTGGTCCTCGGCCTCTTCTGGGTGTTCGACGTGTATGCGAGAGCTTGCGACCGGCTGTGAAAGCGTTGCCACCGGCTGGCCGCCGAGTTGGAGGCTCCAGGGTATGAGCGTGATCGAATGGGTGGGCCTGGTCGTCAGCGTTGGCCTGGTGGTGTTCCTCTTCTACGCCATGCTGTATCCCGACCGGCTGTAGGCCGGCCGGCCCAGATCCCGCCGACGGCGGCGAGATCCGGCCCTGCTGGGGCCGGGACGCGAGATCATGGTAGGTGCATACTCCCGACCCGAGTGTTCACGAGGTCGACGCGCGGGACCCGGTGATCGAAATCGACGGGGTGACGGTCATCGGTGGCCGGGGAGCGTGAGCGCAACCGGGCTTCGGCTAAGATCCAGAGGAAGCTCTCACATATGAAGGATCGCCTGAGGCGGCACCGGCGGCGGCTGGCCGCCAAGAAGTCGGTCGGGGCGGCCGGGCAGCCCGGGAACCTCCACCACCAGGCGGACCGCGCGGCGGGCCTGCGGAGCTGCCGGACCGTGCGCGTCCTCGCCGGCGGCGTGCGCCGGGCGATGGCGGGCGTCCCCGGCCGCGCGCAGCGATACCCCGAGGCTCCGCTGCCAAGGGCTGCGAGATCCACATGAGCCAGCCACCCTTCGCGGCCATCCCGGGAGACGCCAGGCGG
>JAKABA010000264.1 GCA_021802115.1 bacterium | reverse complement strand
ACGCCTCGCTGACCCGCCTGGGGGTCGACCACATCGACCTCTACTACCAGCACCGGGTGGATCTCACCGTGCCCATCGAGGAGACCGTGGGCGCGATGGCGGAGCTGGTGGAGAAGGGGAAGGTCCTCTACCTTGGTCTGTCGGAGGCGGGACCGCAGACGATCCGGCGCGCGCACGCGGTGCACCCGATCAGCGCGCTCCAGACCGAGTACTCGCTGTTCACCCGCGACCCCGAGCAGGAGATCCTGCCCACGGTCAGGGAGCTGGGGATCGGCTTTGTCGCCTACAGCCCCCTGGGTCGGGGCATGCTGACCGGCCGCAGCCGCGCCACCGCCCAGGTGGGTGTGGAGGGGGACACCCGGGCCGCGCGCTTCCCCCGCTTCGCCGGGGAAAACCTGGAGCGCAACCTGGCGCTGGTGGACCGGATCGAGGAGATCGCGCGCGAGAAGGAGGCGACCCCGGGCCAGGTCGCGATCGCCTGGGTGCTGCACCAGGGCCAGGACATAGTGCCCATTCCCGGGACCAAGCGGCGCCGCTACCTGGAGGAGAACTTGGCAGCGGCCGACCTGGAGCTCGATCAGGAGACCCTGGCCAGGCTGGAGGAGCTGATGCCCCAGGGGGCGGTGGCCGGTGATCGCTATGCCGACATGAGGACCGTCAACCGCTGACCAAGGCGCTGGTGGGGGCTCTCGCTGGTCCCTTCTGATGGCGGGGCGCCTCCACGGCCGCCCCGCCATCACGGGATACCACAATATGAGGGGTACAATGGCCGCAGCCGCCCCATATAGTGTGGGCGGAGTTCCAAGCGGAGACTCATGCGCTGCCCCTACTGCAACCACGACGACCTGCGGGTGGTGGACTCGCGGGACTCGGAGACCGGCGAGGCGATCCGCCGTCGGCGCGCCTGCAACAGCTGCAACAAGCGCTTCACGACCTACGAGCGGATCGAGTCGGTGCCGTTCTACATAGTCAAGAAGGACGGCCGCCGCGAGGACTTCGACCGCCAGAAGCTCTTCCTGGGGTTGATGAACGCCTGCAAGAAGCGGGACATCTCCCCCGCCCAGGTGACCGAGATCGTGGAGGAGATCGAGGGCGAGCTCCGCGGTCGCGGTCAGTCGGAGCTTCCCAGCCGGGAGGTGGGAGAGCTGGTGATGGAGCGGTTGCGCCGGCTGGACGAGGTCGCCTACGTGAGGTTCGCGTCGGTCTACCGCTCCTTCCGCGACCTCTCCGAGGTGCGCAATGAGATCGACCAGATCTTGGTCGGCGACCGCACCAAGAGCCGGCGCCGTGCCAGCCGCCGGGCCTGACTCAGAGCCGGGCCTGGAGCAGCTGCGCCGAGCGGCGGCGGAGGTCAAGGAGCGGATCGAGCAGGCGCGCAGCCGCGGCGGCCGCCAGCCGGTGAGCCTGCTCTGCGTCACCAAGGGGCATCCGGCAGACCGGGTCCGCCAGGCGGCTGCCCTGGGGTTCACCGAGTTCGGGGAGAACTACGTGCAGGAGTGTGCGGAGAAGGCCAAGCTGCAGCCCGGGATGAGCTGGCATCTCATCGGTCACCTGCAGCGCAACAAGGTGTCACGGGCGGCCTCCCTGTTCGCGGTGGTGGAGACCGTCCACAGCCTCCGCCTGGCGGAGCAGCTCTCGCGGGCGCGACTGCAGGGGGAGCCCCTGCCGATCCTCTGCGAGGTGGACTTCACCGACATCCCGGGGCGGAACGGGTTTCGACCCGAGGAGCTGGTGGCGGCCGCCCCCGCGCTCATTGCCCTGCCCGGGCTGCGGTTCATGGGGTTGATGACGGTTGCAGACCCGGCCTCCCCGCAGCGGTGCTTCAGCCAATGCCGAGCCCTGCGCGACCGGCTGGTGGGCGCGCTCGGCCGTCCGCTGCCGGTGCTGAGCATGGGCATGAGCGACGACTTCGAGCTCGCGATCGCTGAGGGCAGCACCGAGGTCAGGCTGGGCAGCGCCCTCTTCGGGCCGCGGCCGCCCCGGTCGCAGGAGCTCAGCCGGCACTAGCCGGCGGCGGCGGAGAGCCCTCGTCGACCGGGCTCTCCCGGGGTGCCGACTTGCGAATCCGGAAGCTGCGCAGCAGCCGGCGGTTGCGCAGCTCGCCCAAGCTATCGGTCCGCACCCGGCTGAAGAGGTCCGGTCGCTGGGCCCGCCAGTCGCCGACCCCCGCCCGGATCAGGACGGTCACGTAGCTGGCCGCCGGGACCGCCACCAGGGCCCCCAAAAAACCGCCCACCTCCACCCCGGCGAAGAGCGCCAGCAGGGTGACGACCGGATGCAGCTGCACGAAGCGGGCCTGGATGCGCGGCACCAGCAGGTAGCCTTCCACCACGTGAATCCCCAGGAACAGGATCAGGGTGAAGAGCGCCAGGCTCGGGCTCTTGGTCAGCGCCAGCAGCAGCGCCACCGCTCCGCCGGCAAACGGCCCCACCAGGGGGATGAGCTCGAAGATCCCTGCCGCCAGCGCGACCACGAGCGGGAAGGGGACCCCCAATAGGAAGGTCCCCACCCCCGCCATCGCCGCCACCACCAGGGCCAGGAACAGCTGCGCTCGCACGTAGCCGCCGACCACGACCGAATAGGCGTCGATGGCAAACTCCAGCTCTCGGGCCGCCCGGGTGGGGAACAGGGAGACGAAGCGCTGCCGCAGCTGGCGCGCGTCGCGCATCAGCCAGAAGGAGAGCACCACCGAGATCACCACGTCGACCACGATCCCGATCGCGCTGGTGATCCCGGTCACCGCCAGGCCGGTGAGCTGGGGGACCAGGCCGGTCAGCTTGGAGGTGACGAACGCGACGGCGTCAATCTTGATGCCGTGGCCGCGCAGCTGCTGCTGGAGCTGGGTCACGATCCGCTCCACCCGGTGGACCAGGCTGGGGGCCTGCGCGGCCAGCCCCCGGCTCTCCGCGACCAAAGGGCCGGAGATCAACCAGAAGATGAGCCCCACCAGTCCAACCCCGACCACCATGGTGAGCAGCGCCCCCGCGGTCCGGGGGATCCGGGCGCGCCGCTCCAGGAGGTCCACCATCGGCGTGCCCAGGAAGGAGATGATCGAGGCCAGCAAAGCGCAGATGAGCACCACCAGCAGCGCCGCCGCGAGGCCCTTGAGGACCAGCAGCAGCTCGTAGACGAGGAAGGCGGTGAGCAGGATCGCGGCCGCCCGGCCCCAGACCAGAGCCGAGTGCTGCAGCCCGTCGGTCCTGGGGCCAGAGGGCACCGTCGGCTGTTCCCCGGGTGAGCCGGAGGCTGGCGGCGGCGGCGCCGCCGGTGGAGTCGGGCCGACTGCCATGCTTGGCAGGAGTGTACGGAGTTGGCGAGGCTCCGGGTCAGACCACGCTCACCACGATCTCCTCACGGCCGCTGGCACCGTTCGGGTAGCTGCCCGTGGCGGTTGCGGTTTGCACCCGGCCCTGCTTGTCGACCGCCCGAACGCTGAGGGCGTAGAGGCCCGGGCCGGGCTGCCACGGCAGGCTCCAGACCGACCACGCGTATGGCGAGAGCTGGGGCTGCAGGTGGGCCGGGACCCATCTGGCCCCCCCATCCACGCTGACCTCCACTCGCTGCACGCCCCGGCTGCCGGCGTAGGCGACCCCGGTCAGCAGATATGCCCGCTGCGACCTAAGGCGGGTGCTTCCGGAGGGGAAGTCGAAGCGCGAGAAGATGTGGGGCAGAGCGGACGGGTTCCAGCCCTGCTGCTCCCAGTAGCCGGAGAACGGCAGCGGGCTGGTGGAGATCGAGGTCAGCCACTTGGGATCCTTCATTCCGTAGTGCCCGGGCGCCAGGATCCGGGCCGGGAAGCCGTGCTGAGGAGGTAACCTCGAGCCGTTGAGCCCGGTTGCGACCAGGGTCGAGGGGGCGAGCGCCTCGGCAAGGGGCAGGCTCTCGGAGTACCCGTCCGCACATCTGAAGATGACGGTGGTCGTCCCCCTGGGGATCCCGACCTCGGCCAGCAGTCGGTTGAGCTGGACTCCGCGCCAGCTCCCGTTGCTGATGAGCGTCCCCCCCACCGGGTTGGAGATGCACTCCAGGGTCTCCACCTGCTGCAGCTGCGGCAGCGCCATCAGTTGGGGATACCCGATCGTGCGGGAGCGGATGCCGGTCAACTCCAGCCGCCAGGATCCGGGGTCGATCCGGGGTGGACCCAGAAGGTCCTTGGAGACGATGTAGAAGTCAGCGGTCGGCGTCACCCCCGCCGGCAACGCCCCGGGCGCGGTCGCGCCCTGCCCGAGACCGACCGCCGGTGGCTGGGCGCCGAGGACCCGGCTCCCCAGGTAACCGAGGGAGATGGCTCCCAGCACCCCTCCCAGGGCGGCCAGGAACCGCCGCCGGCTCATGGTGGAGAAGTTCGCCGATCCCCTGACTCCGGCAGAGCTCACGCCGCGCGGGGCCAGGCTGACCAGGATCTCCACCAGGCCGCAGAGCAGCAGCCAGTCGCCGAGGGTGATGAGCGCTGCCGCCACCTCGAAGCCGCCTTCCGCCACCAGAGCCAGCGGCTGGGTCAGCAGCCAGAGGACCAGCGCCGCGACCAGCCAGCGCCAGCGGGAGGTGCTTGAGCCAGGGACCGGGCCGGAAGGGGAGTCCGGCCCCACGGCCGCGGGTCGAGGCGCCACCAGCGCGCCCAGGGCGGCTCCCACCACGATCAGGAGCACTGCGGTTCCCAGCAGCAGCAGGGGCCGGCCCCGCTCCTGGAGCGCGTCGATCAGGGTGCCGAACCAAGGGCCGGGGAGCAGCAGCGCGAGCCCGGACCCGATCACCTCCAAGAGGCTGGTGACGCCGGCGGCCAACCGGAGCGCCAGCATGGCGGCGACCGCCATCCCCCCGGCGCAGGCCCCCAGAGCCGCGGCCTGCCGCAGCCTCGGGGGAGCGGTCACCGCCTGGCGCCGGGGCGGCGCGGGCGGCGCGGAGCGCCTAGCCGCAGGGCCATGCTCACGGTGGCTGATCCGGAGCGCACCGACCCACGGATCACTCCCGAGCTGGGCGGAGGTCCCGGAGCAACAGCCGCAGGCGCTCCCGACCACGCCAGCGGCTGGCCTCGAGCTCGAACAGAGCGTCCACCATCCGG
>JAKABA010000263.1 GCA_021802115.1 bacterium | reverse complement strand
GTTACTGGTGTGACTCTGGGACACCGCCGCGATGTCTACCACCAGAGCTGAGGCTGGTGTGGCACGGTTTCCAGCACAGTCTTGGAGGGCGGCCGTGGCGGGAGGGCGTGAGGCCAGTTTGCCGCAAGAGAGCCAGACCGCAGCGCGTCTCCGAAGGTAGATTAGGACGAGGTGTGGGGCGCCTCTGCGGAGAGGTGGCGTCCCGGGTGAGCGAATCTTGCCAGTGAAAGTGGCGCGATGGGGTGCCGAGTCTCCCCCAGTTCGACCAGGTCTGCCAACACCTCCCCCACCGCCGGAGAGAACTTGAAGCCGTGGCCCGAAAAGCCGCACGCGACCGCCACCGCCGCGGGGCCCGGCAGGAGTCCAATCGCGAAGTTGAGGTCCGGTGTGTCGGTGTACATGCAGACCCTCGCCCGGATGACTTCAGCCCCGCGCAGCGGCGGCAGCATCGCCCCGAGATGGTCCCTGAGCCGCACAAGTTCGGGGTCGTCAGAGAGCCGTCGGAGCTCATCGGGAGTTGTGGTCTCGCCTCCGTGGTGGCGGGCCGCCTTGACCGATTCCCCGTCCAGGGTGGGAAAGCCGTAGTACGCCTCCCCGCCTGGCTCCTCGAAGAGGTAGACGGGGAAGTTGGCCGGCTCGAAGTTCCGGATCTCCACGGGACGGAACCATCCCATGACCTGACGCTCGACTCGCAAGGGCAGCCCCCAGCCGCCGAGCAGCCGGCTGGTCCACGGGCCCGCGGCGACCACGAGCCGGTCAACTCGATATGTCCCAGCACTGGTCCTGATGACGATCTCGCCACTAGCCTCGTCCCAGCCTTCGACTCGCTCTCCGAAGTGAAGCTGTGCACCGTGCCGTGCCGCCTGGCGGAGATGGCAAAGGACCGCCAGCTCCGGCAGGAGGACCCCAGCATCGGGCTCGAACACCCCAACCTCCTCAGGCCCCGGAGTGAAGGCCACAAAACGTTGGTGGATCTCCTTCGAGTTGAGAAGTTGATGGCGCAGCCCCCACTGTTGGGCGCTGGCAAGCGCGCCTGCCAC
This sequence comes from bacterium, assembly GCA_021802115.1. The sequence goes on along the minus strand of JAKABA010000263.1, from coordinate 4,077 downwards.
CACCGCGCTGTCGGGCCGCCCGATCATGAGCCCGCCCGTCACGGTCAGCAGAGTCTCCCCGGATTCCTGCTCCAGCTCCCGCCACAGCTCGTAGGCGCGCAAGATGAGCGGGACGTAACACGGATCCTCGTAGTAGGCCTTGCGAATGATCCGTGACTCTCCGTGGGACGAGCCCCGGTCGTGGGCCGGGCCGAACTGCTCAAACCCGGTTACATCTGCCCCACGCCGGGCGAGGTGCAGAGCCGCGGCAGATCCCATCGCGCCGAGACCGATCACGGCCACCCGCATAGCTCTGGCCCCTCCCAGCCCTGCCCCGCTCGCCCTCAAGGCGGCGCCGGTCGAGGCCCGTCGGGCCCCAGCGCTGAACCTCAGTCGGGCAGGGGCCCCTGGCCGCCCTGCCGGAGGATGCTCTCGATCACGTCATGGCCCGGGGGGCGGCGCGAGTGAACGCGGCGGGAGCTGGTGCGCCGACGCTCCTGGCGGGGGCTGAGCATGTGCCCCTCCTGCTTGCGCCAAACCCGCTCGATCAGGACCCTGATCTCGACGCCATCCTCCACCGGGATGTCGTGCGCGGCCAGCGACCGCAGCACCCTCTCCGGCAGTTCAGCCGCCTCGGTGAGGTTGAGCTGCTCCAACGCCTCCAGGACGTCGTCCAGACGGCGCAGCTGCGCACGCCGGTCGGTCACCGCCTCGATCCCCATGACCACAGGCGAATTATCCACTATATCGCGAGTTCACGCAGAGTCAGCCCCCGGCTGCCGCGATGAGACCGGCTCGCGATGCAGCTCCGGACCCAGCTCCTCGTAGAATCCCAGGCGCGAGATCCAGCCGCGCATCCCGCGCGGCGCCCACCAGTTGGCATCGCCCAGGATGCGCATCAGGGCCGGGACCACCACCCCTCGCACCAAGGTGGCGTCGACGGCGACCGCGATCGCCATCCCCACCCCCAGGATCTGGATGTCCAGGACATGCCCCAGGGCGAACGCCGCGAACACGGTGATCATGATCAGGGCCGCGGAGCTGATCACCCCACCGGTGGCCGCCAGCCCCTCGGCGACCGAGCGGCGGTTGTCGCCGGTCGCCAGATAGCGCTCCCTGATCCGGGTCAGCAAGAAGACCTCGTAGTCCATCGAAAGGCCGAATATGATCGCGAACATCAAAACCGGGTCGGTGGCCGTGATCGACCCCGGCGGGGTGAACCCCAGGATGTTGGAGAGGTGGCCCTGCTGGAAGATCCAGACCATCGCCCCGAAGGCCGCGCTGATCGAGATCATGCTCATCAGGACCGCCTTGATCGGGAGCACCACCGATCCGAAGGTGAGGAAGAGGACCAGCATCGTGACCGCCACCACCAGCAGCACCGCCCAGGGGATGGTGGCGGCGAAGGCGTCAATGAAGTCGACGGACTGAGCGGCGCCCCCGGTGAGAAGGGCGGACGAGCCCGGCGGTGCCGTCACCGCGCGGATGCGGTGCACCAGGGCCGCCCCCGGCCGGGAGTCGGGGCCGTAGCTGTTCGCCACCTCGATCTGGGCGATCGGCCCGGCCACGTTGGACGCGATGTATCGGTTCACCGCGGCCGGCCGGCGGGCCGGGGCCTGCCGCAGCAGCCGCAGGTACTCGACCCGGGCCATCCCGGGCGGAGGCGTCAGCACCCCCTGGAGCGCCTCGACCCCGGGAATCGCCCGCAGGCGTCCCAGGTAGCCGCCCAACTGCTGTTCCTGGGTGGCGGAGAGCCTGCCTCCAAGGGACCTGTGGTAGTCGAGGACCAGGCTCATGTCGTCGACCCCGCCCGCCTGAGGGAAGTCGTAGTTGAGCAGGGCGTAGCCGGTGCGCGCCGGCCCCTGAGGTATCTCACTCACGCTGCTGCCGGTGGAGAGCCGCAGGCTCAGGAACGGCGTGCCCGCGGCCAGCAGCACCACCACCGTGGGGAGCGCGATCGCGACCGGGTGGCGCATCACCCGATCCGCCACCCAGCCCCAGAAGCTGGAGGTGTGATCGGCCGGGCGGCCGCTCCGGCGCAGGCTCCGCCGGATACTGAACCGGTTGATCCGAGTGCCCAGCAGGGCCAGGATCGCGGGCAGGGCGGTGAGCGCGAACAGCAGGGTGCAGGCCACCACCACCACCCCCCCTATCCCCATGCTGCGCAGCGCGGAGGCGGGGAAGAGGGTGAGCGAGCTCAGGCCCACGGCGACCGCGGTTCCCGAGATCGCCACCGCCTTGCCGGCGCTGGCGGTGGCGGCCTCCACCGCGGCCTCCACCCCGGCATGGGTCAGCTCCTCCCGGAACCGCTTCACGAAGAAGAGCGAGTAGTCGATCGCCAGCCCGAGCCCGATGATGGTGGCCACGTTGGTGACAAAGATGGACATCCCGAGGTGGGCGGCCACGAGCCCGATGACCGCCAGCGCGGTCGGCACCGCCAGCCCCGCGATCAGGAGGGGCAGGAGGGCGGCCACCACCGACCCGAACACCAGCAGCAGCAGCAGCAGCGAGACCGGCAGGGCGATCACCTCGGCCCGCTTCAGCTGCTGCTCGAGCCCACTGTTGTAGAGGGCGTCGATGGCGGGAGCGCCAGTGACCCACATCCGCAGGCCCGGAGGCCGGCCGAGGTAGGCCTCCAGCGACTTCAGCCGGTTGGTGGCCGCGGTCTCGCTCAGCTTGAGGTTGATGACCGCAAAGGTGTCGTGACCGTGGGCGCCGATGAAGACCGGGTCCTTGGTGTTGCTGTAGTCGAGCACGCTCGCCACCTGGGGTCGCCGGGCGAGCCGGCTGAAGCTGCGATCGACCACCTGCTGGACCTCGGGGCTGGCCGCGTTCGCCGTCGGGCTGCGGTAGACCAGGAGCAGCTGGGTCTTGGCCGCTCCGAAGTGCTTGGCGAGGAGCTCGGTCGCGCGCTCGCTCTGGGAGCCGGGCACCGAGAACCCTCCGGCCGAGAGCTGACCTCCAAAGGGGACCGAAAGGCCCAGCAGGAGCACCATGAGGCCCAGCGCCGCCAAGGGGATCACCCGGCGATGGCGGTAGGTGAATCGTCCCAGCCGATGAAACATGAGCTCCTCTCCTCGGGCACGCTGGACTGCTGACGTCTACATGAATGAATGTTCATTCATGTAGACTGACAGGGTACCAGGTACGGCCGGCATGTGCGACAGGAGGTGTGGACATCGTTTCCGGAGGAGTTGCCGAACGGTCCTCGGCGCACGCGGATCAGGTCCGCCAGCGGATCCTGGAGGGGGCCGCCAGAGCCTTCGCCCGCTCCGGGCTGCAGGGGACCAGCGTCCCCGAGATCGCTGCCGAATGCGGGATCTCAGTCGGCCTGCTCTACCGCTACTTCGCCAGCAAGGCCGAGCTGTACACCGCCATCTGCACGGCCGAGACCAAGGCCGAGGCCGAGGGCCTGCGCAGCGAGCTGGAGCTCATCTCCGATCCCCAGCAGTGGTTGGAACACGCTGTCGACTTCTATCTGCAGCGGCTGGCCAGCGGGGGCGGCGCCAGCCTCCTGCTGGGAGCGATGGCGGAGGCCACCAGCAACGAGGTGGTGCGTCGCTCGCTGCGCCTTCGCCGCCAGGTGATCGTGGGCTTCATCGAGTCTTTCCTCAAGGCCCAGATTGCGGCCGGAGCCCTCGCCGAGGGCGTCCCGGTGGCCCCCCTGTCACGCGCCATCGCGATGCTCCTGGACGGAGTGGTCGTGGAGTGGGCGGTGGCCGGCTCGGAGCTAGACCTGGACGAGGTGCGGGCGGCGATCCTGTCGCTGGTGGCCGCGCTCACCTCAACCGGCACTCACCCGGCCAGTCCGGCCACCGAGAGCGCCTGATCCAGGTCTGAGAGCAGATCCGCCCGGTCCTCGATGCCCACCGAGAGCCGGACCAGTCCCGCGGGCAGATGCTCCTCCCCCGTCCAGCGCCCCCGGCGCTCCAGCAGCGACCCCACCGAGCCGAGGCTGGTGGCGTTGGCCCAGATCCGAGTAGCCGCGCAGAAGCGCTCGGCGGTCGTGGCATCGGTCGCCAGCTCGATGGAGATCATGGCCCCGAACCCCGAACGCAGGCGCGCCCTCGCCAGCTCATGCTGGGGATGTTCAGGCCG
>JAKABA010000262.1 GCA_021802115.1 bacterium | reverse complement strand
CCGCCGTCGGCTCTTCGATTGGGCGATCGTGGCGGTCGGGGTCCAGCGTCTCGAGGACGGCTGGCGGGTGGGCATCACCCACGCGGGACCGACCGCGGTGCGCGCCCACGCGGTGGAGGAGGCGCTGAGGTCCGGAGCGACGCCGGCTGAGGCGGCGGAGCGGGCGAGTGACGGGCTCCACCCCAGCGGCGACGTCCACGCCAGCCCCGAGTTCCGGCTCCATCTGGCGCAGGTGCTCACCCGCAGGGCGTTGGAGCAGGCGGCTTGATTGACGGGGGTGCGACGCGCAGACGTCGCACCCCCGCCGCCCCTGAGGGCCCCGGCGGAGCCGACGTCCCGGTGCAATGGGCCACTTCCTCGCCGAGTAGGCGGCTGTGAGTTGGTGCCCGCGGCGGGTGGCTCGAGGCGAGAGCACTCACGGCCGGTGGCGGTCTTGGGCTTGCCGGGTTCGGGTCCTCAGGGCTCAGCCGGCGAGCCACCGTCTCGACCTGCCATGATCTGCCTCATGTCCGCAGGAGAGCCGACCATCCTTGCCACCAGCGGTGGCCTCCTCCCCGATCCTCGTAACCTGGTGCGGCCGGGGCCGCTGCTCGACTACGCCCTCGAGCTGGCCCAGCCGAGGGCCACCCCGAGATTGTGCTTCATCAACACAGCCGGCGGCGACCAGGCCTGGTGGAACGCGACCATGCACTCCGCCTACTACGAGCGCGATGTCACGGTCTCGTGTCTCAATCTCTTCCCCATGCCGAACCTGACCGACATGGCCGCCCACCTGCTCGCCCAGGATGCGGTGTGGGTGGGAGGCGGAAGCACGGCGAACCTCCTGGCCCTGTGGCGGCTGCACGGACTCGACCGCATCCTGCGGGACTGCTGGGAGGCGGGAGTGGTGCTGGGGGGAGTGTCGGCCGGGTCCCTATGCTGGCACGTGGGGGGCACCACCGACTCGTTTGGGCCCGAGTTGCGCGCCGTCACCGACGCCCTCGGCTTTCTGCCGTTCTCCAATGGAGTCCACTACGACGCCGAGGAGCAGCGGCGCCCCCTCTTTCACCGGCTGGTGGCGGAGGAGGTCCTGCCCGGCGGTTACGCGACCGACAACGGCGCGGGCTTGGTCTACCGGGGAACCGAGATGGCGGAGGCAGTGACCGAGGTGGTTGGCGCCGGCGCCTATCACGTCAGGCGCGGCTCCGACGGTCGCGTGGAGGAGACCAGGATCGAACCGAGGGTCCTTCCCGGGGCGGTCGGCCGACAGCCCTGACGAGCCCAACCGCCGCGGCGAGCGGCGGCACCTAGCGCAGTCACGGATGGGGACGAGCCCGGACCGAGATGTGAGCGACAGACGGGTTGCGCTGCAGAGATCCGCCCCCAGGCCAAAAGTTCCGGGTGGCCAGGTCTGCCTTCTCCCATATGAGCGTGCCGGCTCAGCCCCAATGCGCCCGGGGCCCTCAGTCTCCCGGCGCCGCCAGGGGAGCGGCCGCCCCCAGCAGCGCTGGGATCTCGGGGCGGCTCATGAGGTAGCCGGCCGCGAGCAGGCCGACGGCCCCGACCGCCAGCAGAGAGGGGACATACCCGAAGGCACCGATGAGAAGCGCCCCCACGCCGATCGAGGCCGCCTGAAAACCTCCGAATAGGAGTCCGAAGGCAGCGTCGACGCGGCCCTGCAGCGCCAGCGGCGTGCGGCGCTGGATGAGGGTGTTGGCACCGACGAACAGCCAGGGTAGGCCAACGCCCATCAGCAGGGCCGCCATGACCACCACGGCCATCGGGAGATCGCCCCGGACGTAGTTGGGGACCACGCAGACGACCGAGCCGACCGCGGCCGTGACCATGCCGAGAGCGGTGAGCCTGGTCTCCAGGACCCTTCGCATCAGGGGAGCCGAGGTGAGCCCGCCGGCGATGGCGCCAACGCCCTGGATCGAGATCAGAACTCCAACGAAGGAGGCGGGCCGCTGCAGGCCGTCGGTGACCACGCCGAAGAGAGCTGTCTCCAGGAAACCCACGACCGCCACGAAGGCGACCAGCGCCAGCAGGATCCGGCGCAGCGGCACGGTCGTCCAGATGTGGCGAAAGCCGGCCGAGGTCTCCGCCAGCCAGTGCTGGGCTCTCGCGGGAGCCGCTGGCTCCTCGACCCGCAGCCACAGGAGCACCCCCATCGCGATCAGGCAGGTGGCGGCGTCCAGCTCGGCCACCACCGGCCCTCCGGCCAGGGTGAACAGACCCGCCCCCACCAGGGGCGTGACCAGCCTCAATCCCTCAGCGGTGGTGTTGAGGAAGCCGTTGGCCTCGCCCAGCTGCTCGCTGGGCACGATCGTCACCAGAAGCGCGGACTTGGCGGCGCTGGTGAAGGTGGCGATCGCGCCGTAGGCGATCATCACCAACCAGATGAGCCAGACCTGTCCCGGGCCGCGAACCAGCACCAGCAGAAGGACGGAGCCGGCTCCGGCCGCCTGGCAGGCGATGAGCAGAGGCCTCCGCGGCACCCGGTCTGCGACCAGGCCCGCCAGCGGGGACACGACTATCTCCGGGACGACCGCGAAGAAGAACGTGAGCCCGGCCTCGGCGTTGCTGCCCGTCAGCACCCGCACCCAGATGCCCGCCGCCAGCAGCATGAAGCGGTCGCCGAAGGTCGACAGGACCGACTGCAGCAGGAACCAGCGCGCCGTGCCGTCTCGCAGGAGCTGCCTCACGTCAGCGGGGCTGTCCCGGAGGCGGCTCGGACCCGAGCGCATTCTCCAGGTCGAGCGGGAAGATGAAGGAGAGGACCTCGACCGCGCGGGCGCCCGAAGGCCGCGAGGATGGGTCCTGCAGCCGCTCGGGATAGCGCATGAGGACCCGGGCCAGGTCCCGCTCCACCTCCGCCAGCTCTTCTGGGGTGACCCAGAGGAGGTACTCACCCTCCGCGGCCAGGGCGCGCCACTCCTGGGGATAGCTGGCCCTGGTCTCGCGCCAGTGCTCGAGGCGGCGCAGATGCCGCTCGCGAAACATCCGCTGCAGGGCGGCCGCCGCCAGGTCGGTCTCGGCATCGTCGTCAGCCACGCTCATGGTCATCCCCACCGAGCTCACCCGCCAGGGACGGTTGCGGCCCCTGCCGCCGCCCGCCTCCTCGACGAACCCGTACCTCGCCAGCTGCCGCAGGTGAAAGGAGCAGGTGGTCGGGCTCTCGCCGATCCTCTCCGCCGCTTCGGTGGCGGTCATGGGCCCGGCGACGATCAGGAGCTCGATCAGCGCGATGCGAACCGGATGGGCGAGGGCACGCATGGTCCTGGCGTCGCTGACCCGGCGCAGGGAGTCCAAGGGGTGGCTGGGGTCTGGGGGCGGCACCACTCGACAGTAACCTATCGAGAGCTTTATGTCAATAGGTATCTCTGATCGCGATCTTCCAGGCACCGCTGGGTCCGGCGGGAGATCTCAGCCGGAGATCAGGCTGCGGGCGCGTAGCGCCACCCCCAAGACCACGCGGGCTTCGGGGTCGTCGAGCGAGACCCCGAGCAGGGACTCCGCCCTCTGCACGCGGTAGGTCAGGGAGTTGATGTGAATGCCCAACGCCCGGGCCGCCGCCCGCTGGTTCCAGCCCTGGTTGGAGAGGGCCTCGAGGGTGGCCGTGAGGGGAGTGCGGTGGCGCTCCTCGTAGGCCAGGACCGCACCCATGCTCTCCTCGACAAAGCGCCTGAGCACCTGGGGATCGCGAACCTCCAGAAGCAGACGCAGCGCCCCCAGCGAGCGGTAGGAGGTGAGCACCCGCCTGCCACCGCCCCGGCGCACCAGACGCAGCGCCTGGCGGGCCTCCTCGTGGGAACGCGCCAGCTCGTTGGGGGCGGCGGCCAGCCCGCCCACCCCGGCCGAGACGCTGAGGCGGCGGTCCAGCCCATGGGTGAGGTCGAGCAGGCTCCTGGCGACGGCCTCGACGTCAGCCCCGGAGAGGCCGACCGCAGGTGCGTCGGCGCCCAGCAACTCCTCCGGCAGCACCACCACCAGCGCACTGGCCCTGGTCACCACCATGGCGCCCGGAGCCCGGGTTCTGCAGAGCCGCTCCAGGTCGCGATGCAGCCGCTCCTGGATCGGGTGCGACTGCAGCACCTCCGCGCTCTCCGGGTCGTCGGGCTCAAGGATCAAGAGCCAGCTCCGCGCCGGAATCCGGTATCCCAGCCGCTCGGCGGCGACCGCCAGCCGGTTGATGTCGGCAGGGTCTGAAGACACGGTCAGCAGGCCCTCGAGCAGATCCCCGCGCAGGCGGCGCTCCACCTCGGCGGCGGCCCTCTCCTTGAGCAGCTCCAGCGCCACCACCGTGGCCCCGTGTTCCAGGGCGCGGCGCCGCCCCTGGGGAGCGCCGCGCAGGCTCCCCTCCAGCGCCAGGACCGCGATCAGCTCGGACCCCGCCCGGACCGGGGCCAGGGTGAGGACGGTGCGGCTGCGCCCGGAGATCGCCTCCACCGGGTCGGCGGTGTCGAACAGCGCATCCGGGATCGGGACGCGCCGGATCCGCAGCCCCGCTCCGGCGCCGTGCTCGAGACGGAAGCCCAGCGGGTCGTAGATCCCGACCGCGCCGCTGGCCAAGCTGGCGATCGCCTCCAGGATCTTGCTCAGGCCCGCCCCGTCGAGCACCAGCTTGGTGAAACGCTCGTGGACGGTCTGAGAGAGCCGGATCTCGGCCAGCTGCCCCTCCAGCTGGTGCTGCAGCTCGGCGCGCTCCAGCACCCCCGCGATCGCCCCCGCGATCGCCGACAGGAAGGCCATCTCATCAGGGCGGAACTCGCGGCGCTCAACGGTCTGGACGTTGAGGACCCCCACCATCCGGGGGCCCGCCTCGATGGGCACCGAGAGCATCGAGGTGAACCGCTCCTCGTCGACCCCCTCGATCCACTGGAAGCGAGGGTCGCGGGAGACCTCCGCCACCGCCAGCGGCTGGCGCCCGGCGGCGACCGCCCCCGTGACCCCGCTCCCCAGGCGCATCACCACCCTGCCCACGGCCTCCTGGTTGAGGCCGTTGGTGGCCGTCAGCACCAGCCCGTCCCGATCTCGGTCGTAGAGGTAGATCGCGCACACGTCGGCGTCCATCGCGCCGTTGGTCTCCTTAATGACCAGCGACAGGAGTTCGTCGCGCCCCATGGTGGAGGCGGCCGCCACCGAGAGCTGCTGCAGAAAG
>JAKABA010000261.1 GCA_021802115.1 bacterium | reverse complement strand
AAAACCCGGTGTCGGCGGTTCGATCCCGCCCCTCGGCACCAGTTTTCGATCTCAACGTCACATGAGCTACTGCCCACGATGGAGCCATTGACCACAGTTTTGACCACAGCCAGTTCCAAACCCGCGTTCGACCACTCGTCGGTCCGCTGTCTCGTTTGAGGGCAGAGGTTCGCCATCCTGCGCCGGCTGAGCTGGCCGGGCTCGCTATGGACCTCTCAGCGGGTCGGGACGGGAGTCTCGGCCCAGTTGGAGATCTTTCGGCTCTCAGGCAGAAACTCGCCGATCATGAAAGGAGAGTAATCCGTGAGCGAGTTGGTCCCGTCGTACATCCTCAAGGCCGACAGGGCCGAGAAGCACCTCCACGACCTCAAGGTCACCATCGCCCAGTGGGCTGACACCCACCCTTACGAGGTCCGCCGGGGCTTCAACGGCAAGCGCGACTCACACCACCTATGGTTCACATCATCCCCGCCAGTGGAGCTGGGCCCTATGGCCGCCGACTTTGTGTACAACCTGCGAAGCGGTCTCGACCACCTCATGGCCGGTCTGGTGCCCTCGGCCCAAAGGCACAGTGTCTACTTCCCGATCTATTTCGAAGGGGTCTGGGAAGAGCCTCTCGCGGGCGAGGATGAACAGCGCACGAAGGAACGTGGGCGATGGCGGTCGGACACCGCCAACGTTCGGCCCGAGGCGGTCGCAATCCTCAAGTCCCTGCAGCCCCCGAGGGGAACGGGTCGGCCTGGCGAAGGAGTCCACGCTCTCCTCCTCCTCAACCGAATCTCGAACACCGACCGACACCAGCGCCTGCCAGTCCTCTTTACCGCCCTCAAGGGCTTCCGCCTCCTGTGGCAGGATCCGCTCGGGAACCAACACATCGGACCCACCCATACCGGGACCCCCGCCGACATGCAGGTGCTCCAGGACGGCGCCGAACTCGGCTTCCCCCCTGGAGCAAGGAACGTGCAGATCGCGGGGTCCCCGCTCGTTGCCGTGCGGATCCCGGCCCCGCCAAGGGACATAGAGATCCCCCGCGCATTCGACCAAGCCCTCGGCGCCTACCGGAGCAGAGTGGTCGGCCCGCTCTCTCCCTACCTCCATCACCCGGGGAGACCGTAACCGAATCGTCAGTCCAGGACTCTGCTCAGCATGAGCAAAGATGCTTGGGGCAGCCTGGCGCTGGGCCTGGCACTGGCCGGGGCCCTCGCCAGCCTGGTGGTTCTGCTCCGCACGCAGACCGGGCGGTCCGCAGCAGCCTTCGGCGCCTCCGCCGTCACCCTCTACTTCACCCTGTAGGGACCGGCTCATGGAGCCAAGGTTGTACCCCTCGACCTAAGTCGGACGGGGAAGGGGGAATTCGATTGCTGCCTCCGCAGCCCATCTTCGGTCTGCCTTGCCGGTATCGTTGCCGCGATGGCCCAGGGTGTGGTTCTACTGTTCGACGGCGCTGCCGACGCTGCGATCAGATCCCTCTGGTCCGCGCTTGACGAGGACGGTGTCGGGTCTCTAGGCACCTACTCCCACCGTCGCCACCACCCCCACGTCTCGCTTGTCGTCGCCGACGCAATCCCGACCGCGGCGGTTGCTCGTGTACTCGCCGGGTCGCTCAGGATCCCGAGGGCCTTGACTCTCGACGGAGTCGGCGCATTCGTTGGCCGGGTCCTGTTCCTGGGGGTTGTGCCAGCTCCAGAGCTCCTGGAGGCAAGCGCGGAGATAGGCACGGCGGTCAGTCGTGCTGGCGCAGACGTCTGGAGCCATTACCTACCAGGCCAGTGGATCCCGCATTGCACCCTCACACAAAGCGTCCCTCAGGGTCAGTTTGGAGTCGCGATGGACAGGGTCCTGAATTCCCCTCTGCCACTTCGGACCGCCATCTCCGGGATAGCGCTGGTGGACGACACCCGCGGTGAGATCCTCTGGCGAGCCGAACTCGGCGAATAGGACGGGCTCGGAGCAGTCGGTGGTCGGGGCGGGCTCAAGGAGGGACTCGGCGCCCAGGAGAGCCCCGCAGTGGGCCTTCCCTGGCGCTACCGGATGCTAGGGGTGCTCGCATGCTGGCCCCTGAGCCGTTCGTGGTCACGCGAGGAGCAACTCGGCTAGTCGGCGAGCGATGGGGGGAGGCGGAGACATGCGTCGTCCTACTCCATGCCGGAGTGGCCGATCGACGCAGCTGGCGCCGGGTAGCCGCAGACCTCGCCGATCGCTTTCAGGTGATCGCCTACGACCTCCGCGGCTTCGGCGAAAGTGAGCCGGGCAATGGCGAGTTCTCCCATGTGGAGGATCTCGCTGCAGTGCTCGACCATCTGGGGCCAGTCCCTGTCTGCTTGGTTGGAAGCTCCCTGGGCGGAGGAGTAGCACTCGACCTTGCGCTGCGCAGCCCGGAACGCGTCGCCTCACTGGTGCTCTTCGCGCCGGCGATCAGCGGGTCACCCGAGCCGGAGCTGGATCCCGCTACAAACCGATTCGATGAACTCCTCGGCCAGGCCGCGAGGTCAGGCGACTTGGCGGAGACGATTCGACTAAGTCTCTGGTTGTGGCTGGACGGCCCACGCGAACCCGAAGGCCGTGTGCCCGAGCCAGCAAGGCGGCTTGCTCGCGACATGATCGGCGATATCGAACGCCACGGCCTCTCAGAAGGCAGGGGAGCCAGCGGTCTCGACACCTGGAGTCGGCTTGAGGAGATCCCGGTGCCCGCATTGGTCGCGTGCGGAGACCGCGATGTGCCGTTCCTGATCGACCGGTCTCAGGAACTCGCCAGCCGTCTGCCCCAGGCCAGCCACATGCTCATCCCTGGGACTGCCCACCTGCCCTACCGCGAACGACCAGATTTGGTTGCTGATGTGGTGAGGGGATTCTTATGAGAGGAGATCGGGCACACCTTCATAGGCGTCGATAACCGGACCGGCATCTGTACGGCGACCCCGGACTCAGGCGCCCGAGGGGACCGGAGCGGAAAGTGTCTCGTCCATCAACTGGGCGGCCTCGGCCTGCATGGACTCGGTGACGTGGGAATAGAGGTCGAGGGTGATCGCGACAGTCGCGTGCCCCAGGATCTCCGATGCGACCTTGGGATGCACCCCGCGGCTCAACATGATGGTCGCCGCCGTATGTCTCAGGTCGTGGAAGCGCATCCTCGGAAGACCGGCTCGCCTGAGGAGTGGCCAGTACGATCGCCTGAGCAAGTTGCCCGGCTCAAGTGGCCGGCCGAACGCGTTGGGAAATAGGAGACCGGTTTCATCCCAAAGTGGCCCCGCCGACTCCCTCTCCACTATCTCCATCTCTTGGCGGCGCTCCAAGGCCCGCACTGCCATATCGGAGAGCATCACCACCCGTCGCGACTTGGAAGTCTTGGGTTGACCGATCACCAGCCCCTCGGTGGTGCGCTGCATCGTCCCGGTGACAGATGCGCGGCGGAGCCGGAGATCGACGTCCTGCCAGTGAAGTGCCAGGAGTTCACCCCGACGCATCCCAGTGGAGACAGCCAAGACATACAGCGCTTCTAGCCGATCCTCCTTTGCAGCGTCGAGAAGGCGCCGCACTTCATCGGCAGTCAGCGCTCGCATCTCGAACCGAGACATCCGAGGGGGGTCCACGAGGTCGGCGACATTCCTGGGGACTATCCCCCACCTGACCGCCTGCGTGAGCGCCCGGTGCAGGATCGCATGGACGTGATGGACCGTCGTAGGGCTGAGGCCCTCCTCGAGACGCCCGCGGTAGAGGGCTTGGAGATCGTAGGGCTGTAGCTTCGCCAGCCGGATCCGCCCAGCGTGCGGCAGCACATGGAGGCGCAGATGCCGTTCGTAGGTGCTCCAGGTCTGAGGCCTCAGGCTGGACCGTGTGGCCTCGAGCCACACTGCCAGGAAGGTGGCTAGGGTCTCCGTCCCTGAAGCTGGAGGGACACCGGCCTCCGCTTCCCGAATGGCTTGCCGTAGGAGTCGTGCTACCTCTTCGCGGGTGTGCGCATAGATAGACCGCCTCAGGGTCCGGCCTTCACGCGTCACGGTCATCAGCGCCTCCCACCGTCCATCCGCGCGCTTCCGGATCGTCCCCTCGCCGTTACCGCGTCTTGTCATCGTCGCCCTCCGACGGACGGGCGCGGCCACGACGCGGGCATCACGGAGTCCTGGGGAAGGCTGTGGGCAGGCCGACCCACATTCACGTACTCCTCGACAGCAGGCCGAGGCACCCTCGTGAGCCGCCCCAACTTGACGACGGGTAGCTCTCCGCGCTGGATCATTCCGTAGACATAGGTCCGCCCACAGCCCAAGAGTGAGGCGACCTCGTTGACGTTCAGGAGCAGCTTCTCGGTCACGGCCATACAGGCCCCTTGATGAAGGGCGCCGCGCCATCGGTGGCGGCCGGCGTTGTGGGGCCAACCCGTCTCTCATCGTGATCCCGCCCAGGGACGACTTCGATCCTCTGGCGGCGCTTGCGAGCCACGATGGTGGCGAAGTCCTCGCCCTTCCGCTCGAGGTAGCTGGGAACCCCGGGCACCGTCCTGGCCAGGGCCGCTCCGACCCCAGGAGCGGCCCCCAGGGCGGCCAGGCTAGACGCGTACCCCACCAGACCGCGGATCATCCTCAGCTCGTCGGCAGACCGCACCAGGTCGCGCACCAGCGGTGATGTCGGCGACCCTACTCGCGCCTGGCGGATCACGGTCCACTCGGGGGACTCCGGCCAGCGGGCCCGGTTCGAGTCGCAGGTCGGGGTCCGCAGCGACAGCCACTTGCTGCCGTAGTGCCACAGCTCCTGACGGGCCGCGAGCGCCTCCTCGGGGGTCGAGCACCCCAGAGACACCAGGGAGCGGCGGCGGAACTGGAACTCGACCCGCCAGACTGGCTGGTCCTGGGCCCAGTCCCCCCACAGCGCCTTGGGCCACTCCGAGCCTCGCACGGTGAGCTCCAGGGTCTTGTCGTAGCAGCGGGCCATCAGGTCACCGCCGCCGAAGACGAAGCCGTTGGGCTTGCGGCCTCTGGTGTGCGCCTGGTCCTCCGCCGGCATCGAGTACACCCGGCGGCGGACGCCCCGGCAGTGAAAGCGGTCGAAGTCGTCCATGGTGGGCGACCAGTTCTGGGTGTCGCAGTAGAGGTCGAGACGGGAGATCCCGAGCACAGGCTCGCCGCGCATCACGTTCGCGGCCAGCCACTC
>JAKABA010000260.1 GCA_021802115.1 bacterium | reverse complement strand
AGATCTGGCCAGGCTGCTCGGCCAGACCCGCACCCAGCTCGCCCGGGAGATGGCCCAGCCCACGGATGGTGGCTGGACGGTCACCCTCGCCGCCCGGCTCTCCACGGTCAGGGCGACCCTGCTCCAATCGGCCGACATCCCGGCTGTCATGGTGGAGCCGGTCCTGGGCCGTGTGTATCCCTACGGGGCTCTGCTCGGACCGATCCTCGGGTACACCGGCGTGGAGACCCCCCAGCAGGTGAGGCAGTTCGGTCTGCTGCCGAGCGGGGCGATCCTGGGCCAGGCGGGGCTGGAGGAGCAGTACAACCGGCTGCTCAGCGGCCGCTACGGCTACCAGGAGATCCTGGTGAACTCACAGAACGTACCGGTGGCGTTGGGGAGAAAGGTCCCGCCGGTCAATGGCGGTACCCTGGTCACCGGCTTGGACCTCGGTCTCCAGCAGCTGTCCACCCAGCTCCTGCAGAAGGCGATCTCGGGAGCGTATCCGGGCTCCCAGAAGGGGGACCAGGGAGCGGTGGTGGTGATGGATCCCCAGAACGGCCAGGTCCTGGCGATGGCCAGCTGGCCCGCCTACAACGACAACATCTTCGAGCCGCCGCGCAACAGCGCGGCCATCGAACAGCTGCTGAACCAGCCGGGCAGCCCGCTGCTGGAGCATGCCACCCAGACCGCGATGCCGCCGGGGTCCAACTTCAAGCTGGTGGTCTCCTCCGCCGATGTCTACCACCACGCCATACCCCCCGGCGAGATCATCCCCACCGGCTACACCTTCACCTACGACGGGCACACCTACCACAACTGGGAGACGCTGCCCCCCCAGGACCTGCCCGAGGCGATCGCGTGGTCGAACGACGTCTACTTCTACAAGCTGGCGGTGGCGCTGGGAGCGCAGAACATCATCTCCACCGGGCGGGTGATGGGGGTGGGGGAGGACACCGGCATCGACCTCCCGGGCGAGGTCCCGGGCTACCTAGGGACCCCCAAATCGGTCGCCAAGCTCGGCCAGACCTGGTACCCCGGGTCGACCGTGATCCTGGGGATAGGGCAGGGCTATGTGACGGCCACCCCGATCCAGGACGCGGTCTGGACCGCTGAGGTCGGAAGCGGCTACCGGGTCGTGCCCCACCTCGGGCTGGCTCAGAGCAACGGCTCCACGCCGACCCTGAAGCCGATTCCCGTGTCCGCGCCCAAGCCGCTTCCCTGGGCCTCGGAACTGGGCCCGGTGCGCGCCGGGATGCGGCTGGCCGTGACCGGTGGCACGGCCAGCATGCTGAGCGGGCTCCACGTGGACGCCGGTGGCAAGACCGGCACCGCCCAGGACCCGACCGCCCCCAATGGGGGCCCCGACGCCTGGTTCACCGCCATGGCTCCGATGTCCGATCCCCAGGTGGTGGTCAGCATGCTGGTCCGCGGCGGCGGCCAGGGCTACTACACCGACCAGCCGGCAGTGGTGCAGATCCTGAAGTACTTCTTCGCCAACCGGGCCCAGATCATGGCGACCGCGTCGAATGCGCTGGGGGTGCCGGCCTCCCCGCCGCCGGCGGTTCCGGCGGCTCGCCCAGCCCCGCTCCGGGCCCTGGCCGAGACCCGCACCGGCCTCGGCGGCGCCGGCCTGCGACCCTGGCCACAGGGTGGCGAGGCCTACTTCGCAGCCCGGATCAGCAGCCTGCCGGGGGCCGGCTGATGGCGGAGGTCAGAACTGGGGAGGAGCGCCCTTGAAGGCGTCGACGATCCTGGGGTACGACAACGCCTTGGCGGCCCCCTCGGCCACGCAGGTGAGCGGTCGTTCCGCCATCGCCACAGGGAACCCCAGGGCCTCCTCCAGGTGACCCTGGAAGCCCTCCAGCAGCGAGCCGCCGCCGAAGGCCAGCACGCCGGTCTGCATGATGTCGCCGACCGCCTGAGGCGGAAGCTGGTCGAGGACGAAGGCGAGCGCGTCCACGATCCCGTCGACGGTCGGCCGCATCGCCAGGGTCGCCTCGTCGGGATCCAGGGTCTGCATCCGGGGCTTGCCGGTGAAGACGTCCCGTCCCTCGACGACGATCGGACCCGAGCCGTTGCCCGAGGAGCGCAGCTTGATCTTGATGTCCTCCGCGGTCAGCTCGCCGACGATCAGGTGGTGCTCCTGACGCAGGTACTGGTTGAGGGCGGCTGTCATCTCATCGCCCGCGATCCTGCAGGAGCTGGCGGCCAGGATCCCGCCGAAGCAGATCGCGGTCACCTCCGCCGTGCCTCCCCCGACGTCGACCACCATGTGGGCGCGCGGCTCCAGCGGGTCGATGCCGCAGCCGATCGCCCCCGCCACGGGCTCGGGGATCAGGTCGGCGGTGCCGATCCCGCCCTCCTCGAGGGCCTCGATCAGCGCCTGGCGCTCCAGCGCGGTGGCTCCGGCCGGAACTCCGCAGATGGCGCGGGGCCGGAAGCGCTCCCACGGCCGGCGGGTCACCTGGTGGATCACCGCCACGATGTATCCCTTGGCGGACTGCAGGTCCGACACCACCCCGTCGCGGATGGGTCGGATCGTGGTCATCCCCACCGGGGTCCTGCCGGTCAGCTCGCGGGCCTGATGGCCGATCAGGATCGGCTTGCGGCTCCCGTCCGAGCCCAGGGAGACCAGCATCACCGAGGGCTCGTTGAGCAAGATGGTGCCGTCACCGCGGCACACCACGGTGTTGGCGGTTCCGAGGTCGATCCCAAAGTCGGCCGAGAGCAATCCCACTTCCACCACCCACAGAACGACCGCCGGTGCGACGGCGCTGCCAACACTACGCCTCCCGCGAACTGGAAACGAAGTTGGAGCTGATCTCGTTTCGCAGTGAGTCTGCGCTTGAGGTCCCAGACGATCTGGGGAACTCGCGCGGGCCCGCCAGAGTTGAGCTCGCCGACGGCAGGTCGGTGTCGGTCCGGACCGTCCGGCTGGCCCCTGGAGTCGACCCTCAATCGACCTGGGACGAGCTGCAGCGGCTGGCCGACGTGAGCGGGAGCTGGCTGGCGCGCCCCCTGGCCGCCAGGTTGGACCAGGACCGAGTCACCATCGCCGAGGAGGCGCCGAACGGGGTCTCC
The DNA here is from genome assembly GCA_021802115.1 of bacterium. The sequence continues at coordinate 2,092 of JAKABA010000260.1, read as the reverse complement.
CTGCGAGTTCTCCGGCGCCTGGTGCCACTCACCTTCGACCAGGCGGCCCTGATCGGAGACGGGCTGCTGGCGGCCGTGGCGGCGCTGGAGCGGCGCCAGACGCGCCACCGTTCAGTCAGCCTCGACACCGTCTTCATCGGGTCCACCGACGGCCGGGTCCGACTGGTGGCCCCGGATCCGCGTCCCGAGCCCTCGGGAAGCTCGTCCGATCTGGAACAGGCGGCTGAGCTGGTTCGTGGACTGCTGCAGCCGAGCTCGGAGCCGGGTCACCGGGCGGTGCCGGCCGCCGTGCGGGATTCGCTCCTGGACCTGCTCGGTCCAGCCGGCCTGGCCGACCGCCGGCCGGCCTCGGTGAGCGCCCGCTGGCGTCAGGTACTGCGCGGACATCTCGGCCGATCGGGCACGCTGCGAGTGCGGCGACAGCTGCAAGCGCTGGCCTCACGGCTTGAGGAGCAGCGGGACTCCGCCGCCAGGCTGGTGGCGGCTGCGGCTGTCCTGGAGCCCGCTGCCGCCCTGGCGGGCTCCGGTGGGGGAGCCGCCGGCGCGCCCACGGAAGCCGCGCCGGCGGTGGCGGTGAGCCGGGCCGCCCTCCCCGGCGAGGTGGCGGCAGGCGAGGCTGCGACCCCCCGGGCTGGCGGAAGAGGAGGCCGGCCGCTGGCCGGGCGCAGCAGGGTCGCGGGCCGCCGGCGGGCCGGGCGGGCCTGGTTGGGGGCGGCGGCCGTGATCGCCCTGCTGCTGGCGGCGGGGGGAAGCGTCCTGCTGCTGCGAGCAGCTCCTCAACACCGGCCGGTGGCAGGGTCGCGCACCGCGAGGCCGACTCCCGGGCGTACCGCCCCACCCACCCCCAGCCCCTCCGCCGCCGGCACGCCGCGACCCTCTCCCGCGTCCACGCCCCCGCCGCTGCGGGAGATCCCCCTGCTCGCGCCGGCGAGCAATCCTCCCATCACCGGTGTCGAGCTCTCGGCGAGCTGTCCGCCCAGCGGGTATGGAGATTGCTCCTTCACGATGACGGCCAACCTCGGCGCCCACTCGTCCGGCACGGTGGGCTGGCGCCTGGAGCTGGTGAATCGCTGCACGGGGTCGGTGAGCGAGGTCGCCTCGGGGGAGATTCCGGCGCCGGCCTACTACACCTATGTCGAGGCCCAGCCTCAGCTCGACGTGCCCGCCACGACGCCGGTCGGGGTGGTGGCGCTGGCGGGGGCGCCCAACCTGGCGGCTTCGGCCCCCATCCTGATCACCCCGCCCGGTTCATCCTGCGCCACTTAGCCAGTGCGATCCGGCCGCGACCGAAGTCGCGGCGGGGTCGCGTTCCTGCGACGGAGGGCTTTCGGGGCGCGCGCGGCCACAAGAATGGGGCCCCGTGGACGGCAAGAGGAGGTTGGCGAGGCCCGCGCTCGCCCTGATCGGCAGCCTCACACTGGCGGTCGGGATCCTGGGAGCGACGGGGTTGAGTTCGGCCGCGGCCAGCAACCCGCCCCCACCCGCCGCCACCCAGTCACCGGTGGCCAAGCTGCAGCGGCTGGTCGACCAGGCCAAGGCTCGCGAGCTGCTCCTGCTGCGGCAGGTGCAGACCACCAGGGAGCAGCTGCGAGCCGAACGGGCGGAGATCGAGCGGGCACGAGCGCAGCTGGCGTCGCTGATCTCCGCTGAGTACACCGGGACCCCGAACGGGATCATCGAGGTGCTCGCCAGTGGCTCGCTGAGCCAGGCCCTGGACACCCAGATCACCCTGTCGCGGATCACGGGGGCGGAGAGGGCCGCGGTCGCCGAGCTCGCCTCCAGCATCCGGGCGGAGCGGCTCGACCAGCAGCACCTGCAGGGGGAGACGGCCCGCGCCCTCGCCACCGAGAAGCGGCTCCAGGCGGAGGAGCTGGTGGCCGCCTTCGAGGCTGCCAATCCCCCGGCCCCTGCGCGCCCGGCCGTGGCTCCAGCAGCCAGCTCTTCCACTTCACCCGCGGCCCAGCCTAAGGCCAAGTCCCCGGTTGCCAAGAGCACCCCGGCCGCCACCCCGACCCCCGCCGCCACCCCCAAGCCCACCCCGGTCAGCACCCCGACCCCCACCCCGCCCGCGCCCCAGCCGACCCCGTCCTCA
>JAKABA010000041.1 GCA_021802115.1 bacterium | reverse complement strand
CCCTCGGTGCCGATCCCGCCTTGGCCGCCCCAGTCCCGGACCCCAAGCCCCAACTCCATCACCTCGGCTCCACGCTCCGTCACCCGCACGTCGAGCGCCGCCCGGTAGGGCTGGCCGGGCACGTCCATCACCGCCCGGAACCGGCTGGGGACCCACCGATCCGGCCACACCGGAACCTTGGCTGCACGCGGACTGGGTACCACCCACACCGGCTGCCCCGCAGCGTCTGCCGCCATACGTAGCAGTATGGCATGGCACCGTCAGGGACGGTACGGCAGACCCTGCGCGGGGGCGGACCTCACAATGCTAGGTGCATGACCGATGTCCACGTGTTTGCTGACGAGGCCGGCACCTTGGTGTTCAGCCCCAAGGATCGAAGTCGCTACTGGATTCTGACGACGGTCACGGTGTCGGACTGGTCAATCGGCGACGCGCTCCTGAGCCTCCGCCGGATGCTGGCGTGGGAAGGGGTGGCAACCCACCCGGAATTCCGGGCGAGCGAGGAACAGCAAGCCGTTCGCGATAAGGTCTATGCCACCCTACAAGGTCTTGTATTCCGAGTTGACGCCACGGTCTTTGAGAAGCGAAAGGTTCAGCCCCATATCGCCCGGCGCTCCCTGTACTTCTACCAGTTGGCGTGGTATTACCACCTACGCCACCTGATCCCATCCATCGCACCCCCAGGGACTCGGCTGCTGGTGCTGGCGGCCACCATTGGGGAGCGCAAGAGTAAGCAACAGTCCTTTGGAGACGCGGTGCGCGACGTCGTCCGACAAGTTGCCCCTGGGCGAGATGCAAGGTGCGCCTTCTGGATGGCCCGGACAGACCCTTGCCTATGGCTTGCGGACTACTGTTCCTGGGCGATCCAGCGGAAGTGGGAGCACAAATGGCAGGGAGCTGCCGACGATCGTTCACATCGGCTCGTCAGCCAGCACATTCGCTCGGAGTTCGACATGTTCAGCCGAAGCGCACAACTGTACTATTAACTGCCAGAAGGTCGGCTGACTAGCCGGTTGCCCGGCAGCCCGAGGGCTTTGTCGTCAGCCTGAATCTCCTCCAGTATGACACATGTGCGCAGAAGGGCTGGCGCCCGGCGCACCCCGATGAGAGGCTGCTCCCGGTCGGGCTGGGCTTGTGGGCAGCTTCACTACGAGTGTCCCGCCCGCCCCGTGGGGTCAGTCTGCGGGCTGAGCCGCCATGTGCTGGTCAAGCTCCTGCTGGATCCTGGCGACGTAGGCGTTCCGCTGGCAGGTGTGGGGCGAGTGGGCCAGTCGGCACCATCGAGGTTGAGCGTCCCGCCTGCCGCAGCATCGGCCTCCTCCGAGGCTGGAGCCGGACAGTAACCATTGGGCAGGCCACCGATTCATACTCTCGACAGTAAGGAGAGGAGCGGGAAGCAGATGACGCTCGACGAAACCAGGCAGGTGTAGGGGTGCCCGCCACGGCGGCCACGGCTGCACTCGCGCTCCTGGTTCTCTATGGCGCCGCCCTCATCTTCCTCCTCCAGACGGTCAGCGACCACTACTCCCCGGTGATCTTCGGCCCCTTGCTCCGCAAGAGCGCGCTCCCATGGGCGGTAGTTCTCGTGGTCATCGCGCTCGCCGCCTTCACTGTGAGCGGGTTTCCACAGACCGTGTGGGCGGATCCCGTGGCTGGCGCACTGCTCCTGGCCGCTATGGTGGCCGCGGCCATGGCGTGCTACAAGACGTGGACAACCGGGACGGATCGACGCAGGATCGTCGGTCTCATCTCCGGCCTGCCGAGTGACCACCGGCAGAGCACCACACGGCAGGTGCTTTGGACCGCCCTGGCCCGCGGTGATGTCGAGACGGTCCGCCTCGCGCTCCGCCTCTTCCGTCGCGGAACCACTGATTGGGAGGATCTCATTACGTGGCTGCTGGGTCACCACCTCGTCCGTGACCGCGACTGGCTAGAGAGCGAAGTTTTGAGTGCCTTGCTCGACGGGGGGTTGGACGCGGAAGCAGCTCAGGCGGTAAACACCCCTCTCCAGGCTCTACTCCGCGAGGTGCTCGACCATGAGGACTTCGATGCTGCTTACGCCGTAGTGGATCAGACAATGACAGTTTTGAGGAAGGCCAGACCATTCACCAACCCGCATGGCCAAGTCATGTGTGACTTGGCACGGACCCTCTGGCTCATTGGCGACTATCGCGGGGATGCACCGCGGGCAGTTCGGATTCCGAGCCAACTCGGCAACATGAAGTCCATATATGGTGTGAGGCGGCGAGCCATTTGGCAGTCGCTGGTGAGGCAGAGCGACGCTGCGGGCAGCGACGCCTTTGTGGCCTTCCTCTGCATCGCCATTCAGGACACCGACGCCGCTTCATCAGCCTTTCCCCTCGTCTTCGACATCATCGCGGACGGCATGCGGGCCGGTGTGTTGAGCCAGCAGTCCATCTTTGAGTTGGCAAGCATGGTGGGATGGCACAGACGACGCGCCGCTGACTCCACAGGCGACTGCGGTCTCCCGGCCGATGAGTGGGGCAGTCTCGTGGCGGACCTCGCCTACGCGCTCCTGGCTGTGGGCGCGTCTGACGACGATATAGATCACATGCTGACGAACGCTGGACCGCTGCCGCGTGGGAAGCAGCTGACCGTTTCAAGAGGATTGGGCGAGTTGGACGAGGCGCTCTTGGCCAGGCTCGACAAGATTCTCGGGAAGCAGCCCCGATACAAGGTCGCCGCGAATGGCGAGATCGCCCCCGAGCGGCCAACGAAACGCTGAGGGATCGGCCCACGCTCACCGACGCCCCGGGCAGGAACTCTGGGCATCAGCCTTTCCCAGGAGCGAGAGTTAGGGCCCCCGGCTCCGCTGGCGCGTCTCGGTCAGCATCGCCGCCCGCCCCATCAGCCGGCAGACGGTCGAGGGCCAGCCGGAGCACATCCCCCTCGCTGACCCTCACTCCCTCACGCGTGGCGTCGGCGATGAGGCCGTGAAGCCAACTGTCTTGATCGGCCGTAGCTGGACCGAGGCCTATTCCCCCAGTCGGTGGCCATGAGACTCTGATCTCGCTGGGTAGCCTCAGCCTCAGCCCACGGGTCGCGGTGCTCCTGTTGGGTCCCAATCTTTGAGTTCAGCGACTCGGTGCGGGCCCTAGTGCACGAGAGTGCCGACCAATCCCAGTCGGTCCCGTCGGCGCTCGCCGCCTGGCTTCAGTGGACTTGCCTTCCACCTTGCAGATCGACCTCTTGGAGTTTCCCCACCAAACCTGCAGCGTCGCCACCCAGGGTCATCGGCGCCACCTACACCCCGATCGCCCGGTCCAGAGCCCGGCGCTCTTCCCGAAAGACATCCGGACCGAGTAGTGGAAGCAGCCCGCCAGCGTCAGCGCTCGCGGCAGGGTCGCGAGCAGGGCCTGTCCCCCTGATCTGTAACCCGCAGCCGGAAGCTGCAGCCTGCCCTCCAGGTCGGCTAGCCCCTGCGGAAATCACTCGTTCTCGATCCGCGGGACTACGAACCGAGTTGCCTTTGCCCGGGCTGGAGAGTGTTCCGTCAACTTGGACCGGCGACAGAGGTGTAGACACCCCCCACGACCTCGGGGCCGGGCCGATCTCAGCGGGACCCGGTGACGAGGTGGTAAACATGGGGTCGACTGTATCCAGCACGGGGCCACAATACTTGGGTCGGGCGGGACGCTGGCAGGCGGAGGGAACAACTTGGCGGGTCGGGTCTGGCGGGCTACTGTGGTGGCCGCCGCTGCAAGCGGCATAGCGATCGTCGCCGTCGCCGGTGGTACTACCCTCGCAGCCGCAACGCACGGCGCGACCCAATTGACGACTTTGCTACCCGTAGGTAGAGGCAGAGCTGGCCAGCCGCGTGTAGTCAACCTTCTCCGGGAAGCGGGTGTCCGTCCGGCACCTGGCGCGCACCCCGCGCGGACCCTCCCGTACCTTCCTCCCCCCAGCAAGCTGGCTGCGCGCTCAGGCTCGGTAAGCGGAGCACTTGCTCCGCTGTCTCCGAAGGCCGGAGCAACCGGGCCCATCCGACCTCAAACCGCAATCTCCTCGACGTCCGGGCCAGAAGCCCTAGCCTCATTTGCCGCTGCAAGCATGAACGCGGATGCCTCAACCTTCGGGTCCGACCAACTGGGAGCACCGCCAGACACTCAAGTTGCGGCTGGCGTGAGCTACCTTGTTGAGCCAGTCAACAGCGCCCTCTGGGTGTGGTCGAAGACCGGAGCGGTGCTGTCTTCCGTAGATCTGAACGTCTTCTTCACGGTTCCGGGCGGCTACGTCTTTACGGACCCGCGCGTTGCCTTTGACTCCGCAGTCAACCGGTGGTTCCTGTCCGGCCTTTCCGTGGATAGCTCAGATGACAGTCAGGTCTACCTTGCAATTTCAGAGACAAGCGACCCGACGGGGACCTGGTACGTCTACACGATCTCCTCGCAAGCCGGAGTGGTGCAGGATCAGCCCAAGGTTGGCTTTGATTCCAGCGTCATGGTGCTTTCCTGGAACGACTACTCCGGTAGCCCGCTGACCTTCACGGGACAGGAGACTTGGGTCCTCAACGAGTCTGAGCTTCTGACAGGATCACCTTTCTACTACGAATACTTTGGCCCTGATGTCACGCGCTTCGACGTCGTCCCGGCCATTTCACTCACTTCGAGCACGACGGCGTACGCCGCCTATAACAATAGCTGCGGCACGGCTACTAGTGGAAGCTGCCTCACAGGGTCCTCGGCGATCGGGGTCGTCGCCCTGACCGGAGTGCCCCCCAGCACCGTTACATGGGCGGAGTATGACCCATCCATGGCGCCGACGTCCATTCCCCCGGCAGCCGATCAGCCGGGGGCCCCGTCATCGATTGCGACGGACGACGATGGCCTTCTTTCCGTCACGTACGACGGAGGGACGTTATTTGCCTCAGGGAACACTAGCTGCGTACCGTCGGGCGACACCGTCGCGCGCCCCTGCGCTCGAGTGGTTGAGGTGTCGCTGGGTTCCTCGCCGGTCGTGACGCTCGGCGTGAACTTGGGATACGCAGGTGGTGACTTGTACTATCCCGCAGTGGTTCCCGACTCCAGCGGGAACCTCTTCATCGCGGCTACATTCTCGTCGACCAGCATCTATCCCGAGGCGACCGGACTGACTATTGCGCCTGGGGCATCATCATTCTCAGGTGTCGCTTTCGAAGCAGGGGCAGGAACTTATTCAGGCGGGTGTGGCGAGCCTGGCTTCAACGGATGTCGTTGGGGTGACTACTCGGGTGTAGCGGTTGACCCATCCAACCCGACGGATGTCTGGTTGGCTGCTGAGTACGCTCCCACCAGCGGGAGTGACTGGGGTACCGCGATCGGTGAGCTCACTCTCGCGCCACCAACGGTCACGGGAGTCAGCCCGACGACTGGGCCGATGAGTGGCGGCACGAACGTTACGGTTTACGGCTCCAATTTCGCACCTGGCGCCGTGGTGGACTTCGGAACGTCTGCGGCTAGCTCGGTGACGGTGGTGTCGCCGACGGAACTCACGGCAGCGAGCCCTGCGGCAGCGGCTGGGACCGTGAACTTGACCGTAACCACCTCTACGGGAACATCGCCGGTTACCACCGCGGACCAATTTACGTACATTCCTCCCCCTAGTGTCACTGCAGTCAGCCCGGACTACGGTGGGACTGGTGGTGGTACGTCCGTAACCATTACCGGCAGCAACTTCTCGGGCGCGACGGGGGTGCTATTCGGCACCGCTCGGGCGATGACCTTTAGTGTCGTCTCGCCGACCTCTATCACCGCGACCAGCCCCGCTGGCTCGCCCGGAGCTGTCGATGTGACGGTCTCGACGCCATACGGAACGAGTGCTACCACCTCGGCCGACGCGTTCACCTACGTCATGAGCGCGTATACGGCCTTACCCCCGACGCGCTTGCTCGACACCAGGACAAACGGGACTACCCTTGGGACAAACAGCAGTCTCAGCCTGAAGGTGGTGGGAGGCGCAGTACCCTCGGACGCCACCGCGGTCGCACTCAACGTGACGGTGACCGACACCACCAACGCGAGCTACCTATCCGTGTATCCAGCCGGTGAACCACAACCGCTGATCTCGAACCTCAACTGGTCCCCTGGAGAGACGGTGCCCAACCTGGTGATCGTGCCCGTGGGCTCAGGGGGAGAGGTGACTTTCTACAACGACCAAGGTCGAGCTGACGTCGTGGTTGATCTGGAGGGGTACTTCGCGCCCGAGCCGCCTACCTCCACGGTGGGCAGCTACGTCCCCCTGACCCCGGCTCGCATTGCTGACACGCGGCTAAACAGCGGCGAGCCCTACAGTGGAGACACCTTGGGCCCGGGTGCCACGCTGGACATACAGGTGACCGGCATGGGAGGGGTGCCGTCCAGTGGCGTGGCTGCAGTGCTCATGAACGTTACGGTCACGGATACAACCGCGGCGAGCTACCTGACGGTCTACCCACAGGGGCAGAGTCAACCTCTGGCCTCAAACTTGAATTGGGTGGCGGGGGACACGGTCGCGAACCGCGTGGTCGTCCCCGTCGGCCCAACTGGGCAGATCGCGGTCTTCAACCAGTTCGGCCAAGCCGACGTGGTGGTGGATGTAGACGGTTACTTCATCAGCGGAGGCACCGCGCCGTCCAACGCTGGACTGTTCACTCCCATCAACCCAGTCCGGGTCTTGGACACCAGGATCACCGGACAAACGCTAGGGCCCGGCGGATCCCTGACGCTTGATCTGGCGGGGGTCGACGGGATCGGGGCTCAGGCCACGGCAGTGGTGGCCAACTTCACCGTCACGGACACCACCGCGCCCAGCTACCTGACGGTCTATCCAGGGCCGACCCGCCCGTTGGCGTCGGACATTAACTGGCTGCCCGGCGAGACCGTGCCGAATCTGACGGTAGCGATCCTCAGTACCTCCGGCACCACCTCGGCCTACAACGACCAGGGTACTACCGACCTTGTCGTGGACGCTTTCGGGTATTTCAGTCCCTAGTGCACAACAGGCGCCTAGTCCCGGGTGGGTCCCTCAGCTCGGGCTGGCGCCGCACTGGGTCGGCGACGACCGAGGGAAACGTGAAAGCCCGACGGCCCCGACGAGAGGCTGCACTCGGGCGGGCTGGGCCGGGCTGCGCTGGTCGGCAGCTTCACTGCGAATGGTCTGTCCAGCCTGGCCCTTTCACACCCTTACAATCTCGTGGGTAAGGTGCACGACGGGGTGCAATGGAGACCTATCCAATCCATGAGAGGGCCATTAGTCGCCACGCTGCCGCCCGTACCCGGGATGAGCCAGGCGTCGGATGAGCGGCTTGCCGCGATAGGGCTCGCACGCGCCAATCAGGAGGATAGCGATGCGTGGCGAACATACGCACGATGTTGGGGTTGGTGCAGCCGTACGGATGCACCTATCGGTTGGCTCTTGGGGGCCGAACGGTCTGCGCAACCATCTAGCCCGCGACCACGCGTTGGCTGGCACGCCGGAATTCGAATTGCACAACGTCGGCAAGCTGACGGACTGGTCCGGCAAGCACGTCAAGTGGCAATTGACCGCGCACTACGCGCTGCATGGAGTGGAGTACAAGCATCACGGTGCGAAGGTCGCTCTAGGGCTACTTGGGCTCCCAACAAATCTCGGGACAGGACCCGAACTGCACCCGCAGATTCGGCCACCCGAGGAAACGGAAGAGAAGTAGTCGAGATTCCCCAGCTCCGCAGCCCTGCTGACGCTGGCTGTGATGACCCTCGAGGAGTGAGCCCGGCTCTCACACGAGTGGGACCGCTTTTGGGGTACCGATCGGTCAGGACCTGGCTGCGGTGACCAAGCCGCTGGAGACGTTCCTCTTCCGGGCGGAAGGGCTGACGGCGACCGCCGGTTGCGCGGCCGACATCCCGGACTGGCCGTGACAGGTTGGCACTGGCGAACGGTGATGGCCACCATCGCAGCCGTGATCTTCTTCGGGTTCGCTGCTGCCGTGATATTCGCCCTGCCTGAGCAAACCCAGATCGGCTGCTCGGACCCAGCCAGCGGGGCACAGTACGTGAACTCAGTGTGGGCGGCTCGGATCTGCTCACAGTGGCACGAGGCCAGCAACCCGGGCGATACCTTCGTCCCGGTCACGAACTGGGCGGTCTACGGCCAGCCTTTGGGGGTGGCGAGCGGTGAGCACCAGTTGATATTCGAGGTTGGCCTTGGGGTGATTGCCTGGTTTGTGGCTTTTGGCTGCCTGGCCGTGGCTCTTGCCATCCCAGTGAGACGGCCAGCCGCCAGCCAACTTCTAGGTGAGGCATCATCGGGGCATCATGCGGGCGAGAGGAGCAGCACGCAGTGACTTGGCGGCTCTGCCGAAGCCCCAAGCCAGCGAGGAGGGGTTTCGAAAAGGTTGTTGCCAGTTTCGGTGCATGTAGGGTTGACCCACGGCGGGGATGACGTCAGCCGCGCCGTGCCATGTGTCCGCCTCCTACACCTTGGTGGGGCCCAACCAGGGTGCGCAGCGTCGCCTGAGTCTCGGGGTCGGTCGAGTAAATGGGACAGCCTCAGAGACCGCGCGTGACTACAACCATATAGGTGTGCGTACCGGGCGGAAGCCCTACTTAGAGGCGGTGCTCGTCGTCCTCGTCGGCGTTCCCTGGACCCTCTCGCGTGGTCTCTCATCGTGCGGTCCCTTCAAGGACCCACGGCCTCGCAGCCGTGGCGACGCTGGAGGCCCAGAACCGCCGCCGAATGCAGCAGCGCCACCTTCAATGGAGCCACGGCGTCGCAGTCGTGGAGACTCGTCGATCAGGTGAGCCGGAACTACCGGCTCCGCAACCCTCAATGGAGCCACGGCGTCGCAGCCGTGGAGACTGGACCAAGTGCAGGAGGCCGTAGCCGTCGCCCTGCATCCTTCAATGGAGCCACGGCCTCGCAGCCGTGGAGACTGGAAGATGTACCAGTTGGGCGTGGAGAAGGACTACATCCTTCAATGGAGCCACGGCCTCGCAGCCGTGGAGACGTGAAGATGCTCCCAACGGGGTCGGCGGGCTCGCCCATCCTTCAATGGAGCCACGGCCTCGCAGCCGTGGAGGCTGTACAACGGCTTGAAGCCCTCGTCGGCGTAGCGACTCCCTCAATGGAGCCACGGCGTCGCAGCCGTGGAAACGTGGAGGTTCCTCCCATCGGCTGGGTCATGATCGTCCTTCAATGGAGCCACGGCCTCGCAGCCGTGGAGGCCCGGCGCCTGGGAGGACACGGTGATCACCACCACAGACCTTCAATGGAGCCACGGCCTCGCAGCCGTGGAGACCCTGCTCAGAGGGGATCACCAGGCCCGAGATGCCGTTCCTTCAATGGAGCCCCGGCCTCGCAGCCGTGGAGACGGCGGGATGTGATCTCGCCGAAGGTCAGGATACCCAGTGGGCCCAGCGCCGGAGCCACCCAGTAGTCCCTTGCGCCAGAGGCATGGGAGCTCCGCCTGATAGAGCAAAGGCGTTGACCCATGGCAAGACTCGGGCGAGCGCCTGTGATGGGACTCCCCATCACCTCGCCTCCCGCATGCCGCCAGCTATGAGATTGTCAAGGAGCGACCAGTTAGACGATTATGCACCGGCGCGCTTCTGGGACACGACCCACGCCCAGCGAGAGGATCCGCTCTTGGGCCACTCAAGGCAGGGTCCGAGTCGACGAAAGCAAGGGAATCCCCATCCACCCGGCGCGGCGCCAGCGTGCCCTTCCGAGTGCCGTCACTGTGTGCGAACTCTCCCTGGACCCACTCGAGGCAGAAACCGGACGTTGGGGCTCGAGGTCTATTGTGGTCACCGTAGCGGGATGAACAGCCCGAGGCCAAAGTGGCTGAGCGCTCCGAGAGAGATGGGCCCCGCGACCGGCTCGGAGAACGTGAGCTCAAGGCCCGTGGCTCGCCTGGCGTCCTGCAGATGGTCGGCCGTCGGTCGGTACCGACGGAAGGAGAGCCAGTCACCCCCGATGGGACGGATTCCGATGGGGGACGGTCGATCGCGCCATCCGAACTCCTCGGCCACCTGGCTCGCCAGGTGCTGCTCCCAGGGAATTCCGCGCTTGGGATGACGGGCAGGTGCAAACGGGGTGAAACTTCGCCACACTCTTGCCGGTCCCACCAGCTCCGGAGCGATGTCGGCGATGTCCCCGACCGCCTCAATGCCGAGGCGCGCTGGCCGGAAGTCGGGCACGTGCGCGTATCCGACCAGTCGGTCCAAGCTGGCGATGGCCTGGGCAGTCCCCTCGTCGAGCCCATCCGGTGCCCAAAGGACGAAGTGGTCCAGCAACCGGTCACCATCCAAGTCGAGGGCGAAGTAGTGGGCGTGACGATGCCCTGCCATGGGCAGCCCGGTCGCATCCTTGCCCGCCAGCGTGGGAGACGGTGCCCCGTCGAAGCGTCGTCCGTATCGCGAGAGGCAGGCTCGGCGCAAGATGTCGGTCATGCAGACCACCGCCCAGTTCGCAGGCAGCGCCGGGGCGGCAATGGCCCACCGAAGAGCTGTAGGCGCAGGGTGGACTGTGTGGTGAACAGCCCGGACCGGGGCTACGGGACCACGGCGGGTGTACGGCTGCCAGCGCGCTCCGGGGGGATCGATGCGTCGGGCCGCTCTGACAGAGGTGGTCCGGGCCGTGAGAGCGTCGAGATCGAGTGGCACTTCCGGCACTAGGACGCGGACCAGGTGAGCGTCTGAAGCCTCGGTGGCCACAGGATCGGCCGCACTGACGGGTCTGGACTGCAGGCCGAATGAATGTTGCTCCCCGTGCGGAAGGAGGCGTGCCTCACACACCGACTCGGCTCGTCCGAGATATGGGAGTAGAGGCGCCAACTCATCCAGTGCTGAGCGGGCGTCAGGTTCAAGGTCCGCTGGCCAGGTGACGAAAATGGCGGCCCCGGGCTCGAACACCGCGAAAGCATCGAACGCGAGATCGTGACCATGGCCGATATCGGGCATGTAGTGGCGGGTGTGTGCCTCTCCAAACTCCGGGAGATGGAAGGTGGGCGGCTCCGCCAGCTGGGAGAGAAGGTTGTAGACCCCTGCTTCCGACAGCTGCGGAGCCCGGGTCCGCCACGTCGCGTAGAGGGCGCGGAGTATGCGCCAGGGGGACGGGGGCCACTCCATCGCAGCCTCGTTCACATTGCGGCCCCACGGGGTGGCGTGGTATCGACCCCATGGAAATCTCAACTCAAGAGACGTCCCCATCAGGACTCGTCCGCGGCGGCCTCGGGCTCGGACTTCGCAGGCTTCTTCTTTCCCCCTGACCAGACCACCTCAATTGGCTGCCCATCCCCGGCCAAGTCTCGGCACGCGCCGATGAGCCGCCTAAGCTCGCTTTCGAGTTCGGCAAGCGATGGCAAAGGGACTCCTTCCCGGTCTGCGATCTCCGGCTCTACCACGGCCAGGTCACAGGCAGTGCGCAGGCGAAGCCCGCCGTCGAGAAGCGACCGGATCTCCCACCTAGCCAAGGTCGCAAGCATCTCGGTCGCCACACCTCCCAAGCCATAGCTGCGGAGCTGCGCAAGATCGACGACAAACGCCGCCTGAATACGAGCAGCCGTGTATTCAGTTCGGTGGTATGGCACGAAGCCGTAGCCCTCGGTCGCGCCGCCAGACTCACCAACCTGATGGCGCACCTGGTCGCGCTTCACCCCGCCACTGTTGGCGGCGCGCACGTCCACCGCCTCGATGAAGCTGGTCACCGCCCGAGCGATACGCGGCTGGCCCGGCCAGATCTTGGCCGGCTCAGCGAAGAACACTCCGTGGATCAAGCACAGGGGATCGAGGGCGAATACCGCCCGAGCGATGCCACGTGGGGCCAGCGGAGTGTCGTCGCGCAGGCCCAGGCGCTCTCTGATCACCTCGCGCATACCCTTCCCATCGAGAGTTGAGTCCTTGACAAAAGCCGACGCGAGCCGGTGAGCCTCGGTCCGGCTGGAAGTGAGGTACTGCCCGTCCTTGGCCGCCACCACCCGGACATAGGGCAACCCGCTGAGCGGGGACGCGGGCTCTTGGACGGCCGCATCCCATCCCACCGCCTCCAGATGATTGGCCATCGACTGGGATGACTCCAGGAGGAGTGCCGGCACCCACTCGAGGGTCCCGTTCCTCCTGACCGGGCGGTCGAACAGCGCCGGGCCCAGGTCTGGAAACCCAGTAGGTTGGAATCGAGTTCCGGCTACAGGCTTCAGCTCAACTTCGAAGAACTGTCGGTATGCGGTGGTCATGGGCATGGCACCTCCTGGTTACTCGAGGGGCGGTGGGACTATCCTGCGGATCAAGGCCGCCGCATCCTGCATGGTGATGGGAGCCAGCAGGGCCGCCGCCAGACGCACCCCTGGCGGCCCGGTGCGAGCCACTACCCTCGCGTCGGCCAGCGCTGGCTTTAGGCGAGCTATCCGTAGCCGTTGTAGAGCTGCCTCGACCACCTGGAGCACTGCGCCACTCGCTAAACGCCCGACCCAATCGGCCTCGGGCTGGAGGTGGACGGCGGTGTCGCCCGAGACTGGGATCGGTCGCCCGTGGAAGAAGGGGGCGAGAAGCCCCCAGGCTGTCGGGGCCAGGGCCACCCAGTCATGGGAAGGAATGAACCATCCTGAGACATCCACTCGCTCTGCCACCCAATCAAGGAGGAGCAGCGCCGCCAGCCACTCGCCCAGACGGAGACTGTCAACGTCATCGGCCGCGAACCTGGCCACGTCGCGCCCGGGCGCAGGCACGCGCCATCGATAAGCTGTCTGGAACCCGATCCCTGCCTCGCTCGAGGTGGAGGACAGTTGTGTCTCTCCGGCATCGCTCGAGGCGCTGGCCTTCACCGCCCGTCGAACGTGTGCCAGAGCCAGCACCTCATGGATCGGTCGGTGGCCAAATCCGACAACGGGTGCCGGCGCCTCCGACCAGACGAGGTCAGAGGTCTTGCGCGATCGTGTCATGGGGCGCATGAGCCAGCGAAGGCATGTGCCACTCTCATCACGCTGGGACGCGAGGGCAACTGCCAGCCGGAACTCGGCAGACCCATCGTCGAGCCGCGGGATCCAGGCCGACGCGGGCAGCCCCTGGATTGGTCGCAGGTCGGGTGGCCCACTTCTAAAGGCCGTCGCACGCCCAGTGCTGGCTTCGAGATCAGCTGCGGCCATCAGAACCCTCCGCAGCTCCCCAGCGCCGCCCCGGGCGGCGAGCTCGAATGCCGCCGTGTCGTACTGGCGCAGGGCCATAGCGACCGTCGCGGGCATGTTCTTGCCGCGGCGAACGCGGTCCACCCACTGGTCAAGGTGCGATAGCAGGGGAACGTCTTGGGCGTCCCGGACTCGAACCATGCCCACTGGAACCGCGAGCGGGCTCTGTCCGAGGCGGCCGACAAAGACATGCCGCACGAACGTTTCGACGCCCCGGTCAACCCCCAGAGTGGCGGCAGCCCGGACCATCTCCCCGCCGGTCAGGGCCTGCCTGCCTTGCCACTCAGCACGGCCTTCCCCGATCAGGTGGCTGATCTCCAGGGCGGTGGCGGGTCTCCGCCAGATTGGAGCCCAGAGCTCCCCCTTCGCTGCCTCGCTACTGCTGGCGCTGGCGAAGCCGGCCGGCGATGTCCCGAACATGAAGGGCATCGCCGCTTTTCCCCGGCTGTTGGCCCCCAACCTGCGGGCCGGTGCGCTCGCGAACAGGCACGCGCCCTCCAGCATCAGTACGTAGTCCCAGGGATTGACTAAGCTTTCGGCGCTGCCGAGGGGGGATGAGTTGACGCCGCCAGCAGCACCTGGATCGAACTGGCCCACCTTCCCCTCCACGCCAGGTACGGAGACGTCGGCGAACAGAGCCGCCCGCAACCAGCCCGCCGAGTCTTCAGGGGTCGGCACTCGCCTTCCATTGAGCAGGCAAAAGGCCTCGGCCAGCCGCTGCATGAAGCTGATCGAGAGTTCCTGGCTGCCCAGGTTGCCGCCGGTCCCGAGGAGGGGGACTCCAAACTCTGGTTCCTCGGCTAGCACGACCGCCGCGTCAAGCCAGGCCAGGGCCACGTCAGGGAACTGGTCCCGGCACAGGTCGACCACGCTCGCCTTGTGCTTGCTATCCCAGAACTGTTTCCCAGAGGGATCGCGCCACCCGCGGCGGTCCCCCTCCGCTACCACCTCCCGTCCAGCGTGGATGGCAGCCCGGTACGGGGCGAGCCGCTCGACAGAGGAAGATTCGATCCTTTTAAGCGCCAGCTCAGCCTCTGGTCGCTTCCCTTGTACGCGAAAGCCACTGCCGCTGTTCCACGGGGCTAGCAATGGAGTGGGCTGGTATTCGTCTTGGAAGTACGCCACAAGGTCAGGCTCATGGAGTGACGAGGAGAGCGTGAAAATGTCACCCTGCCAACGACCTCGCGCGGCAGGATCCTTCTGTTCTCCGACCAGTCTGAGCACACCAAGGGCTTTCAGGTAGGACCCGAGTGGCTCCTGGCGGCAGCCGGAGAGTGGCACCTCGATCATGGGTGTCCCGCATGGTCGTCGGAGCTGACTCTCCAGTCAGCAAGGCGCACAAGCGCCTCCAGGAAACCCAGCCGGAACGGCCCGAGGTCCGGCCGGTCCAGCAGCGCCATCATCCGGGAGGTCCACGACTGCACTCCATCCGGATCGTCGCCGAGTTCCATTGGCGCAAGGTTGAGGGTCACGGGACGAAAGGAGCCACCCGGAATGTCCGCGGCAGGTAGCCGGTCGCCGTCCCAGATCCCGAGAGCCACCCGTCGGCCGCGGTCGCCGACAGGCGGCATCTCGCCAGGCTGGGAACGGATTGCCAGGCGAACTCTCCCGTGGTGCGCGGCAACCAGGTACACCACCAAGTCAGGATCGGGGATGCCGTCCAGTGCTTGGGGGTTGGCCAGGAGGGCGAGCGCCGACGCCAACTCGTGGCGGAAGAATCGGCGCTCGTGGACAGCTCGGCCGCTGCCGGCCGACTTCGCCCATGGGCCACCAGGGGGCGGGGCTTCGTCGGGCGACCGGACGGTCCTTAAAAGGAACGCCTGAAAGGCCGGGTGCACCTTGCCCAGGTCATGGAGCCGAGCCGCGATCGCGGCGGCCTCGACCAGGTGAGGTGGTAGCGGGTAGGCGGCTGCGATGTCGCGAAGCGCACTTTCTGCCTGCTCCAGGTGATCCCTGAGGTCAACCCAGGCGCCGGGCGCGAAGGTACAGGGATCGTCGGCGGTCGCCTCCTCGGCCTGGGCAATTGGCGAGCTCTCCTCTCCCCTGAGAACCTCCACAGGAACCGTTGACTTGGGATCCCAACCCGACAGCGGATCGTACCCGCCAGCCGCAGCGGGTACCAACAGCACATGGCCGGGACGAACATCCTCGGCCTTGCAGCGCACCCACTCGGCGCCTATGGGGTCAAACCTCCAGCCCACCATCGGAGCTCCAGTGCCCTGCGGCGCCGTCAGCCACTTTCGGACCTGACCGATGGGGACGGGGCACAGCTCGTCGCGAGTCGGCTTGGCTTCGGGGGGAGGAGCACTGGCTTGGAGCCCGGCCCGCCACGCCACCTGCAGGTCCAGGTCGCCCGCCTCGCGGATGTATCGGCCCACGTCGAGATCATTGCCAGACAGGTCGGAGGTAGTGTCGAACAGCCCGACCAAGTCACGGCGACGGAGAACCGGGTGGACGGGCTCGACCACCGCCACCTTCCGGAGGATGAGCTCGCGAGGGATCACAGACGCCCCTTCCAGTGAGATGAGCTCAGATGCGGCGTGCTCAACATCGTCTGCCTCATAGGGTTGGAAGGACGGAGGTGAGGCCCAAAGAAGGACTGCTTCGGAACTTTCGCCGCCACGGTTACACCGCCCCGCACGCTGCACAATCGATGGCCAGGGAGCGGCTTCGGTGAACAGCGTAGTGGCCGAGATGTCGACCCCAGCTTCGAGCACCTGGGTAGCGACCACGACAACCCCAGGGCCCGCCGGATCGATCGGCCGAAGAGCGGCCTCAGCTCGGAGCGCGCGATCCGGTGGCCTGAATCGCGAGTGGAGGAGGACCACCTCGGCGTCCTCGGCGGCACGCCTCTTGGTCAGTTCACGCCAGACCTCTTGCGCCCGCTCCACCGAGTTGAGGATGGCGATGGTTCGCGTTCCGGGGCGGTGATGCTGACGAAGCGCTGCCGCAAGATCGCGGCCGTAGCTCTTCGCACCAGTTTCAAGGACAAGGTGACGGACGATCTTGGTTGCGTTTAGCCTCCGAGCTAAGGGCCCGGCCCAGTCCTCAGGTCCGAGATCGAGGCTGGTCCCTACCCCAGGCAGATCAATGGTGGACAACAGTCGCTCATCCACGGTGGCCGACATCCACATCGAGCGGCAGGCAACGGCCGTGCCAAGAGTGCGACGGAGCCCCTCGAGTTGGCGCGAAGTCGGCAGCGCGGGACCCATGAGCTGGACCTCGTCGAAGACCCACTGGCACCCCGAGTTGAACAGCCCGAAGTCGATCGGCCAAGCGAATCGGCTCGCGGCATAGCCACGATTCAACGCCCGGGAGATCAGCATGTCCAAAGTGCCCACGAAGACTGCATCCTGCTCTGGAGCGCGGCGCCACTCACTCTCCAGGCGTCCCTCTCCGCCCATCACCACGTGAAGTCCGACCTCGTCTGCAAGCCCCGCGTTCCGGAGCCACCGGCCCATCACGTCCCGGGTTTGTTCAACCAGCACACGCATCGGGAGCACGAAGATCAGCCAGTGGGGTGTCCCGGCACGGACCTCAGGGTCGGGATGGAATCGGCGACGGTAGAGCCACGGGAGCGTGGCGGCCAGTGTCTTCCCCGCCCCCGTGGGAATCTGCAAGAGCTCAGGTAGCCCTTGCGCGGCTAGCCGTTGCTGGTATGGGTACGGCGACCGCCCCGCGGCCAGCTGGACGAATTCTTCGAACCTGCCATCGGTAAAACCCGCCGGTCCAGATCCGCCCTCATGCATTGGACAGTGACCGACTGGGGGCCCGGAGCCGCTGCGACGTGTCAACGGCCAGAGAGCAAGAGCCCGCGTGGATCAAGGGCTCCCCCGGTCGCGCGGACGCCGGGGCGACAGCTCCACCTACACTCCAGGGAACCTGGTCGTGGGCATCGGGCACTCTGTCACGGGCTGACCCCTGTGGTCTGGACACCACCGCCTCAGTGACCGGCGCGAGACACCGATACGGGACCCCTTCTGGAGAAACTCACGTGCGCCACTCTACACAGCCGAACAGGGGTGCTACCAGACCCCGTTTCGGCCGTGTTGGGCAGCGCCGAAGTGGACCTCGGTTGGGGAAGCGAGCGGCGAACCAGCGCCGAATGAGATCCTAGTTAGGTGGCCGGTCAGCGAGATCTGAGCACCCCCGTCGCCATGGAAGGGACAGCAGGCTCTGAGGCATCGGACTAACCAACGCTCCCAGGCTGCTCGGCCATATGCTGGTCAAGCTCCTGCTGGACGCTCGCGACGAAAGCATCTCGCTGGCCGGTGTAGGTCGAGTGGGCCAGGTCCACCCGGAAGCACCAAGCACTGGCCTTATCGCCATAACCGATGCAGCTCGGCCTCTGGCGATTGGCGACGCTGAACCGGGTGTAACTGCCTTCAGGGTGGTGCTCGTACCCGACCAGCTTGGCGAAGTCGAACTCCCGGGTCTGCTTCCCACCCATGAACACCACCCGCTGGTCGGTGACGTAGGCAGTCCCCACGTCGATCTGAGCCAGTTGCTCCACCCCAGGAACGTAGTGGCTGCGGAAGGCCCCGGTCCGCATGTAGACGCCCTTGGCGATCCGGAACGACGGTCCCCCGTAGACCCCAGTGCGGTGTCCCTGGGTCCGGGTTATCTCCAGCAGAGGCGCGCCACCCAGCCGGAAGTAGAGCTTCTCTCCGGGTCGAAGCTGGAGTCCTTCGCCATCTTCCAGACCGTGGAAGGTAGTGGCGACCTGCAACTCGGTTTGCAGCTCGGCCCGCTCGACCGCCCATGCCTGCTGCTTGGCGGCCAGCAGCTCCGCCTAGTGCTTGTGCCGCAGGTCGTCTAGCAAGCCCATGTCAACGCCCTCCGTGGGTCGGTTCGATCACGCGGCCCTCTGGTTCGACCGCAGCACCTTGGCGATGGTGGCTGGCCACCATGAGGCCCCGCCCTGGCCGGTTGCGATGCCGTCGGCCATCAGTCCGGCAGCGATCTGCTGCAGTGTCCGCCCGGCTTCCCTCTCGAGGACGATCCGCTGCACCACCTCGCGAGGAAGCACCCTGGGCCGGCCGAGCCGCACCCCCTGCGCCCGCTTCTGCGCCAGCGCCTCACGTGTCCGGGCTCCGATGGCTCGCCGCTCCCACTGAGCTACAGCGGCCATTACCGAGGCGATCAGCTCCCCGCTGGGGGTCGAGGTGTCGATCCCTAGGTCGAGCGCCACGAACTTCCAGCCCTCGCGCTCAGCCCTCGCCAGCAGGGTGGCGGCGTCGATGTTCGACCGCGTTGCCCGGTCCAGCTTGGCGACTACCAGCGCCCCCGCCTGACCCGCTGCCAGGCCGGTCATGGCCTCGATCATCCCTGGCCGGTTCAGATTCTTGGCCGACCACCCGGCGTCCTCGAAGATCGCCGCCAGCTCCCAGCCCTTCCGCTGGCACTCAGCGGTGATCGCCGTGCGCTGCGCTTCCAGGCCGGCCTCGCTGTCCGCCTGCTCCGAGGTGGAGACCCGGATGTAGCCGAACACCCGGAACGATCCTGTGGAGAGGTCTTTTGTCATATGCTGAGTATACCATACGAAGGGTTGGTATAACTACCCGTCTGAAGACTCGTCCCCCAGCAGCGCAGACAGTGCCATGACCGCTCCTTCCAGGCGCTCGACGTGGCCCCGACTGGCCGTCAACTCCCCGCGCTCGATCGCCTCCAGGAGCTTCCGCAAACTGTCCCTGGCCTCGACCACCTGCGGCCGATCCAGCCGTCTACTCGACTGGCTTGGCATCGATCACCTCCTGACCTGGATCAGAGTCGAGCGGGACTCCAAGGATGCGCCGGTGCCACTCGTCGGCCCCGACGAACACCACCTCGATCTTCTGGCCGGCCACCATCACCGCTGGCGGGGCCTGCCACGAGCCGTCGATCTTCGCCGCGTCCACCTCGGCTTGTCGCGCCACGTTCAAATATTGCCCCCGGTTCAGGCTGCTGGTGGGAGCCTGAGCGAAGGCGTCCAGGGCCAAGCGCTTGACGTTGGCAAGTCCCGCCAGGTGGTCCTCGCGAGCACCGACGGCTCGCTCAGCCCAGAGGTCACGGGATCGGGCAAGGTCTGCGTCGATCGTCCACACGCTGACCTCGTCCAAGTCACCCTGCGCCGCCGACCACGCACTCACTCGGGCCGCGATCTCAGTCCGGGTCAGGCCACTGGCGCGTAGCCGCTCTGCAAGCTCGATCCTCTGCAAGATCAAAGTGTCCTTCCGCCACTCCAGCGTGCCGCGCCTCAGCCCACTGTGCGTGCCTCGGACCCGGCCGGTGCGCCGGTTGCCCCGGTTCCGCTTCGGCGTTGGGATCGAGTCAGAGTTGCCTTGCAAGACCTCGTCGCTGAGATCGGCGCTCACAGTGGCTCTACCTCGGTTTCCCAGCGGGGTGAGTCGGTCACCGCGTATCGCTCGCGGGCTGCGAGATCGACCACCTGAGCATCATCCACCCACAGGGGGAGCAGCCCTCGAGAGCGGTCTCGACGAGACGGTCGGCATCGGGGCGCTTGGCCAGCATGGCGGTTAGGCGGTCGAGCTTGGGAAGCTGGCGGGCTAGCGCTCGTAGGCGGTCACCTCGACGGCCAGAGGGCCAGCGAAGGGCTCGCCGCCGCCCAAGGCTGCTAGTGGTGAGTCGCTCAAACAGCATGGTGGGTGGGAGATCCGAATGCGCGTTCTTCGCTGGTGATAACGAGCGCCGGACGGCGATCGGCTCGGCGCCGGTGGCACAATCGGCGCCATGGACGGTGCGTCTCGGATGATCGGCCACCGGGTCCTCGTCGACGGGATGATGGGGTCCGGGAAGAGCACATTCGCCCGTGCGCTCGCGGCAAGGACTGGGTTGCCGGTGATTCACCTCGACGCCCACTACTGGAGGCCGGGCTGGGTGCGACCGTCGGACGACGAGTGGAGAGACCGGCAACGCGTCCTGCTCGCTGGCGAGGCGTGGATCGTCGATGGCAACTACAACGAGACGCTGGCCCTCCGGCTCGAGCGCGCGGACACCGTCGTCTTTCTCGATACTCCTTGGTGGTTGTGCGCGAGCCGCGCGATGGCGCGGGGGCTCCGCAAGCCCGTTGGCGAGATGCCCGAGGGTTGCGAGGACTCGATCACCCGACGCTTGCGGGACGAGTGGGGCGGCGTTCGGAGGATTTGGCGCAACCGCCATACAGACCCCGAGCACGCACGCTCCGAGATCCTGCGGAACGGGTGTCACGCGACGGTGCACATGCTCCGTTCGCGGCGGGAGGCGACGGCGCTTCTCGATGCCGTCTGCCGCTAGAGAGCACCATTCGCCCGGTGCAGAGTGCCGATCGGCCGATCGGTGCTCTGCTCGCTTCGCTCTCGGTGCGCCCTGGGGTGCCCCGATTTGAGCGGCTGTCGTACCCGCCAGATCCCTCGCCAGACGGGCCACTAGTGCGCACTGGCGGATCTCCCATGCGGCCTGAGCTGTCTTGGCCGGGACGTGGGCGTGAGCGTGACCAGCACGGACGGCGACCCGTGGTGGAGCCATGGGGACCGGCTCGGTCGGGACGGTGAAGGTCAGCCGAGCGGACCCAGCGGGCTGGACGCGCATGAGTCGCCCTGCCAGCACCATCGGCTCACTCTCCAGCTCCGCCGGATCAAAGAGCTCGATCATCAGGGTCTCAGTACCGCTTCGATAGGGACGCCCAAGGCAGTAGCGAGAACCGCCATTCGGGGATTTGCCTCGACGAGCTGTCGGTGGGCTTGGTCGCGATCCCGCGCCCGCTGGATCTCCTCAGGTTCTCCATCGCAGCGCCGCAGGAAGCTCGCTCTGGCCGAGAGTTGGTCTCGCTGCCATTCCAGCTCCTCGACTTGGCGGGCCAGCCGCTCCACGTCGGCCTCTGCCTGCCGGCGCTCGCTCTCGGCAACCTGTTGGGCGGCTCCCAGCTCGGCCAGCTCACCTTCGAGCTGCTGCGCCCTGCGGGCCGCCGACGCGATGTCGCCGGGCAGGCCGTCGGCCAGCAGCTCGCCATGCAACGACACGGCGCGACGCAGGGCCTGCTGGCGGTTCTCCGTCCAGCGGAACAGCTTGGCGATCCGCGCTTCGGCCTTCCTGAGCCGCCCCTGGGCCTCTTTCAGAGCGGCCATCGTCTCAGGGATCGGTCCCGCATCCAACCCTCGAGCCTCTTGCTCCAGCCGCTCGGCCTCGGTCACCTGAGCCTGTCGCCTGGCCTCGACCACGGCGAGCTGCTCTAGCTCCAGCGCCCGCTGCTCAAGTGCCTCGGCCTCGGATCGCCGCTGAGCGGCCCGCTGGCGGGCTTTGGCGGCCTGCCCGCTGAAGAACACCGTTGGAGCAGCTTCCGTCCGGCCCGGCCCGTCCTGGCTCGATTCCGGGGCCGCCTCTTCGGGATGTCTGCCGAGTCTCATGACTGCGGTGCTCCATTGGGCTTGTGAGCCTGCTGCTGCCGCCGCTCCATCGCTTCGGCCTCCACCTCCAGGCGGTCCGCCTCGGTCCGATCCTTCCGGGCTGACGAGTCCCACGCCGCCGCTCGGATCCGCAGTCGGACCGCCCGCTTGCGTAGTTCTCGCGGGCCCGGCTCGGGTTCCTCCTCAACCGCCAAGGCGGGTGTCTGCCACGGCCACGTGAGTCTCATGCCCGTCCATCCGTGGTGCCAGCGCCTCGGTTCTGTGGGCTGTCCAACTCGTGCCCACCGATCATCAGGGGACGAGTGAAGCCCGCCGCGATCTGTGCAGCCGCCGGGCCTGTGGTGAGGTCGAGGTGGGCGATCTCGCCCTGCGCTCCCATGTCCACAGCCGCTCGCTCGATCGATTCGGCGAACCGACCGGAGCGCAGGTCGCGGTGGGCAACCTTCAACTCGGGCTGACGCTTGTCAGCCGTCTCCTGGGCGGCATGGCTGGCGGCGTGAGTCGCCGTCGCGTGTTCCTGCTCGCAGCCGGGAACGCTGCAGTGATAGTGCCGCCCCTCCGGGCCGTCATGGTGCCCGGACGGTCCGACCGACTCGGGGGCGTGCTTCTGCACGAGTCCAGAGAAGAAGCGCGGTTCGCTCATGAATTCCTCTTCATCGCTTGATCTGGATGCTCTGAAAGGGCAACATCGTCGTCAGCACAGCTCCGAACTTCTGGGCCAGGAGCTGAATGTCGTTCTGGCTCATGATGTGCGAGCCGGTGACGTCGATCGTGACGTTTGCGACGCTGCCGCCCGCCATCCGGCCTTCGACTGCGCCGGTCAGACTCGGGCTGGCCGCCCTCAA
Source organism: bacterium (assembly GCA_021802115.1). The sequence goes on along the minus strand of JAKABA010000041.1, from coordinate 3,477 downwards.
CATCGCCTCTGGGATCACGAACTCCTTGCCGGACTCACCGATCAGCCGCCTAGCCGCCGCCGTCTCCATACTCGCGGTCCAGCGCTCAAGGGCTTCCCGGTATGAAGGCAGGTCCCTCGCCAACTTGAGCGCCACTGCTACGGCATCAAGCTCGCGACCGTGCTCCACGTAGTCGAAGCCGCTCCAGTCCGGCACCGGCGCCGCCAGCTCCCGGATCCGCCCGACGGCTTCCGCCAGCGCCTGCTGGAACGGGACCGGCTCGGACTGCCACAGCTCCAGCTCGGCGGTCATGCCCCGAGCTCCTGCCCAAAACTCGCCCAAAGGAGCGGATCGTCGAGCCCGTCCAGCCGGTCGGAGCCGGGAACCAACGCCCCCTCGTCGAGCGCCTCGGTCGGCACCTCGCCAGGGTCGGTCAGAATCCACTCGTCCGACGCCGAGACAGCAGCCGTCGGAGCCCGGTCTAGGTTTCTGGCGGTATCCGGGCCCTCCCCCCAGAGGGGGGGGCCTGAACCGCCAGAAACCGGGCTCCGAGTTTCCGGCGCTTTCTGGCGGTTTGTGGCGGAAGGGAAGCCGCCGGAATACTTGAACTCGGACTGGCGGGATTCCGGCGGTTGCTCACCTGCCACCGCCGCAATCCGCCGAAAACGGCGCGGATCACCCTTCCGGCCAGCCCCAGCCGCGCCTAGCAGGCCGTCCCGGACCAGGCTCTCGCAGTGCTCGCGTGCCCGTCTGGGGGATAGCCCAGGGGTCGCGGCCGCGACCTTTTCAGCCGTCAGCTCGACCCCATCCGCGAGCGCCTCCAGGACCGCTGCCCGCTGCCCCGAGAAGGCGCGCTCCGCCGGAGTCCCCAGCGCCTGCCAGTGTCCCTGGACCAGCTCACAGTCCAGCTCGGGTGGCAATCCTTCGAAGCGGGAGACCGTGGCTAGCCGCCGAGCCTCAGGCGCGCCGCCCTCAATCCGGGTCAGCAGCAACAACGTGTCCGCTGCGCCGGCGAAGGCCGAGCTGCCCCGGCCGGCCGTACCCACGCTGCCTCCGGACTTGCGCGCGTGTCGGCTGGCCAGCACCGCCAAGCCCCGATCGGCCGCGTCCCGAAGCGGTGCGACCGCCTCAGCAGCAGCCCCAGCATCGTTCTCGCCCTCCGCTCCCAACAGCGCCAAGCCCGGCAGGGTGTCGACCACCAGCAGCGGCGCGCCGACGCGCACACACTCCCTGACTGCGGCCGCCATCAGTTGCGCCCAGCTTAAGCGCCGAGCCGATGCTCCAGCGATGACGTGGAGGCGGACCTCCTCGTCGAGCCCGGCCCGCGCCAGCGCCTCGCGCAGGGTGGCCCGGGACTCCTCGCTCACCAGCACCACCGGGCAGCACCGAGTTGGCAGCCCCAGGAAGCCCTCGCCCGCTAGGATCGATCGGATCAGGCCCAGCAGCATTGTGGTCTTGCCAGCTTTCGGCGCGCCCTCCAGGAACGTCACCGCGCCGGGCACCACGAGGCCAGCGACGAGCGCGTCAGCGCCCCCATCATCGCCCGCCGTACAGAAGTCCACGGCCGGGACTGCGAGCGCCGTCCCATCGGCCGTCATGCCACCTCCTTGCGCGCCGGTCCCCACGGAGCCAGCGCCAGGTCGGCGGCCAGCCCATGGGCCGAGGCCGTCGCCCGAGCCAACGCCCGGACCACAGCACACGCCTCCGGTTCTGGGCAGGCGGCCCGCGCCCTGGCGAGCAGGTCGTCAAACCCGGCAGCCAGCCGAGCCGCAGCGGCGGGGGCGTGCGGACGCGCTAAGAGCCCTCGCCGCTGGTCCGCCCTTCCAACCAGCGCTCCAGCGCGCCGATCGGAACCAGGACCCGGTGGCCAACTCGGGCGCTGGGCAGTTGTCCGGACCAGACCAACTCCCAAGCCGTGCTCCGGGCCAGCCCGAGCCGCGCCGCAGCCTCGGGCACCGAGACCGCCAGCCGCTCACGCTCGTCTAAGCCGTTCACGAACGGAACCGTACCACCCGCAGCCCCGGCGTGTCGTGGTTTCCGCCACTTCCTGCCGAAGTTGACACACCTGACAGTGGTCGGTACACCTCCCCGTCTTAGCTGGTACAGCACCGTCAGCGGACGGGCGAGCTACCGGGTCAGCAGCCGCCCCACCTTTTCCGCCGCCTCGCGCTGGAGGGCATCGACGGCCCCGCTGTAGAACTCGCTGGTCACCGCGATGGTGGAGTGGCCGAGCCGGTCTCGCGCCGTGGACATGCCAACCCCGGCCTGCACCAGCAGGCCCCCGTGGACGGCTCGCAGGTCGTGCCATCGCAGCGGGCGCAGCCCGGCGAGCCTCAGCGCCCGCTGGAACGCCTTAGTGGGGCTGTTCCTGGGTGCCCCCACCTCCGTGGTAAAGCACAGGTCTGGCAGCGCCTCCCGCCACCGAGGGCCGGCGGCAACGCGCGCCGCCTGCTGAGCCTCCCGCTCGTCGCCGAGTGCCCGCAGGGTAAGCTCCGAAAGGGCCACCTCCCGCATGCTGGTCTCGGACTTGGGCGGTCCCACCACGTAGGCGCCATCCACACGCTGGAGAGTCTGCCGGACATGCAGCCGCCGCCCCTCAAAGTCCACGTCCTGCCAGCGCAGCCCCAGCAGCTCGCCCTGCCGCAGCCCGGTGTCTATCGCCACCGTGACCAACCGACGCAGTCCCGGCTCGCAGGCATCCAGGACCAGGCCCACAGCGCCGGGTGTCAGCACCATCGGGTGACGCTTGGGTGGGGTCACCACGCCAGCCAGCTTCGCCACGTTGCGGCCGACCAGTTGATTCCGCTCCGCCCGGCTCAGGGCACTGCGCAGGACTGAGCGCACGGTCACAGCGGTGTAAGCGGCCTTCCCCTGCATGCTCAGCTCATGAAGCATCCGCTCCACGTCGGCGGGCTGCAACTGAGCCAGCTTGATCCGCCCCAGGTGGGGGATGAGCTGGTGCGCGATCACCGCCCGGTAGCGCCGCAGCGTGGTAGGCCGTAGCACTCCCCGCTTCCCCGGGCACCCGGCAGCCTGCCACTCCTGCAAGTAGCGACCAACCGGGAGCCCTGCGGGTGCCGGAGCCTGTCCCAGCCTCCGGTGGCGCCGAGCCTCCGCGAGCTTCTCCTCCGCCTCCAGCTTCGTCCGCCCGTAAAACGTCTGGTGGCGGCGTTTGCCGTCGATCCACCCCAGGTCAAGGCGGGCGGCCCATCGCCCATCCTTGCCGCGCGAAACCGAGCCCATCCCTCGGGTGCGCCGCTTGCCGGTAGTTCCCGCCGCGCTCATCCCAACACCGTTAGTCCCTACTTTAGTCCCTCACACCCGCAGGTCGCTAGTTCAGCGTGAGATTGGCTGAATTCATGGCACCGGGTTCTTATAAAGCTCAGGTCGTGGGTTCGAGTCCCACCGGGCCGACCACTCTTGATCTCAGCTGGCGCCACCGGAGGCCGGAAAGGTTCGCCGCGGGCCGCGCGTTAGCCAGTAGTCGCCGCACTTCGC
>JAKABA010000259.1 GCA_021802115.1 bacterium | reverse complement strand
GCGGAGGACGTTGGCCACGTGGCTGCCGAAGACGCCGCGATAGGTGTGCAGCTCGTCCAGCACCACGTAGCGCAGGCCGGAGAAGAGCCGCACCCAGGCGGTGTGGTGGGGCAGGATCCCGGTGTGGAGCATGTCCGGGTTGGTGAGGACCACCTGACCGCTCTGGCGCAGAGCGGTCCTCGCCCCGGGAGGAGTGTCACCGTCGTAGGTGAAGGTGCGAAGCTCGATGTCGATCGCATCCCCCAGCTGACGCAGCTCGTGCAGCTGGTCCTGGGCGAGCGCCTTGGTGGGGAAGAGCAGAAGCGCGGTGGCGTCGGGGTCGCGCGCGATCGCATCCAGGACCGGCAGCAGGTAGCAGAGCGACTTGCCCGAGGCGGTTGGGGTCACGACCGCGACATCCTTGCCCGCGAGGGCCAGGCCCACCGCCTCGGCCTGATGGGTGTAGAGGCGGGCCACCCCCCGGCGCTCCAGACCGGCCACCACCTGCTCATGAAGCTGCGGCGGGACAGCACCGAAATCGGCGCTCTTGGCCGGCAGCTCGCGGTCGAGCACCACCAGCTCCTGCACCGAGGGCCGGGCGACGACGTCGGGCCAGCCGGGAGCAACCGGCTGCGGCAGAGCCTCGACGCGGTTCATCTCCATCCCGAACAAATGTACCAAACCGGTGTGCGTAAGACAAGCTCCACCAACCCTGACCCCTGCAGGGGACCCGAATCCCGCTCCCGGAGTGTTCGAGGCCTCGGCTCAGCTCCCACCGAGGCGGCCCGCACCTCCGGCCGCGAAGCCCCGCCGCAACTCAGACGCGCCGGTCGGGATCAGTCGCCCTCGGCGACGACGCCGGAGGCACTGGCTCCAGCTCGGGGTCGGCAACGACCTCACCCTCCTCCAGCTGGGGGTCGACCCCCGACATGGCCGGCTCGGGAGACCCAGCGCGGGCTCGTCGGGGACGGCCGAACAGGAACGCGTACAGGACCGCGTTGAGGCACTGGAAGACCGCCGCCACCTCGAACGGTGCCGCCAGGCTCACCTCGTCAAAGAGGTATCCGGCCAGCACCTGGCTGCCGGCCATCGTCCCCTGCGCCGGCAGGTTGGAGAGCGCGGCCAGGCTCGCCCGCTCGCCCGGATCGGCGACCTCCTGGGTGAACGACTGGCGCAGGGGCAGCCCGACCCGCTGGGCCACCATGCGAATGAAGTAGATGACCGCGGCGAGCCAGAACGTGGGAGCCAGCACCATCGGCACCAGCAGCACCCCCGTGACCGCGCGGACCACCACGATCGCGGTGACCGTCCCGAACCGGTTGCCGATCCCGGCAGCGGACAGGGTGGAGACCAGCGAGCCCAAGTTCACGACCGCGAACAGCAGCCCGATCTCCGCCGGGGTTGCCCCGTAGCGCAGGTAGAGCCAGTAGCTGACAAAGGGGCCGAACATCCCGATCGCGAACCCGTTCACCCCGTTGGTGACCCAGAACCGCCAGAGTACCGGCCAGGACTTGCGGGGCCAGCGGATCCGGTTGCGACCGTGAGCCGGGGCCCGAACGCGGCGCGCCTCGTGCAGCCCGATCGCCATCAGGCCCGCGACCGCCGCCAGCACCGCCGCCGCGAGGAAGGCCGGGCGGTAGACCGCAGTCGCGGAGGCCGGGGTCAGGTGGCCGTGGGTCTGGGCCAGCGCCGCCAGCAGACCACCGCAGAGCGCGCCCAGCGAGGAGGCGAAGCCGATTCTGCCGAAGGCGGCGGTGCGGGCCGACCCCGGCGCGCTCTCAGCCACCAGCGCCGACTCAGCGGGCTGATACGGGCCGACGCTGCCGCCTCCCGCCCCGGCACCCCGGCCGAAGGTCCCCAGGGCAGCGAACACGAAGAGGACGACCGGGGATCGGTCAAAGGCATAGACGGCGGCCGCCAACGCTGCCAGCATCGGGATCGAGACCAGGAAGAGCTTGCGGCCCCAGCGATCCGACATCAGCCCGATCACTGCGGCCATCACCGCCGACACCACGGTGACGCAGAGAAACAGCACTCCCAGCTGAACTGCCGAGAAGCCCTCGGCGGCCAGGTAGAGGGCCGTGACCACCCCCGCGATCCCTCTGGCGGCACTCATGCTGATCCGGGCCAAGAGGACGATTCGCAGGTTCGAGTCGATCCAGGTGGGCCACAGCCAGCGCAGGCCGCGCCTGGTGGTCGCCCACAGCCGCTCAGCCACGGCTGCCCCGCTCGGACCACCAACCGCGCCGGCTCGCGGTCAGGGCACATCCTCGCGAAGCAGCTCCGCGAGCCGCTCTAGGCCGTCCAGCGCCCGCAGCACCGAGGAACGCTCGTCGGGCTTAAGCCTTGCCAGCGCCGCCTCGAGGCGGCGGGCCCGCTCTGAGCGCAAGCGCTGGTGCAGGCGCTGTCCCTGGGGGGTCGCGGCCACCAGCGAGGCACGCCCATCGGTCTGGTCCCCCCCGCGCTCCACCACCCCCGCGCTGGTGAGCCGGCTCAACATGCGCGAAAGCATGGTCGGGTTCAGGTGTTCCCGCAGCGCCAGCTCGGAGGGACGCAGCGGCCCGCAGTTGACCACCACCGCCAGCGCCGAGAACTCGGAAGGGGTGAGCCCGCCGGGCACCTCAACGCTGCGCAGCCCCCGCCCCAGCCGCAGGATCGCGGCGCGGAGCCGAGCCGCCTCCCGAAGGCCAACGCCCTCCTGGACCTCAGGAGCGGTTCGGGGCTGCGTCGGAGTCCGGCCGGGCACGCCTCATTATTGCTTATCGGCAGTCAATTATGTCGGCTGGCCTCCGCCAGCTCCCGCCGCAGCGACACGGCCAGTTCGACGGCGTCGGTGACGACCCCAGAGAGCCGTGGCTCCTGCAGGAAGCGGCGCAGCTGGTGGCGGGAGTTGACCGTCCACGCGAACACCGTGAGCCCGGCCGCGGTGGCGGCCGCGAGCGCCCGGCTCTTGACCCGGCGGTGATGGAGCACCAAGTGCTCGGCCCGGCAGTCAGCGGCCCGGCGCAGGGCCAGCGATAACGGCTCCCGGGCGGGGACGATCAGCCCGAGCCGGACTGAAGCAGAGATCCGCCGCAGCTCACGCAGTACCTCCATCTCGAACGACGTGATCAGAAGCCGCTCGGGCTCTAACCCGGTGAGGATCTCCAGCGCCGCCGCCTCATAGCCGGGTTCCTTGATCTCGACGTCCAGGCTGAGGTTGGGCGGAAGCGCGGACACGACCTCCTCGAGCAGGTCCGGCCGGTAGCCCAGGCCGGCCGTGAGGGCGTCCAGTTCGGTGAGCTCGACCGGTCGCCCGGAGACCACCCGGTCATGCATCAGGATCAGCCTGGCGTCGCCGGTGGCGCGGACGTCGCACTCCACCATGTCCGCGCCCACGGTGGCGGCGCGCCGGATCGCCGCGATTGAATTCTCGCGCTCCGGTCCGCGCCCACCCCGATGGGCGATGACCAGCACCGAGTCTCCCGCGGTCGGCGTCAGCGCCTCGTCCCCCCATGCCTCACGATAGGCGCACTTCCTGCGCAGGCAGTGCCTGCAACCTCATAAGCCAAGGAGATTCCCGATGGACCTCACCCACCTCGCCATTCCCGTGTGGGATCTCATCCTGCGCTCTGTGGCCATATATCTCGTGCTCATGATCGCCCTGCGCCTGTTCGGCAAACGCGAGCTGGGCCAGATGACCATCTTCGACCTGGTGCTGGTGCTCCTGGTCGCCAACGCGGTCCAGCCCGCGATGACCGGGCCGGACAGCTCTCTCCTGGGCGGCTTCATCATCATCGCAACCCTGTTCATTCTCAACTGGACGGTGAACTGGTGCCGGATCCGCAGCCCGCGCTTCCGCCACCTGTTGGAGTCGCCGCCCCGGGTGCTGGCCGCCGACGGCAGCTGGATCCCGGGAGCCCTGGCCAAGGAGGGCGTCGACCAGGAAGAGGCCGAGATGGCCCTTCGCGAACACGGGGTGAGCGGCGTCAGGGACTCCGAGCTGGTGGAGATGGAGAGCGACGGGAGCATCAGCGTGGTGCCCAAGCAGGAGCCGGGGCGGGTCCGCCCGAGGCGGCGGCTGCGGGTGGTGAAGCGGCCCTGAGGCAGCTCAGTCGGGCAGGGTTCCGGTCAGGGAGGCGACTCTGAGGATGTCGCGCACATCGTGCCGGCGGGGCGCCAGGTTGAGGAGCTGGCGATAGACCACGATGGCATCCTCGTCGGCCCCTCTCACCCTGAGAAGCCGGGCCAGGAACTCCAGCCAGGTCGGGGCCAATCGGGCATCGCGCTGCTCTAGGGCCATCCCGGCAAGCTGCCAGCAGGCCGCCTCGCAGGGGGGTGCGGCGAGCACCGCGGTCGTGAAGCATAGCGCCGCCAGATCCGCGTCCTTGGCCTGGCGGCAGGCCTCTCCCGCCCGGCAGGCCAGGTCCGCCGACACCTCTCCGGGGAAGGCCTCCGTGACCCGGAGTGCCAGCGCCGCGGCATCGGCCAGCCGCTTGGCATCCAGGAGCTCACCCATGGTGACGGAGGCAGATGGCAGATCCGACGGCGCGGTCTGCTCCGCCGCTGCCCGGACCGCCTGCCGCGAGAGGCCGCGGTCCGACACCGCGCGCCGCTGCTGATGCACCTGCTCGACGATCGCATCAACCACGGCGGGCAGCTCGGCCTGCCGTTGCTGCAACCGCCGCTCCCGTTCCTCAGACGCCTTGGGCGAGAGCCGCACCGACCAGCCGTGGTTCGGCCGCGGCCGCGCCGTGGGGGCCCCCGCCCCCACCAGAGCCGGGACCGCGCTGGGGGCGACGGCGGTCGCCTCTACGGCGATCAACGGGCCTGAGTCGGGGGATGTGGGAACGGAGTCCGGCAGGGGCGCGGGCGGAGACTCCGGTTCTGCAGGCTCCCGGGCCGCCGGGTCGAAGCCCCACAGGGCCACCTCCTCCTCGTCCGAGCCATTCCGGTCGACCATCGGGCGGCTGGAGATCGAGGGCTCGGGGTGAGAGATATTCAGGGACTCACCCTCCCCCTTCGTCGACCCCAGGGGGTCGGGGCGCGTCCCAGCCGGAGGAATCGGTGGGGGATCGTCCGTTCTCGCCTCGCCCGGCGCCGCGGACGCGGGGCCGGAAGGAGGCGCCGATGACAAGCTCGGCTGCGCCGGCGTCGAAGGATCGGCGGAGGCTGGGGCACCGGGGGGCTCGTCCTTGGTCTCGGAGGCCGGGGCCGCCTGGGCTT
>JAKABA010000258.1 GCA_021802115.1 bacterium | reverse complement strand
CGAGTGCCGATCTCCGATGATGGCGCGATGGCTGCTGGCGACGTCGTCCAGGATCCCCTCAGCGGGTCCGCTGTGCCGGGCACCGGCCGCCGGTCCCTGGCCGCCGGCTGGGTGCGGGCCCTGGTGGTGCCCGCCGCTATCACTGCCTGGAGCCTCCACTCTCTGGCACTTCCCGGGTACCTCCTGCAGGTGGACAACGTCACCGGACCCCGGGAAGCACTGTCTTTGACGGGCTTCGGCGCTCCTCTCGTCCTGCTCGCCCACCTCCTCGGCGGTGCCCTTGCTGGCCGCTTTTACGTAACCGGGACCCTCTACCTCTGCGGCTTTGGTCCCATGGCCCTGTTCCGGCGGCGGAGCTGGCTCGCCCAGCTCCCGGCCGGCCTGCTGGGCGCGCTCAACCCCTGGGTCTACGACCGTCTCATACAGGGCCAGTGGGGGGTTGCGGCCGCGCTGGGGGCCCTGTTCCTGTGGCTGGCGGGCTGGGAGACGCTGCAGCGAAGGCCTGGCTGGGTCCGCGCCACCCTGTGCGCTCTGGCGGGCTGGTCAGCGGTCGTCCTGGATGTCCACGTGATCGGGATGATCTTGCTTCTCGCGACGGCCAGCCTGCTCTGGCACCGGGCCTGGCGCAACCGCCCCTGGCTGCTCTGGAGCGCAGCCAGCTTCCTCATTCTTGGAGCGATGCTGCTGTACGCGCTGCCTTCCTTCTTTTTTCTCGGTCACAACAGTACCTACTACACCGTTCAGCACTTCGGGCGGCCGGATCTGGTCGAGTTCCGCGCCACTGCCAGCGCCCGCTACGGGCTCTGGGCCAACCTGGCCGGCCTGTATGGATTCTGGGTAGAGCGCTTGGGCCGCATCCCTCTTCTCAAGGCGGGGGCCCCCTGGTGGCCGCTGTCGACCGCCGCCTTGGTCGCCCTGGCGCTCGCTGGTGCATTCGCCCGGCGGGAGCGGGCCTGGTTGCTACCTGTTGGACTCTTCGGGCTGGCCCTGGCCGGCAGCACCGCCACCAGGGCGGGGCAGCAGGTCTTCCTGTGGCTTATGGAGAGAATGCCGTTGGTCGGTGGCTATCGGGAGCCGGAGAAGGCGAGTGAGCTCTGGCTGCTGGCGCTGGTCGTCTTGGGAGCTGAGGCCGTGAGCTGGCTCGTGGACAGGCCCGGCCCCCGTTGGCGGACCGAGCTGGCGGGGCCGGTGGCGCTGGTGATGGTGGCGGCGACCATGTTCCCCGCTGGCGTGGGCGCGCTCCGGGAGTATCCCGCCACCATCATTCCAGTTCAATATCCGCCCTCCTGGGTCAAGGCGGCCACTTACCTCCGGCGCTACGTGTCACCCCAGGCTCCGGTGGTGGTCCTGCCGTGGAGTCTCTATGAGGAACTTCCCTTCACCGGCAACCGGCTCACCGCCAATCCTGCTCCGGTCTTCTTCCCGGGTCGGTTGATAAGCCCCAACGACCTGCAGATCCCGGGGGCCGTGACCGAGGCCAGGTCGCCTGGAAACCTCACTCAGGTCGCCCTCAACCCGAGGCCAGGGTCATGCGCCCTCCAGAGGGCCGTGCTCGGTCTGGGAGCGCACTGGGTGATCGTGGAACCTGCCGTTGGGGGCAGTGCGGATGCGTCATCCCTTCTCGCCTGCGGCTTTCATGTGCGCAGCGGACGCCTGCCCGGTTTGGTCCTGCTCCAGGGTTGACCAGCCGCCTGGCCCCTGTCAGCCCCGCCGATCGTTTCTCCAGCGCACAGTCGGTCGAGTGGCTCCGGTTCCACGGGCCGAGACCCTCCTGCGCCGGCCTCTGGCGGCCCCGGTTCGGCCGGGTGCGACGGGTGGTTGCGTTGACAATCTGAGGAGCCTCGTAGATACTGCGCTTGGCTGGGGGAGGCCAAGGGTTGGCGTTCCAGGGCGCTCCCCGCGCCACGACCGGGGGGGGGGTGGGTGATCGCGACTCACCCTTGCGACAAGCGGAGGCTGGGATTGATCCCCATCGGTTCGCGACACGGCCGGCCGTCCGGCCCCCGACGGGGTGGGCGTTCCGAGGCGGCCCTCGGGTCAGACCTTCTGAAGCTGACCGTGCTCCCTGACGCGGTGCCTGCCGCGTGATGGGTCCAACGCGCGCCAGGTTGCCATGGGTCCCGGGGCCGGCAGATCCTAGCGCTTGGCGGGCTCGCAGGCGCCGTCCGGACCCAGCCCGGAGCTCATCGGAGTCGGCTACAGATCCGGGCCCGGAGGCCAGTCTCAGTCGTCGTCGCGCCCCCGGTTGGGCCTGGGCGCGGATCACGTCGGCGAGCGGAAAGCAACCGATGCCCGCATACCAGCGATGCCCTACTCCTCCTGGGCGGTGGTGACCCGGTTGGGTGCAGCACGGGCATGAGAACGGCCCAGGAAGCAAGACATGGCGGTTGACAGCGGTGCCGACCAGGGGTTGGAGGGCAGCTCGCGGCCCGCGCCCAGGGCAGCCGACGCGAGTCCAGCGGACCCAGGGCCCCGGATCAGCGTGATCATGCCGGCATACCGGGAGGGTCCCCGGATAGCGGCCAACCTGGCTCGCCTGACGGAGGCGCTGGAGCGGACCGGCAGCTCCTGGGAGGTGATCGTGGTGGTGGACGGCGATCCCGAGACCTGGGCCGCGGCCCGGGCCTGCTCCTCCCCAAAGGTGCTCGTCCACGGCTACTCCCGCAACCGCGGCAAAGGCTTCGCGCTGCGCTACGGGATCGTCCAGTCCAAGGGACGGCTGGTCACGTTCATCGACTCCGACATGGAGATCGCCCCCGAGGAGATAGGCCGGATGGCCGGGCTGCTCGATCTGTACGAGGCGGACGTGGTGGTGGGCAGCAAGCGCCACCCGCTCAGCGAGGTCCACTACCCCTGGCTGCGGCGGGTCCAGTCGCTCACCTACCAGCTCCTGGTGCGGCTGCTGTTCCGGGTCAAGGTCCGGGACACCCAGACCGGCCTGAAGATGTTCCGGCGCGAGGTCGCGGAGAGAGTGGTCGACACCGCCCTGGTCAAGCGCTTCGCCTTCGACCTGGAGCTGCTGGTGCTGGCCAGCCACTTCGGCTACCGGCGGATAGTGGAGTCCCCTGTGAAGATCGACTACCACTTCCAGAGCACCACCAACCCCAGGGCGGTGTTTGCGGTCCTCTGGGACACCGCAGCGATCTTCTATCGTTTGAACATACTGAGGTGGTACGACCGGCCGGAGGCTGCCGGGCTGACCCACCTGATCGATGAGCTTCCCGCTCCTCTGGGTGGAGATTGACTTGGCAGCACAGGTGACGCCACCCCGGGGCGAGGTGAGGCGGGCCGCCCGTGCAGGGGTGCTGCTGGTGGTGGCCGGTGGCGTGACGGGGGTTCTCAACCTTCTATTCAATGTGGTGGTGGCGCGTCGGGGAGGGGCAGCCAACTACGGTGCCATCGGCTCGCTTCTCACGGTGGTCACCGTGGTTGGGATCGTGGCTACTGGTTTTCAATATGGGATAGCCCGTCAGGCGGCGGTGAGTTCCAGAGCCGCGAGGGAGCTGGTATACCCTGCTCTCGGCTCGGTCCTACCGTGGGCTGGGGGCGCCGTGCTGTTGGCGGTGCTCGCCTGGCCACTCTCCGGGTTCCTGCGGATCCCCTCGCTGCTGCCGGTTCTCCTGATCGCCGGCGTGGCTGCGGTGAGCGTCTTCGCGGCCGCCGTGAGCGGGCTGCTGGTGGGCTTGATGCGGTTCCGGGTCATCGCCGGTTTGGGAGTGGGAGCGGCCTTGCTCCGGCTTGGCTTGGGGTTCTTGGTGGGCCGCGGACCAGCCGCAGTGACTCTCAGCCTTACGGTTTCCCTCATCGGGCTGCTGGCCTCCTTTCTTGCCGGCTTGCTGTTTTTGACCCTCGGAGCCCGCTCCAGAAGGACGCAATCCACTGGGGTGACGTCAGCTGAGCCAGAGGGCCCGGGCCGGACCGCGGGGTTGCTGGGAGCTGTGATCGCCGGCGCTCTCTGGACCGTGTGGGGTCTGCCAGTGCTCTTTGCCCGCCACCTTCTGCACCCGGCCTCGGCCGGTGACTTCGCGGCCACCCAGCTGCTCACTGGCGCTCTGATCTGGGGCACCGCTCCCCTGGTGACCGCATTTTTTCCGACCATCGCCCGCTTCCGCACCCGGCAAGCCTTTGTCTACGGTGAGTTCGCCACACTCGGCCTCGCCCTGGCCGGTGCCGCCGTGCTCACAGCGGTGGGTCCGGCGTTCGTCCAGCGTCTTTATGGCAGTTCCTTTTTGGCAACACGGCCGGTTCTGGCTGTGCTCACCATCTCGGCCGCGGCGACCGCGTGCGCTACCTTCGCAGCCTGGGCCGCGATGGCTGGCAGGGCCCACATCGGGCGAGTCCTCATCGCGCTGATGGTGGCCCTGGGGACAGAAGTGGTCTGGGATCTGCTCGCCGCTCACAGTGCGACCACACTGGCATTTGGTCCCGCACTCTCCATCGTCATCGGAGGTGCGACCTTTGCGGTGATCGCGAGGCGGCATACCTCCCGCGACGCCATGCCAGAAGTTCCACCCAGTGAGGCTCGCGGCCTCCCTCCTGCCGCTCTGGGCAGAGAGAGGTGAGGATTCTCGCTCTGACCTGGAAGTACCCTTGGGACCACACCTCCGGTGGTGCCGAGCGCTATCTGATTGAGGTCTGCCGCCGGTGGGCCCAGGATGGCCACCAAGTGACGATCTTCGGCCCCAGAGACCCCGGGGCACACGGTATCCACGCGGCCTCCCACCTGGACGTTCTGCCCTATATCGGAAGTGGGTCGCGCCTAACCGTGTTCCGAGCTTCCCGGCGGTATCTACGCGCCAATGGCTACCTCTATGACCGGGTTTTGGAGACCGTGAGCACACGACCCTTCGCCGCCCACCGGGTCGTCGGCGAACGAGCGGTGGTCCTCTACCACCAAACGGCCGAGGAGGTGTGGAACATGGAGTTCCCGCTGCCGATTGCGCTCCTAGGCAGGCACCTCCTCGAACCCCGATGGATACGCACGCTGCGATCAGCACAGGTGGTGGCCAACTCGCCCTCCACCGCCGAGGCGGTCGAGCGGTTTGGCCTGAGGTGCATCGCCGTGGTGCCGCCGGGTTGCGACGCTCCCGAGACCGTGCACGCCCGTCCCGCGCCAGCCTCCAGTCCCAAGCTTCTTTGGATCGGGAGGATGGTCCGCACCAAGCGCCCGGAGGACGCCATCTCAGCTTTTACCCTCATCCGTAATCGGTTTCCGAGCGCCACCCT
>JAKABA010000257.1 GCA_021802115.1 bacterium | reverse complement strand
GTCTCCTCCTTCCGGCTCCTCGCCGAACTCTCCGGAAAGGTTCCGACAGTCGCTGTCGTCTCGGGCTACTGCTTTGCGGGGAACGCCGCCCTGGCCGGGACCTGTGACCTCATAATCGCCACCAAGGAGGCCAGCCTCGGAATGGGTGGCCCGGCGATGATCGAAGGCGGCGGGCTGGGAAGCGTCGCGCCCGGGGACGTCGGACCCATGTCGGTTCAGGTTGCCAACGGCGTGGTCGACGTCCTGGTCGAGGATGACGGCGAAGCCGTCGCCGCAGTCAGACGCTACCTCTCGTACTTCGCGCCCGGCCGGGAGAGCCCGGCAGCCGACCAGCGCTCCCTGCGCGCAATGGTTCCGGAAAACCGCATGCGTGCCTACGACGTCCGACCCGTGATCGAAACCCTCTGCGACCAGGGAAGCGTGCTCGAGCTGCGGCCGGCCTTCGGCATCGGCATCCTCACCGCCCTGGCGCGGATCGACGGTCGAGCAGTGGGGGTGTTGGCGAACAATCCGCTCCACCTCGGTGGGGCCATCGACGCCCCGGCGGCCGACAAGGCGGCGCGGTTCATCCAGCTTTGCAACCTGCACGGACTGCCCCTCGTCTCGTTGGTGGACACACCCGGCTTCATGGTCGGGCCCGAGGCCGAAAAGACCGCCACCGTCAGGCACTTTTCCAGGATGTTCCTGGCGGGGGCGCACTCCGATGTCCCCATGGTCGCCGTCGTACTGCGCAAGGCGTACGGCCTTGGCGCTATGGCGATGACGGGTGGAAGCACCAAAGCCCCGATGCTGGCCGTCTCCTGGCCCACCGGCGAGTTCGGCGGGATGGGGCTGGAGGGCGCCGTCAGATTGGGCTACCGCCGAGAGCTGGATCGAATCTCGGATCCGGGCGAACGCGAGAGGCGATATCTCGAGCTGGTCGCCCAGATGTACGAGCGGGGCAAGGCACTTTCAATCGCCTCGGCTTTCGAGATAGACGACGTGATCGACCCTGCCCGGACCCGCCAGGTGATCGCGCTGTCCCTGGATGCGGCTCAGCGAGGGCGCGCGCCGAGAGACGCCGGCTTCCTGGACGCCTGGTAGACACCATTGCAGCCGAGCGAGTGATAGTGGCACTCGCGTGGCGCCCCTTCTCGGGATTGCGATGCGCGCGCCGGCGATTGCGTAGCCGTTGACGCACCTGGCCGGAGAACCAGAGGTTCCTACTCGCATCAGGGCCGGACCGGAAATCGCGGTCGCTCAGATAGTTCTACGCAGGACACGCCTGTTGGAAGTAGGCGGGGCAAGCTCCCCATCAGGTCATCGTCGTCGGCAGAGTTGGCACCGGCCATGAAGACACTTGCAAGTGGACACATCCCCCACGAGCGTGAGGCTGGAATCCGTTGTGAGTTGGGCTGCTTGAGGAGTTACACTAGCGGACATGGCCGATGCGACCAGGTCGGAGCCTCCAAGGACCTCGGTGGAGGTGATGCACTTGTCCTGCCTTCTCGGGGGTCAGGTGATTGCGTCTGACGGCCGACGGGTGGGGAAGTTATCCGACGTGATCGTCCGCCTGGGCGAAAGTGGCTATCCTCCGCTGACCGGGCTGGTTATGAACATTGCCGGCCACGAGCGTTTCGCCCACATGTACGATGTTTCCACCTTGGACCTGGACGGGGTCCACCTGTCAACCGACGTGGACCGTTTGGGACCATTCGAGCGCCGGCCCCGCGAGGTGTTGCTGGCCAAGGACGTGGCCAGCCGGCACCTGATCGATCTGAAAGGCGCTCGCCTGGTCCGGGCGAACGAGATAGAGCTGGCCTATGTCGGAGGCCGCTGGGTGGTGGTCGGAGCAGACCCGACGTCCAAGCCGGTCATCAGGCGCCTGCTACCTCGCTCGGCTCGGGGCCGGGTCGAGGCGGGCGGTCTGGTGGATTGGGCGGAGATCGAGCCATTCGTGGCTCATGTGCCGAGTGCCCGGCTGCGGATACCGCTGCGCAAACTATCCAGGTTGCATCCGGCGCAGCTGGCTGATCTGGTGGAGGCCGCCTCCCACGAGGAGGGCGAGGAGATCATCGCTGCGGTCAGTGGTGACCGGGCGCTCGAGGCCGATGTGTTTGAGGAACTCGACATGGAACACCAGGTGGAGCTCCTACGGTCCCGCTCAGACGAGGAGGCGGCCCGGGTGTTGGCGGCTATGGCGCCAGATGACGCGGTGGACCTGCTCGAGGAGCTGGACCAGGAGCGGCGCCTGCCGATCCTGCAACGCCTGCCGGCGGCGCATCAGCGCAAGCTGCGGTCGCTGCTGAGCTACAACCCTGAGACAGCCGGGGGCCTGATGAACCCGGATTTCGTCACCGTCGCCGCGACCGTAACCGCCGAGGAGGCGCTGGCCGCGGTCAGGGCATCTGAGGTGGCTCCAGAGGCAGCGGGAGTAGTGCTGGTGGTCGATGTTGCCGGGCGTCTGTCGGGCACGGTGCTGGTGGTCGAGCTGTTGCGGGCCGACCCAACCGTACCGGTTGGCACGGTTGCCCATCCGGACCCGGTGGCCCTAACACCCGATGCGGACGTGCATGAGGTGTCACGCGTGATGAGCGATTACAACCTGGCAGTTCTGCCGGTGGTTGACGTGCAGCAGCGGGTACTGGGTTTGATCAGCGTGGATGATGTGTTGGAGCTGCTTCTGCCCGAGGGTTGGCGGCGCCAGTACGGCATGAGCTCCAGCCCCGGGTAGAAAATCGCGGCCGCGACGCCAGGTCGCCGAAACTTCACCCGCATGGCGCCGCAGCTTGGATCGCTACGCCTTGATATGCTTCTGGACGCAGTCGCACCTCGTTCGGTGAGGCGTCTGTTCGGACATAGGCCGCTGGCCCCACCTGTCGAGAGACACTCCGGGCCAGAACAGTCCCCCCCGAGCTAAGGGGTGGAACGAAGCGGCTGACCTTTTGGGGTCCACGCCGGGCAGTGCCAAAGCTCTAACGAGGGGGTGTCGACTGGACGCCGGCCCATCGGGTCGGCCCAGTCCAACCTTACTCACCTGGTGTGGCCGTCGGCCGCCCGACTGTTGTCGCGGCGACTAGATATATCGGATCAACCAAGGAGCATCGCTGAGCGCCGACAGAGGGTCACCTCACCAACCTGCGGCGCCCCCAGCCATCCCAATCCCGGCCTGCTAAGCCGGCTGCCTGGGACCGACCGTGGGCGCCTGGATTACCAAACCAGCCCACCTACCTCGTTCCCCAGGAGGTCCCATTGGCATGACCGACGACACCGTCGAAGAAGAGACCGGCCCTAGCGCGGTCTTGGATACGGCCCACTTGGGGGACATCCGCGGTGCGCTTGGCACTATCAGCCAGCACGATCTTGGTGCCCGTCGCACCTGGCGGGCCCGGCTCTTGACCCTGGCTGCCATTATCGGGCCTGGGATCATCGTCATGGTCGGCGACAACGACGCCGGCGGGGTGGCGACCTACTCACAGGCCGGCCAGAACTACGGCACCAGCCTTTTATGGACCTTGATCCTGCTCATCCCGGTGCTGGTGGTAAACCAGGAGATGGTGGTCCGCCTGGGCGCGGTCACCGGAGTAGGTCATGCCCGGCTGATCAAGGAGCGCTTTGGCCGGTTCTGGGGCTGGTTCTCAGTTGGAGATCTGTTCCTGCTCGACTTCTTGACGATCGTCACCGAGTTCATCGGCGTAGATCTGGCCCTGTCTTATTTCGGCATCAGCAAGTACATCTCGGTACCTTTGGCTGCGGTCGGCCTGGTGGCCATGACCGCCAGCGGCAGCTTCCGGCGTTGGGAGCGGTTCATGCTCGTCTTCGTCGCCGCCAACTTCTTGGTCATCCCCCTTGCGATCTTTGCCCACCCACACGCCGCCCCTATCCTGCACGACCTGGTCGTGCCGGGCATCCGCGGAGGCGTCAACTCCACGTCGGTCCTATTGATCATCGCCATCGTAGGTACCACCGTCGCCCCCTGGCAGCTGTTCTTCCAGCAGTCCAACATCATCGACAAGCGAATCACCCCCCGCTGGATCAACTACGAGCGGGCCGACACCGTCCTCGGCTCGGTCGTCACCGTCATCGGCGCCGGGGCCATGATCATCACCTGCGCCTTCGCCTTCGAGCACAGCCACTACTTCGGGAACTTTACCGACGCCGGAGGCGTCGCCCGGGCGCTGGATCACCAGATCAGCTACACCGCCGGCGCTCTCTACGCCATCGTGCTGGTCAACGCCTCCATCATCGGCGCCGCCGCGGTCACCCTCGGTACCTCCTACGCCTTCGGGGACATGTTCGGCGCCCGCCACTCCCTACACCGCAGCTTCTTCGAGGCCCCGGGCTTCTACGCCAGCTTCTCCGGCCTTGTCGCCCTTGCAGCCGGGATCGTCCTCATCCCCGGTGCCCCCCTCGGGCTCATCACCACCTCCGTCCAGGCCCTGGCCGGCGTGCTCCTACCCTCGGCGTCGGTTTTCCTTCTTCTCCTGTGCAACGACAAAGAGGTATTGGGTCCGTGGGTGAACCGGCCATGGCTGAACGCGATCGCCGCGTTCATCATCGGCGTGCTGCTTATCCTGTCGCTCATCCTGGTCGTCACCACCATGTTCCCGGCCGTCAACGTCACCGTCCTGACCGTGGCATTGTTCGGGGTGCTGCTGGTAACCCTGGCCGCCGGCGCGGTCGCCTACGCCGCCACCAGCCGCAAACGCCCGGTTCCCGCGTTGGCCGTCACCGGACATCGTGACACGTGGCGAATGCCACCGCTGGCTCTGTTGGGCCGGCCCGAATGGTCCCGGGGCCGTACCGCCGCCATGTGGGCACTCCGCGGCTACCTGGTCGTTGCCGTCGTTCTGCTGCTGGTCAAAGCCGTGCAGCTCGGCACCGGCCATTGAGACAGTAGCCTCCGCTGCCAGGTGCAGGCTCAGAGCTCTGTACAGCACGGCGAGCGATTGGCCGCAGCCGCCCCAGTAGACAGCCACCGCTGAGGGTCGGCGTCTGGGGCACCGGTTCCTATGGCGCGGGCCTAGCCCGACACCTCCGGGACCACGACTTCGAGGTGGTCGCCGCCAACTCCGCCAATTATCAGATGCGCCAACAGCGGGGCAAGTCCGATCCCCTCGGCGCCAGGTCGGCGGCAGGGTCCGCCCTTAACTGCGAGGCCACAAGGACATCATCGAATCGATCCGGGTGCTCCGCATCGCCTACTGCCGGCTCGTGAGACCAGAACCCGCCTGGCCCTGCAGGTCCGCT